>NZ_JBHXFE010000019.1:0-122185 GCF_042722475.1 Streptomyces sp. NPDC127092
GCCCGCACCTCCGCGAGGTGCGGGCCGCTCGCTGGTGCCGCCGACCCACGGCAGGGGGAAACCGTGGATCGTCCGGCGTGAGCGTGTCCCATCGCTCGACACCCGCCTGCCCCGCCGACCGGGATCCATGCCTTCCGGTTTCCGGCGGGTGCCGGCGCGCGTGGTGGTGACCCGTTCCCCGGCGCGATATCCGGTGGCGCCGCCTCCCGTCGGCATGGCACGCTTCCCTCACACCGAAGGGGTGTAGCTCAGATGGCCAGAGCGCCGGTCTCCAAAACCGGATGCCGCAGGTTCGACTCCTGTCACCCCTGCCAAGGGCACGCCGGCGCCGGATCCTCGGACCGATCCGCGCCGGCCGCCCGTCCGGAGGCCGCCGCACTCCTCGATGCGCGACGTGAACCGCTCGACGTCGCCGGCCACCTCGCGCTGGACCGGCGGCCCGTCACAGGCCGCCCGCGCCTCCCCCGAAGGGCCAGGACATGCGGTAGTACTGGCCGATCTCCTCGCGGTACTGGCGGTCCGCGAGGTGCTTGTCGGAGACGAACTCGGGCGAGTCCTTCACCTGTTCCTTCGACAGGGCGAGGTGGAGGGTCTGCTCCTCCAGGTCGACGCGGGTCACCGCCCGCGCCGGGATGAGCACCTCCTTGCCGAAGATCCAGACGCCCGTGTCGACGACCAGGTAGGAGTCGTCCACCTCGTCGGAGTGCTTGTCCACCTTGCCGATGTGCCCGTCGGAGGCCTCGACGCGCCAGCCGGTGAGGTCGGTACCCGCCAGGTGGCCGGACTCGGTGCTGAAGGACCACAGATGGTCGGTCATCGCTGTCACTCCTCTGTCGCTGTGTTCCCGCAGGGCGCGGCGCCGGACGTGCGGACCGCCTCGGAGCCGGTCACGACCGTCCTCTTCGGTGACCGTGGGCGCCAGGGACGAACACGTCGCCGACGGATCCACGGCCGGCCGCTCCTCCCCCGCGGGTCGGACAGCGTCCGCGTACCCGGGTCTCCGGGGATCACTCCGCCGTCGCCGGAGACGTTCGGACCGGGACCCTCCGCGTCGCCCCGGCCTGCGGGACGGCCCCCGACCGCGCACCGGCGCATGATGGGAGGGTCACCGGGGTCCGCCGGTGACCGGCGGCGAAGGGCGGTGCTGTGGACGGCGACACCCTGGGCGCGGTCCTGGCGGACATGCTGGCCGCGTCCCACCGGCTCGCGCCCCGCGCGATCCCCCTGCTCGTGGCGGACGCCGGACGGCGGCTGGGGCTGACCGGGGCCCGGGTCTACGTGGCCGACCTGCAGCAGCAGGGTCTGGTGGCGCTCCCGGACCCCGAGCAGGCATCCCCGCTCACGGACGGCGACCGGACCGGGGACCCGGAGACGCTGCCCGTCGACAACTCGCTCGCGGGACACGCGTACCGCACCGAGTCCGTGCGGCTGAGCCGGCCGGACTCCGGCGGCGGGGAGCGTACGGGATGGTTCCCGGTCGTCGACGGCATCGGCCGGATGGGCGTCCTGCGGGTCACCGCGCCGGAGATCGACGCGTCACTCCGGCACCGGTGCGAGGCCCTCGCCGGCCTGGTCGCCATGATCCTGGCCACCAAGCAGCCGTTCAGCGACGTCCTGACCCGGACCATGCGCACCCGGCCGATGAGCCTGCAGGCGGAGCTGCTGTGGGCCTTCATGCCGCCCCGGACCATCGGCACGGCGGCGGTGACCTCCAGCGCCGTCCTGGAGCCCGCGTACGACGTCGGCGGGGACGCGTTCGACCACAGCCTGGCGGGGGACGTCCTGCACCTGACGCTGCTGGACGCCATGGGCCACGACCTCGCGTCCGGCGGCTGCAGCGCCGCGGCGCTGGCCGCCTGCCGCGCCACGCGGCACGTCGGCGGCGGCCTCGCCGACATCGCGGCGGAGATCGACCGCACCCTGGAGCGCTGGATCCCGGAGCGGTTGCTGACCTGCGTGATCGGCGACCTCGACACCAGCAGCGGGCGACTGGAGTGGATCAACTGCGGCCACCCCGCCCCGCTGCTGATCCGCGACCGGCGGATCGTGACCGGCGCGCTCGACAGAACCCCCCATCCGCCCCTCGGCCTGACCGGCTACGACGTCGGTCCCCCACCCGTCCACACGGCCCAGCTCCAGCCCGGCGACCGGCTGCTGCTCTTCACCGACGGCGTCACCGACGCGCGCTCCGCCACCGGAGAGCTGTTCGGCGAGCGGCGCCTGGCCGACATCGTCGTCCGTGCCCTCACCGAGGGTCTGCCCGCGCCCGAGGCGCTGCGGCGCCTGATCCAGCACATCCTCGTGCACCAGGACCAGCGCCTCAGCGACGACGCCACCACCCTCCTCGCCGAATGGCACCCCGGGCGCTGGTGAACCCCCGAGGCCGGTGAAACCCCGGGGCGCTGGTGAACCCCCGAGGCCGGTGAACCCCCGGGCGCCGGTGAACCGCCGGGCCGGTGAACCCGCCGGCGCCCGCGTACCCGTCAGCCGTCGCCGAGCGGCCGGCCCCGGGATCAGTCGGCCGGTGACCAGCAGGCGGTCACCCTTCCGCTGCCGGGGGACAGCCGCTCCCAGCCGCCGGGCACCTCGATCACCACCACTCCCGAGGTCGGGAAGCCCTCCCTCACCCGCTCCAGCAGGTCCGCGGGGCCGCTCCCGCACAGACCGGCGGCCAGCTCGTGGATCCCCGGGTTGTGGCCGACGAGGACCACGGCACGCAGGCCCGGGCCCCGCTCCGCCAGTAGGGAGACCAGCTTGCTCGGCGGCGTGTTGTAGAGGCGCTCGTCGTAGACGACGGGCGGCGGGTCGTCCAGCTCGGAGGCCGCGAGCCGCCAGGTCTGGCGGGTCCTGAGCGACGGAGAGCAGAGCACGAAGTCGGGCCTTGGGTCGTAGTCCGCGAGCCAGCGCCCGGTGCGGGGCGCGTCCTTCCTGCCCCGCTTGCTCAGTTCGCGGTCGAAGTCGTCGACCGGCCGGTCCTTGGGCACCGCCTTCGCATGGCGCACCAGCAGCAGCCGGCACCCGTCCGCGCCGTCGTCGCCGGGTGACGCCCGCCGGGATCCGGGCTCCAGGGACATGGTGTCTCCCTCCGCGCGCGTACGGCTCCGGGTGGTTCCGCATGCGGCTACCCCGTCGCGCCGGCCGCACGCACCGGCGCGGCGGCCCCGCGCCCCGCCGGTGGCACCCGGTCAGCCGGACAGCCGGGCGAGCGCGGCCAGCACCGGTGCGACGCCGTCCTCCGCGGCGAGGCCGTCGGCCAGCGCGCGGGCGCGGGCGGCGTGCGAGCCGTCCCGCGTCGCCCGGCGCAGGGCGGCGGCCAGGGACCCGGCGGTCAGGCGGCGCAGCGGCACCGCCCCGGGCGAGGTGCCCAGCGCGGTCAGCCGGGACGCCCAGAACGCCGCGTCGAACTGGACCGGCACCGGGACGGAGGGCACTCCGGCCCGCAGGACGGCGCCGGTCGTGCCCGCTCCCGCGTGGTGGACGACCGCGGCCGTCCTGGGGAACAGCAGGGAATGCGGCACCTCGCCGACGGTCAGGACGTCGTCCCCCTGGGCGTCGAGGCCCGCCCAGCCGCTCTGCACGATCCCGCGCACCTTCGCCGCCCGCAGGGCGGTGACGATCGCGCGGCTCACCCGCTCGGGATCGGGCACGGTCGCGCTGCCCAGACCGACGAAGACCGGCGGAGGCCCGGCGGCGAGGAAGTCCTCCAGTTCTCCGGGCAGCCGTCCGCCGGGCGCCTCGTGCGGCCACCAGTACCCCGACACCTCCAGCCCGGCGGGCCAGTCCCGGGGCCGGGGGACCACGAGTTCGCTGTAGCCGTGGAGCACCGGCCGCACGCGTCGGCCCCGGGAGCGGCCCGCCGCCACGAGCCCGTACCGCCGGGGCAGGGACCGCACGGCGTCGGAGAACATCAGCTCCACCGACGTCATGACGGCCCGTCCGCTCAGCCGGTTCCCCGCCGCGCCCAGGGACCGGGTCCCCAGTATGGGGGCGGGAAACTCCCCGGTCGGATGCAGCGGCTGGAGGTGCAGTCCCAGCGCGGGCACCGACAGGCCGTCGGCGAGGGCGTATCCGAGCGGCCCCAGCGCCCCGCCGACGAGGAGCACCTCTCCCTCGCGCGCCGCTTCCACGAGCGCCGCCGTCATCTCGTCGACCGCGCGGCGGGCCATCGACACGAGGCGTACGAGTTTGCCGGCGCCGGACCTCGCGTCGTGCAGCCGCCGGCCCCGCGCGGAGTGCAGCTCGGCGCGCGGGTCCACCGGCAACGGACGGAACCGCACCCCGGACCCCGCCACCAGCGGCTCGAACACCCCGTGCGTGGCCAGGGTCACCTCGTGTCCGGCCCGTACGAGACCGGCGCCCAGACCCGTGTACGGCGCGACGTCGCCGCGCGACCCCGCCGTCATCATCACGATGCGCACGCCGCCAGTGTGCCCCGGCGGGGACGCGACCACGCCGAGGACGTGCCCTCTTCGTCCGTCGGCATCCGGCGCGGCCGCGTCGATGACCACCTCTCGCAGCGAGGGCGCACGGCGGGACCGGGTGGCCGGTCATTTCGCCGATGTCTTCCTCCCGCGTCGCCCCGACAGTGACGGGGCCGGTCCGTACCGGTGCGCCGGCCGGCCCGCGGTCGGCGTCGCGCAGCCCATGCCATGACGGCACACGACTCGAGAGGACGACTCCGTCGTGAAACGACGCATCGCTGCCGCCGCAGCCCTGTCATCCCTGGCCTTCCTGGTGGCGCCCGCCGCCACCGCCGCCACCGCCGCGGACAATCCCTATCAGCGCGGCCCCGCGCCGACCGTGGCCTCCATCGAGGCGGTCCGCGGTCCGTACGCGGTCTCCCAGACCAGCGTCTCCTCCCTCGCCGCCATCGGGTTCGGCGGCGGCACCATCTACTACCCCACCTCGACGAGCGAGGGCAGGTTCGGTGCCGTGGTGATCTCCCCCGGCTTCACCGCGTACGAGTCCTCGATCGCGTGGCTCGGACCGCGGCTCGCCTCGCAGGGCTTCGTCGTCTTCACGATCGACACCCTCACCACGCTGGACCAGCCGGACAGCCGGGGCCGCCAGCTCCTCGCGGCACTCGACCACCTGACCCAGCGCAGCTCTGTGCGAGACCGCGTCGACGCCTCGCGGCTGGGTGTCATGGGCCATTCGATGGGCGGCGGAGGCACCCTGGAAGCCGCGAAGAGCCGGCCCTCGCTCAAGGCCGCCATCCCGCTCACCGCCTGGAACACCGACAAGACCTGGCCCGAGATCAGCACCCCGACCCTGATCGTGGGCGCCGACGGCGACACCATCGCCCCGGTCGCCACCCACTCGGAGCCGTTCTACGAGAGCCTGCCGGCCTCCCTGGACAAGGCGTACCTGGAGCTCAACGGGGCCACCCACTTCACCCCGAACAGCTCCGACACGACGATCGCGAAGTACAGCATCTCCTGGTTGAAGCGGTTCATCGACGACGACACCCGTTACGACCAGTTCCTCTGCCCCCTGCCACGGCCGAGCCTGACGATCGAGGAGTACCGCGGCACCTGCCCCCTCGGCTCCTGACGAGCCCGAGGTCCTCGCCACGGGTGCGGCGGGGACCTCGGGACCAGCCGTCCGGCCGCGTTCGGCTCCCGATGCCCCCGCGAAGGCCGCTCTCCCGGGGGCGCCCGCCCCGGACGGCTCCGGTTGTCCGCGTGCACAGCGGGCGGGCCCGAGGTGTGGGCCCCGACCCAACGCCTCCCTCTTTCCTCACTCCTTACCGGCCAGTACCGTGACGGCGTGAGTGGAGCGTCGAGGGTCGCCGCTGCTCCGCGGCTGTACGACCGTGCGTCCGAACTCGCCGCCGTGGCGGAGCTGTCGGCGCGGGCCGCCGAGGGGAAGGGCGCCGTCCTGCTGCTCACCGGAGGCCCGGGCACCGGACGTACCGCACTGCTGGACCAGGCCGTACGGGACTCCCGCATCCGGGCCCACCGGGTGGCCGCGCCTGGCGGCAACCGCGTTCCCTGGAGCGGGATACGCGCCCTCGTGTCCGCCCTCGCGCCCACCCCCTCGGCCGCGCGCCGTGCCCTGCGGGCGGCCCGTGGCCCGGGCGGCGTGCCCGGCGCCCTGGCGGCCCTGTGTCCCGGCACGCCGCTGCTGCTCTGCCTGGACGACCACCACCTCTGGGACGCGCATTCGCGCACCGCGCTCGACGCGGCCTGGCGTGCGAACACCGGGCCGTGGGCGTGGGTCGTCTCGTTCGCCGCCTACCACCGGCCCCCCGATGTGCCGGGTGCCCGGCTGCTGTCCCTCGGGCGGCTGAGCCGCGAGGGCGCGCGGAACCTGCTCGACGACGTGTGCCGGGTGCCCCTGACGGCGTCCTTCCGCACACGGCTGCTGGACGAGGCCGCGGGCCATCCCGGTGTCCTGACCGCGACGGCCGCCCGCGCCTGCGCCGAGCCGTTGGGCGGAGACGCCTCCTCGGGCCCGGCCACCGACGACGCCTCCCTGGCCGAGGTGTACCGAGGACTCCTCGACTCCCTGCCGGCGGAGTGCGGGCGGGTGCTGACCCTGGTGGCCGTCGCCGGCGAGCCGCATCCCGACGCCGGGCGGGCCGGCCCTGGGGCCGGGGGGCCCGGCGCCCTGCGCCCGGTCGGCGCGGACGCGGTCCTGGCGGTGGCCCGTGCCGTACGCGCGTCGCCCGAGGCACTCGACCGGCTGGTCGCCGACGGGCTCCTGCGCGGGACCCGGGAGGCACTCCGGTTCGACGACCCCTTCCTGCGGCGCGCGGTCCTGGGTACCCTGCCGCCGTCTCGACGCCGGGAGCTGTCCGCCCTCTTCGCCCCGCCCGGAGCCACGAAGGGGCGGGGTGCGGCGGGCGGGGACGAAGCCACGAAGGGGCGGGGTGCGGCGCCGACGCGTGTACCGCATCCCGGTGATCCCGTAGCGTCGGGGGAATCCGCGCCGGCGGACGTCGCCGCAACCCCGGCAGCAGCCGGTCCGGCCCGCGACGCCGGCCACCGGTCCGTTCGGTTCCGGGCGCCGGCAGGCGTGGGCGAGCCGGCCGGCGGGGCGCGGGGGCCGGAGGCCGTACGGGCGCTGCCCGGTGTGGTGCGGGGAAGGGCCGAACTCGCGCGCGGGCTGGCCGCATTGGGCGACGGGCCGGTCGGGGACGCCCATCAGTTGCTGCTCCTCGCCGCCTCGTTGCTGCGCGAGGGGGCACCGGAGGAGGCGTCGGACGCGCGGTTCCACGCCATGGAGGCGGCGTGGGCGGCCGGGGACCCTGAGGCCTGCGCGCTCGCGCTCGGCGGGAGCGGCTTCGGCGGCGAACGCACCGGATCCCTCACCGGCTCCGACGCCTACGCCGGCGCCGACGCGGTGGAGCGGGACTTCCGCGACGGAATGTGCGCCGCGCTCGCGGTGCGGCTGGAGGAGGCGCGTGCGCCGCTGGCCCGGGTCGTGGCCCGCGACGGCGCGTCCGACGAGCCGCGCCGCCTGTTGCGCGCGGGCGCCGCCGCCCTGGTCCTGGGCGACGCGCCCGCCGCCGTACGCGTCCATGCCCGCGCCCTGGCCACGATGCGCGGCACGGCCGGGGCCGTGCTGCTGCCCCGGGTCCTGGAGCACCTGGCCTACGCCGAGTTGCGGGCCGGACAGCACGAGCGTGCCGCCGCGCATGCCAGGGAGGGCCTCCGTACGGCGGAGTCCACCGGGCAGCGCAACGCGGCCGCCCACCAGCACGCGGTCCTCGCCCTGGCGGCCTCCGTCCGGGGCGACGCCCCGGCCGTCATGGAGCACGCGGGCCGCGCGCTCGGGACCGCCCGGGCGCACGGCCTCGTCCAGGCGACGACGCTCGCCGAGTGGTCGATCGCCCGGGCCGAACTGGCGGGCGGGCTCGCGGCGCAGGCCGCGGCGCGTCTCGCTCCCCTCGTCGGGAGGGGGCCGCGCGGCGGTCACTTCGCCCTGCGGATGCTCGTCGTCCCGTGCTTCGTCGAGGCCGCCTGCGCGGCGGGCCGGGAGGCCGAGGCCGGCAGGGCGGCCGAGGAGTTCGCGGTCTGGGCCGGGCTCGGCCTCGACCCCCAGGCGCCCGGCCAGCTGGCCCGCTGCCGGGCCCTGCTGGCCGGCGGGGGCGACCCGGCGGACTGGTACCGGGAGGCGATGCGGCAGCACGAGGAGAGCGGCAACGACTTCGAACGGGCCCGGACGCTCCTCGCGTACGGGAAGTGGCTGCGCCGCCGCAGGCGTCTGGTCGAGGCCCGGGGCCCGCTCAGCGACGCGCTGGTCACCTTCGAGCGAGCGGCGGCCGGGGTGTGGGCGGACCAGGCGCGGGCCGAACTGCGCGCGACCGGAGGTCCGGTGGGCAGGAGGGCCGTCCCCGGTGCGGTGGGCGAGCTGACCCCTCAGCAGCAGCGCATCGCCGGCCTGGTGGCGGCGGGGGCGACGAACCACGAGATCGCCGACCGGCTGTCGCTGAGCCCCCGCACGGTCGACCACCATCTGCGGAACGTCTTCGCCCGGCTGGGAGTCCGTTCGCGCGTCGAACTCTCGGGGCTCCTGTCCCGCACCACGGGGGACGGCCGCCGCTCCGAGCGGTGACGGGGGCCGGCTCCCGGGAGCACCGGTTCTCGCGGGTGCGGCGGGCGGGCTGTCCGGTCCCGCCGCCGGCCGGCCGGCCGCGGGGCACCTGCCTCGGCCTCGGCCGCCGACACGCCGCCGTCGCCGCGTCCTCACCGGCCCTCACCCGGCCGTCCGCGCGCCCTCACCCCGGCCGTCCCCGTGCCCACACCCCGCCGCCCGCGCCGTCACGCCGCCGTCGCCGCGACCGGTCCGACCGCACGCGTAGGCAGCCCGGCGCAGGCGGCGAGCCGCCGTCGCTCAGATCGTCGCCGCCTGCTTCAGCACGAGGCCGTCAGACGGAAGGCGTCCAGGGCCAGCGTCATCTCCGTGAGGTCCCTCGGCCGGGACAGGGACCGGGACGTCAACTGCTCCAGGCGGCGCAGCCGGTTGAAGACCGTGTTGCGGTGGCAGTAGAGCCGGGCCGCCGCCCGGCCCGCCGAGCCCTCGCACTCCAGCCAGACGTCCAGTGTCTCCAGCAGGATCGCGCGGTCGGCCGGGTCCAGTTCCAGCAGGCCGCCCAGGACGTCCGTCACCAGCAGACCGGCCAGCTCCGGCTGGCCGACCACCAGGGCGCCCGCCATCCGGCGGTCCAGCCGGACGATCTGCCGCGAGTCCGGCGGGCTGGTCCGCAGCGCCAGCTCCGCGAGCCTGCGTGCTCGCCCCAGCTCCGCAAGACCCGTCACCACCGGGCTGATCCCTCCGGGTCCCGGGCAGCGTCCGTCGAGCAGTTCGGACAGCGCGTCCAGACCGATGCCCTCCGCCAGCGACACCACCCCGATCTCGCAGTCCGCGCCCATCCGCCACAGGAACCGCGCACCCGCCCCCTGCACCCGCCGGTGGAAGGGCTCGGGGGCCTCCCGCCGGTCGTGCCGCAGCACCACCACCGCGTACCGGCCGTGCTCCGGCAGATCCAGGCCGGCCGCAGCCCGCGAGGTCACCTCCGGCGAACACCGGCCCTGCAGCAGCGCGTCGAGCAGGGCCTGGAGCTGCTCGTCGGTACGCCGCCGCAGCTCCCGCTCCGTCGCCCGGTACGCCTCCGACGCGGTGTCCGCCTGCGCGTCCACCGCCTGCCACACCATGGTCGCCGACTGGGTCAGCACCGCCAGTCTCGCCGGGAACGCCGCCGCGTCCTCGACCAGCGCCTCCCACACCAGATGACCGGCGTGCCGGTAGGCGTGCACCAGCAGCTCCAGCGGCATCCCCTGCTCGGCACGCCGCCGCCCCAGCTCGTCGGCGTGTTCCAGGTCCCGCCGCGGTGAGTCCCGCGGTGCCGAGATCATCTCGATCCCGATCCGCAGCGCCTCGTGGGCCTCACGCCAGTGCTGGTCGTACGGCACGATCCGGCCGTACGCCGGTTCGTACGCGTGCAGTTCCCTCAGGTGCTCGTCCACCAGCTCGGGCAGCCGCTCCAGAAGCGCCGTACACGCCTCGGCCAGCAGCTTCCAGTCATCGCCGGTCCGTGGTCTGTGCCGTCCCATGCCCGGAGGATGCCACCCCGTCCTCCTTCCCGACAGGCCCCTGACACGCGGTGTTGTGCGCGTGCACAACCCGTGCCGCGGCCCGCTGGTCACCGGCAGCGTTTCGGCCGCCGCACGTGGACGGGCGGCCACCGCGGTGCTGGGGTGATCGCCACTGAACGGGCCACGGAAGGGGAACCATGGGAGGGACCGGACTCGCCCTCGAGGTCACGGACCTGTCGGCGGGCTACGGACCGGTACGCGCCCTGAGGCGGGTGTCGCTCACCGTGCCGGAGGGCGCCGTCGTCACCGTTCTCGGCGGCAACGGCGCGGGGAAGTCCACTCTGCTGAGGGCTGTCTCGCGCACGCTGTCGTTCCACGGCGGGGCCGTCACCTCCGGCACCGTCGCCTTCGGTGGGCGGCCGATCGGCGCGCTCCCGCCGGACCGCGTCGTCGCCGCCGGGATCTCCCAGGTGCCGGAGGGGCGGCAGGTCTTCGCCCGGATGACCGTGGAGGACAACCTGCGGGCGGGGGCGCTGGGCGCGCGGGGAGACCGGAGGGCGAGGGCGTCGGCCCTGCGACGGGTCCACGAACTCTTCCCCGTGCTCGCCGACCGGTCCCGCCAGCGCGCCGGACTGCTGTCCGGCGGCGAACAGCAGATGCTCGCCGTCGGACGCGCGCTGATGGCCGCGCCGAAGCTGCTCCTCCTGGACGAGCCCTCGCTGGGCCTCGCCCCGCTCATGGCGGCCCGGATCGCCGACACGATCCGGGAGATCAACGCCCAGGGCACCGCCGTCCTCCTCGTCGAGCAGAACGCGGCGCTCGCGCTGCGGCTCGCCGACCTGGCGTACGTCCTGGAGGTCGGCGAGGTCTCCCTCTCCGGCCCGGCCGCCGAACTCGCCGCCTCCGACGAGGTGCGGCGGCGCTATCTGGGCGTCGTCGACGAGACCGCGGACGCGGTCGCGTCGGACACCGCCGTCGCGCACCCCGTCCTGGCGCGCTGGGAGGACAACCGATGAGCGAACCCGGCCCGGCCGCCGGTGGTCCGGCGAAGCCGCCCGCCGAAGCGGACGAGGACACAGCGCCGGACGCCCGGTCCGTGAAAGCCCCAGCCGCGCCGGACGCCCGGCCCAGGGAAGCCCCCGCCGCCGCCGACGCCCGGCCCGTGGAGCCCTCCGCCACGGCGTACACCCGCCCCGTGCAAGCCGCCGCCACGGCGTACGCCCCGTCCGTCGAAGCCCCCGCGCCCCGACGGTCGGCCGTACCCGCCTCCCCCGAGGTCCCCGTCCCGGAAAGGCCCGCCTCGTTGAAGGTTTCCGCCTCCGTCCCCGCCCTCGACGTCCGTGACGTCACCGTCCGCTTCGCCGGACTCACCGCCCTCGACGCGGTGTCGTTCACCGTGCGTCCCGGCACCGTGCACGCCGTCATCGGCCCCAACGGAGCCGGCAAGTCCACCTGCTTCAACGTGCTCTCCGGCGTCTACCGGGCGACCTCGGGAAGCGTCCGGCTCGGCCCGCACGAACTCACCTCCCTGCCTCCGCACAAGATCGCCGGGCTCGGCGTCGCCCGCATCTTCCAGAACCTCGCGCTCCCGCCGCGCGCCACCGTCGAGGACAGCCTGATGCTCGGCCGTCACCGGCTGACCCGTACGGGTTTCCTCGCCGCCGGGCTCCGGCTGCCCTCCGCCGCCCGCGAGGAAGCCCGCCACCGCGCCCGCGTCCGCGAGATCGCCGCCTTCGTCGGCCTGGAGAAGCAGCTCGCGCAGCCCGCCGGATCCCTCCCCTACGGGCAGCAGAAGCTCGCCGAACTGGCGCGCGCCCTCTGCATGGAGCCCACGCTGCTGCTCCTCGACGAACCCGTGGCCGGGATGACCGCCGACGAGCGCCGCCGTACCGCCGCCGTCATCGCCGGTGTCCGCGACAGCCTCGGGATCTCCGTCGTTCTCGTCGAGCACGACATGGGAGTGGTGATGCGGCTGGCCGACGCCGTCACCGTCCTCGACTTCGGCCGCCGGATCGCCGACGGCGCTCCCGGCGACGTCCAGAACGACCCCGCGGTCGTCCGCGCCTACCTCGGAGAGGAGACCGCCGGGTGACCACCTTTCTCGAACTCCTGCTCAACGGCGTCTCGTTGGGTTCCGTCTACGCCCTCATCGCCCTCGGGTTCGTGGTGATCTTCCGCGCCACCGAGGTCGTCAACTTCGCCCACGCCTCCCTTCTGCTCGCGGGCGGCTACGTGACCGCCGTGCTCCACGAGAGCATCGGTTTCTGGCCGGCGCTGCTGGCCGGGATCGGCGGCGCGGCCCTGGTCGGCGCCGCCGTCGAGTTCCTCGTCATGCGCCGCTACCGCGGCTCCGACCAGAGCGTCCTCGCCATCGTCACCATCGGCGTCGACATCCTCCTGGCCACCGAACTGACCCGCCGCATCGGCACCGACATCCTGTCGCCCGGCGACCCGTGGGGCGACGCGGTCGTCACCATCGGCCCGGTCACCCTGGCGCAGACCCGCATCGCGGCCTTCCTCACCGCCGGACTGCTCATCACCGCCTTCCTGCTCGCCTTCCGCCACACCTCCTGGGGCGTCGCCATGCGCGCCGCGGCCGAGAACCAGGAGACCGCCGCCCTCATGGGCATCCGGCTCGGCCGGGTCTCGCTCGGCGCCTGGGCGGTGGCCGGCGGCCTCGCGGCCGTCGCCGCGCTCTTCCTCACCGTCTTCCCGACCCCGGGCCTGGAGCGGACGACCTCCCTCGCCGCGATGAAGGCCTTCCCCGCCGCCATCCTGGGCGGGCTCGACTCCACCACCGGCGCCCTCGTCGGCGGCCTGCTGGTGGGGGTCACCGAGTCCCTCGCCACCGGCTACCAGGGCGATCTGACCTTCCTCGGCCGCGGCATCGGCGACCTCGCCCCGTACCTGGTGATGGTCGCGGTCCTGCTCCTCCGCCCCGCAGGCCTCTTCGGCACGAAGGAGCTGTCCCGTGTCTGACACGCTTCCCCGCCGTGGAGCGGCCGCCCTCGCCCGGTTCCGTGTCCACGGGTGGGCCGCCGCCGGGCTCGTGCTCGTCGCCTTCCCCTTCTACCTGGACCGGTTCTGGCTCCAGGCGGGGCTCTTCGCCATGGCGGCCGCGATCGGCGCCATCGGCATCAACCTGCTGACCGGAGCCACCGGCCAGCTCTCGATGGGCCACGCCTTCTTCCTCGCCGTCGGCGCGTACGGCTACTGCGCCTTCGCCGGCGACGGGACGGACGGGCTGACGGGGCTGGGCCTGCCCGGCTGGCTCGCCGCCGTCCTCGCCGTCGCCCTCGCGGGTGCGGCCGGCGGTCTGTTCAGCCCCATCGCCGGCCGGCTGCGGGGCGCCTACCTCGGCATCGCGACCCTCGCGCTGATCTTCATCGGACAGCACGTCCTGTTCAACGCCCACGACCTCACGGGCGGCTTCAACGGCCGCGCCGTGCCTCCGCTGAACCTCTTCGGCCTCACCTTCGACGACAGCGAACTCGTGATCGCCCAGGTCCCGTTCGGTGCCGCCGAGAAGCTCTGGTACCTGGGTCTCGTCCTCCTGCTCGCGGGCGTCCTCTTCGCTCGCGGCGTCCTCCGCGGCCGTCCCGGCCGGGCCATGAACGCGATCCGGGACCACCGGATCGCCGCCGGTGTCCTGGGCATCCCCGTGGCCCGCTACCGCGCCGCCGTCTTCGTCCTGTCGTCCATGTACGCGGGACTGGCGGGGGTCCTGCTCGCCCTGGTCTTCCAGCGCACCGTGCCGGAGTACTTCGGCATGCTCCTCTCCCTCGAATACCTGGCCATGATCGTCATCGGCGGTCTCGGTTCGGTCGCCGGGGCGGTGGTGGGCGGCGTCTTCGTCTCCCTGCTGCCGCAGCTCCTCAACCGGTACAGCGACGCGCTGCCCCTGGTCTCCGCCCCCGGCACGGGCGGGATCGCACCGGGGGAAGCCGCCCGCTATCTCTACGGCGCCGCCGTCGTCGCGGTGGTGCTCTTCCTGCCCGGCGGCCTGGTCCGGCTCGCCGCCCGGCCCCGCGGGCGAAACGCCCGACCCTCGCACTCCTCTGGGGAGGAACGATGACCCACCGACGCCAGGCCCCGAGAACGACGGCCGTCGCGCTCGCCGCCGCCCTCGTCGCGCTGACCGCCGCCGGCTGCAGCTCCAAGGCCACGTCCACCGACGGGGCGGGCACCGGAGCAGACGGGGTGAAGTCCGGCACGGGCGTCACCGACAAGACCATCGCGGTCGGTGCGCTCACCGACATGACGGGCGTGTACGCCACGCTCGGCAAGAGCGTCACCCAGGCGCAGCAGCTGTACGTGAAGCAGGTCAACGCGGCCGGCGGGATCTGCGGCCGGCAGCTGGAGCTGACGGTCCGCGACCACGGCTACGACCCGCAGAAGGCGCTCTCCGCCTACACCGAGCTGGAGCCGAAGGTCGCCGGTTACATGCAGTTCATCGGTTCTCCGTTCGTCTCCGCCGTGAAGCAGCGCGTCGACGGCCGGGACAAGGGGCTGGTGCTGCCGCAGGCCTGGTCGGCCTCGCTGCTCGGCTCCCCGTACATCCGTGTCCTCGGCTCCACGTACGACATCGAGACGATCAACGCCGTCGACTTCCTGGTGAAGGAGAAGGGACTGAAGCCGGGCGACAAGCTGGGCCACGTCTACTTCGAGGGCGACTACGGCGAGAACGCGCTGGCGGGGTCGACGTACGCGGCCGGAAAGGCGGGGCTGACGGTCGTGGAGCAGAAGATCAAGCCCACCGACAACGACATGTCGGCGCAGGTGGCGGCGTTGAAGCAGGCGGGCGTCAAGGCCGTCGTCATCAGCGCGGGCCCGCGGCAGGCCGCCTCTCTGGTCGGTGTCGCGGCGGCGGCGAAGCTCCTGGTGCCGATCATCGGGAACAACTCGGCCTTCGCCCCTCAGCTGCTGGGCACCCAGGCCGGACCGGCGCTGGAGAAGATGTACTGGTTCGCGTCTCCGAGCCTTCCGATCGGCGCCGACACCCCGGCCGCGAAGAAGCTCGTCGCCGACTACAAGGCCGCGTACCCGAACGACAGCCTCGACAACGGCATCGTGGCCGGCTGGACGGCGGCCGGCGTCTTCGGCGAGGCGCTGAAGAAGGCCTGCGACGCCAAGGACCTCACCCGCGAAGGCATCGACAAGGCCCTGCTGACCCTGAACGCGTACGACGCCGGATTCGGGGCGCACGACTTCAGCGACCCGAAGGCCCCGTCCTCACGGGAGTCCGTCATCCTCCAGCCGGACAAGTCCGTCCCCGGCGGCATGCGGACCGTCCGTGAGCCGTTCGTCTCCGAGGCGGCGAAGGGCTTCACGCCGAAGGCCCGCTGAGCACGTCGCCCCGCCCGGCGTCGTGAAACGCCGGCGACGTGAAACGCCTCGCCCCGTGCGACGCGGGGACCGCGGCCCGGCGCCTCATGGGGCGCCGGGCGGATCGCCTTCCCCGTGACCTCCACGTACGCGCGCCGTCCCGGCGTCCGGCCGCCGGCTCGCACCGCGCCGAGATGCGGAGATTCCCTTTTGGGGTGAACTGGTAGGAGGTGACCGCGCCTGCTGGAGATCACGAGAGGTGACCATGGGCGACCGCAAGGGTGTGACCGTAGGGGTGCTGGGGTCCTACGGCGGCAGGAACGTGGGTGACGAGGCGATCCTCACCGCCATGCTGGACCGCGTGCAGGGCGCGCGGCCGGACGCCCGCATCGTGGTGTTCTCCCGTGACCCGGACTACAGCCGGGGCGTCCGTCCGGACGTCGACGTGGTCGGCTGGGAGGGCGTGAGCCGGGAGCGGACGTCCGAGCACATGCGGGGGCTCGACGTCCTGATCCTCGGCGGCGGGGGCATCCTGTACGACACGGAGGCCCGCCGGTACCTCCGGTTGGTGCGCACCGCCCAGGGCCACCGCGTACCCGTCTTCACGTACGCCGTGGGCGCCGGCCCGCTCACCGACGAGGTCGACTGCGACTGGGTGCGCTCGACCCTCACCCACGCGGCCGCGGTGACGGTCCGTGACGAGGAGTCGAAGCTCGTCCTGGAGGAGGCGGGTCTCGAGCGGCCCATCACGGTGACCGCCGATCCCGCCCTGCTGCTGCGGCCCGGTGACGGCGGGGAGGAGCTGCTGAGGGCCGAGGCCGTGCCGCGCGGGGTGCGTCTGGTGGGCATGAGCGTGCGCGAGCCGGGGCGGGCCGCCTCGCACCTCGACGAGAACGGCTACCACCAGCTCCTCGCCCACGTCGGCGACTTCCTCGTCAACCGGCTGGACGCCCACGTCGTGTTCGTTCCCATGGAGCGTGACGACGTCCGCCACGCCCACGCCGTGGCGTCGCACATGGCCGACGCCGGTGCCTGCACGGTGCTGCGCGGCGCCTCCCGCCCGCAGCAGGTCCTCGACATCGTCAAGCAGCTGGACCTGGCCATCGGGATGCGGCTGCACTTCCTCATCTTCGCCGCGCTCGCCGGCGTCCCGCTGCTGCCCCTGCCGTACGCGGGGAAGGTCTTCGACTTCGCCCAGCAGATCGGCGCGCCCGCCCTGCGCGGGGTGGCGAGGGAGAACGTCGGCCTGCTGCTCGCCGAGGTGGACCGGCTGTGGGACGAGCGTTCCGCGCGGCGGGCCGAGACCGCCGCCCGGACGGCGGCCATGCGGATGCGGGCCGACCGGACCGCCGAGCACTTCCTGACCTATCTGGAGACCATCGCCCCGCCGCCCGCGCTGTCCGGCCGGCCGGCCGACACGGCGCCCGTCGGCTGATCCCCGCCCGTCCCGGCCCCAGGAGGACCCGTGACCTATCTGATCGCGCCTCGCGTACCCCGGCACGTGGAGCTGCCCGCGCGGCAGGCACTGCACGGGGGCGGCACGCAGGTGCTGGTCGTCGGCGGCGGGCCGGCGGGCATCGGCGCGGCCATCGGCGCCGCCAACGCGGGCGCCCAGGTCATCCTGGTGGAGCGGTACGGATTCCTCGGCGGCAACGCCACCGCCGCGCTCGTGATGCCGCTGATGAGCTTCCACAACGAGGTCAAGCAGGCCGTCGCGGGAGACACCGCCCGCCTGCTGCCGCCCGACCACGGCGAGGGCGAACCGGTCGTGGGAGGTGTCCTGTGGATGCTGCTCGACCAGTTGGTGCACGCCGGAGCGGCGATCCGCCCTTCGGTCGAGACCGGCTACACGGTGCCGTTCGACGCGGAGCTGTTCAAGCTGGTCGTGTACGACCTGCTGGAGAAGCACGAGGTGCGGACCCTGCTCCATGCCTTCGCCTCCGGGGTCGTCCCGCTTCCCGACCGCGCCCGTGCGGTGTTCGAGACGAAGTCGGGGCCGGTCGTCATCGACGCCGACGTGATCGTCGACTGCACCGGCGACGGTGACATCGCCGCCGCGGCCGGGGCGGAGTACGAGATCGGCCGTCCCGAGGACGGCTGGACGCAGCCCATGACGCTGATGTTCCGGATGGTGCGTTTCGACCAGGAGGAGTTCGCCGGGTACGCCCGCACCCACCCGGACCAGTGGAAGGGCGTGCACGGCCTGTGGGACCTCGTCCGGGCGGCCACCGACGCCGGCGAGCTGGACCTGCCCCGCGAGGACATCCTCTTCTTCGCCACCCCGAACGAGGGCGAGGTCGCGGTCAACTCCACCCGCGTCACGGAGGTGCTGGGCACCAGCGTCTGGGACCTCACCCGCGCCGAGTTCACCGCCCACCGCCAGATGGAGCAGATCTCCCGCTTCCTGCGCAGCCGCGTACCCGGTTTCGAACGGGCGTACGTGGCGCAGAGCGGCGTGCAGGTCGGGGTCCGCGAGACCCGCCGGATCATGGGCGAGTACGAGCTCACGGGCGAGGACGTGCTGGGCGCGCGCAAGTTCGACGACGCCGTCGCCCGGGGCGCCTACCCGGTGGACATCCACAACCCGAGCGGCCGCGGCACCGTGCTGCGGCGGCTGCCGCGCGGAGAGTCGTACGACATCCCCCTGCGGTGTCTGATGCCCCGGGGCCTGGACAGGATCCTGGTCGCCGGCCGGTGCATCTCCGGCGACCACGTCGCCCACTCCTCGTACCGCGTGATGCCCATCTCGATGGCCACCGGACAGGCCGCCGGTGTCTGCGCGGCCCTCGCGTCCACCACCGGCGGCCTGCCCCGCGACGTCCCTGTCCGCGCGGTCCAGGAGGAACTGCGCGCCCAGGGCGCCAGCCTGCGGTGATCAGCCCGCGCGGCAGCTCCCGTGCCTGTCCCTCACGCCCGTCCCTGCACGCGTAAGCAGTCGGCCGGCGGGCATGGCGGGCTGAGGACGGCTCGTCCCTTCCGCGGAGTTCACACGCGGTCCCGGGGTCGGCGGCGGCTGAGCACCCCGATGAGAGCGGCAAGGTCGGCGGCACCGGCCGGGTCGTCCGCGTAGCGGGTGGTCTGGAGAGGGCCTACCTCGGGAAGGACGACGTCCTCCCGGGCCAGGACATGGACCAGGGTCAACAGCGCGGCGCGGGCATTGCCGTCGGTGAAGGGGTGGAAGAACGCCACGTCGAGGTAGGCGCGGGCCGCGCGAGCCGCCAGCGGCACGTCCCGGTCGTTCGTCTCGCGCAGGCAGGAATCGAAAGCGGCCTGCGTGTCAGGCGTCAGACCGTAGCGCTCGCGGCCGGCCTTCGCGTAGGCGTCGCTCACGCGGAACGGTGCCACCGGCGCGGCGAGGACTTCGCGCTGCCAACGGGCCAGCAGAGCGAAGTCCAGCGGGGTGCGACGTGCGGCATCCTCCCGGGCCGCGGTGTACGCGGCGAGCAGGCGCTCGGCACGCACCGGGTCGCGCCGACGCACCGGCCCCTCGCACCAGGATCGGAACCCGTCGCGGTCGGGCGGAACCCGCTGCAGGGCGGGTGCGCGCTGCCAGTCGACCTCACGCCGCACCCGCCGCCAGACCGCAAGGCTGTCAGCAGCGGTCATGGAGTTCCTCCAGCGCCGCCCTCTCACGGTGGTCCCGGTACGGGGCGTGGCCGGTGAGACCGACGGCCAGGTCGTCACCGACGGATTCGATCAGCGTCGGTTCCGGGGTGACCCAGCTCCTGAAACGGCCACCGATCGCGCTCTCCACCGCTCGCGCCGCTTCGGCTCGGTCCATGCCGGTACTGCTGAGAAACCAGGTGAGGACGATCGAAGCCTGTCCGTACCAGCCGCCCTCCGCGCCCGAGTCCAGCGCGTGGGTCACGAGACGGACGCAGGCTCGCTCCAGGTGCCAGCTGCGGTCCTCGGGTGAGGCATGCGGCGGCGGCGCCAGTTCGGCGAAGCGCTGTGCCGTTCGCTCCAACCACTCCCGCCACTCCAACAGCGCGGACACGACGCGTTCCGCGGTCTCGTCGGGGGTCGTCACACAGCTCGGCCCGCTGACCCAGCTACCGATCGGCCCGCCGTCGCGGTAGCACCAGCGCCATCCCCAGGCCCAGGTGCCGTACCGCTCCCGAATGACGGCGTCCACCTGCCATTCACACCAGCGTTCGCCCGCCCACCAGCCGGCCATGCCGGAGAGCACGGGTGGCACCCACTCGCGGACGAGAGAGCGGAGACGGGCTTCCTCGTCCTCGTCCCAGACGAACGGGCGGCGGGCAGGGTCCAGGTCCTCCCAGTCCCGAATGCCGTCGTAGGTGACCGGAGGCACACGGTTGGCGGGGAAGGGCAGGGTGTCAAGGTTGTACGTCAGCGCTGGGCCACTCTTCCTGTCCGATGTGATCGCCCCTCAGTCTCGGCTCAGCGCCCTTGGGCCGCGAACGTTTTTCCGGACCGCACCCCGTGCGGCCACCCGTGCAGAACACCGCACCGCCGCCCGGCCGGCCGGCGCCGGCAGCGCCTCCGCCGATGCCCACGCCCGCCGGCAGGCCGTCGTCCGATCCGGCGATGGCACAGCAGGCGTCGCACCGGGACCGCAGCCGGGTCCTGGCGTCGTGGCCTTCGCGGACGGTCCGTTCGTCGAGGGCTATCCTGCTCGTCCGGTCGGGGAGCGACGCGGGTGCCGGGATCATCCCGGCGCCTGGTGAGTTCGTCGTCCGGCTGGGTAGGTGGAGGGTCGCGGCGCGAGCCGCGTGATCCGTCGGGACGGCTTGCCGCCCCTGTTCGACACGACGCGGAAGGGTGCAACCGCATGCGAGGGCAGGACCCGGGGTCGGCCACGCTGCCAGGCGGGGCGCCCGTCGTCGGAGACCTCGGCGGCTACGTGGTGGACGAGGCCGGGCGGATCGTCTCGGTCAACCACTGCGGCCTGGCGCTGCTGCGCCTCACCCCTGAGGCGGCGGTCGGGCACGACCACCACGAGCTGCTGCACCGCGACCCCGACGGGCACGTCCGCCCCCGGGCGCTGTGCCCGATCATGGACGCGGTCCTGTCCCAGGCGGCCGGCAGCGGGGCGGGCGTGTGCTTCCTGCGCGGCGACGGCCTGCTGCTGCCGGTCCACTGGACCGCCACCCCCTACCCGGTCGGCAACGGCGCGGGCACCCTGGTGCTGTTCCACCCCGGCCCGGTCGACGTGTCGACGGGCACCCAGGGCACGTTGCAGGAGTTCGACCGTCTCGCCCTGCTCGCGGAGACCACCACCTCGCTGACCTCGACGATGAACGAGGAGGAGACGGTCGACCGGCTGGCGCGTCTGGTCCTCCCCCGGCTGGCCGACTGGATGGTGGTCGACCTGAAGGCCGACAGCGGCGACATCCGGCGCAGCCACGTGGTCGAGCACCAGGCCGGCCGCCTCGTCCGGCACCCGGAGCTCGAAGGGCCGATCCCCGCCGTCACGGCCCAGTCCCGGCTGCCGCTGTCGCGGGCCCTGCGGGGCAGCGGCGCTTCCCTGGCCGGGCCGGAGGTCTACCAGGGCGAGCCCGACTCCGGCATCGCCGTCGTCCAGCACGAGCTGTTCGCCGCCACCCGCATGCACTCGGCCGTCATCGCCCCCATCCGCGGCCCCCGCGAGGTGCTCGGCGCGCTCACGCTGGGGCGCGGCACCAACCTCGTACCGTTCACCGGCCGCGACCTGGCGCTGCTGGAGGACATCGCACGACGCGCCGGTGTCGCCCTCTCCAACGCCCGCCTCTACCAGCGCCAGCGCCGGGTCTCCGAGACGATGCAGCGCCACCTGCTGCCCCGCCTGCCCGAGGTGCCGGGGGTCGAACTCCACGCGAGCTATCTGTCCGCCCCGGACGCCTCGCAGGTCGGCGGCGACTGGTACGACGCGTTCACGCTCCCCGACGACACCACCGGTCTGGTCATCGGCGACGTGGCCGGGCACGACCTCGAAGCGGCCGCCCGCATGGCGCAGTTGCGCAACATGCTCCACGCCCTGGCATGGTCCGAGCCCGACCCGCCCAGTGCGGTCGGCCGGCTCGACCAGGTGATGGCCCGCACCACCGACCTGTCGACCGCCACCCTCGTGCTGGGCCGCCTCTCCTCCACCGGGCAGGCCGGCTGGACCTGGGAGTGGACCAACGCCGGCCACCCGCCGCCCCTGCTGATCGCCGCCGACGGACGCGCCGAATACCTGCACACCACAGGGAGCGTGCTGCTCGGCATCGGGACTCCCGTGACCCGGGGGCGGGGCTCCGTCCTGCTGCCTCCCGGTTCGACGCTGCTGCTCTACACCGACGGTCTCATCGAGTCCCGCGCCCTCGGCGTCGAGCCCGGCCTCGCCCGGCTCCGCCGCCATGCCGGGGCTCTGGCCCACCACAGTCTCGGCGTGATCTGCGAACGGCTCATCGACGAGGTCCGCCCGTCGGACAACGACGACGACGTCGCCCTGCTCGCCGTCCGCGTCCCCGGCGCGCGCTGACGGCGGCTACAAGCCCGCCGCCCTCTTCCGCCGGACTCTGCGAGACGGCACACGGCGCGCCGCCCGGCGATTCATGCCGCCGCGGGCCTGGGCGGCGCAGCGATCGCCGGGCCGACGACCGTCAGGGAGATCCCCAGGCCCTCGCAGAGCCGGCGGGTGCGGGCGAGCGCGCTGAGGGAGGCCGGGGACGGATCGGCGGTCGGCAGCTGCAGCCGGACGTGCCGCGGGCGATGGCTGAAGAGGAGCTGCTCGATGTGCATCACCGCCGCCGCGCGGCTGGGGATGTCCAGATCACGCACCAACGCCATGTGCAGCAGCCCGTCTTCCCTCACGTGCCTGATGAGCATGGCTCCTCCTCCCACACCGCAGTGCCCACCCCCTGCCGGAGGACGCTCTGCTTGAGAGCACGACAGAGGGTGGTACGCCCATTATCGCCCGAAGAGTGGACAAGCACCGCACAACAGGCCGCGGCCCGCGGCAGCACGACGGCCTCCGCGCGCCCCCTCCGGCTGCCGGCCCGGCTCGCGTCGAACCCGTACGGCGCCGGCGCCTCACCCGAACGCGGGCAACTGCTCGCCCCCGGGGAGATCATTCCCTACGGTCGGAGAGAATCACCTGCGGTGAGCGGGCCGCCACCTGGCGCTTCGGGTCGCGGTGCGCGTTCTTCCGCAAAGCCCGGCGGCCGGCGCACAGCCGGCCTGCGAGGCCACGGACGGCGGCGCGGAAGTCCGCCGCGTCTCAGACGGTGAGAGCGGTGGACAGGGCCACGTGACGCCATCGGTCGAGTTCGCGCCGCACGAGCTCCAGCTTCGCCTCGACGCGTTCGACCGCGTCCGCGCCCAGCTGCAGGCGCAGCGGCGGCTCGGCGGCCTCGGTGAGGTCGACGACGGCCTTGGCCGCCTTCACCGGGTCACCCGGCTGGCGGCCGTCGTTGTGGGCCAGTGCCTCCCGCACCGGTCCCGCGCCGGCGGCGTAGTCGGCGATGGCGGCCGGTTCGACGCGAAGGCTGGAGTCGTGGAGGAAGTCGGTGCGAAGGCCGCCCGGCTCCACGATCGTGACGCGCACCCCGAGCGGTGCCAGTTCGCCGTGCAGTGCCTCGGAGATGCCCTCCAGGGCGAACTTCGAGGCGCCGTACAGACCCACCGCCGGCGCGGTGGCGAAGCCGCCGACGGAGCCGATGTTCAGGATGTGTCCGGATCGCTGGGCCCGCAGGGTCGGGAGGGTCGCCCGCAGGGTGTTGAGCACGCCGAAGACGTTGACGTCGAACAGTGCCCGGGCCGCCTCGTCGGAGGTCTCCTCGACCGCGCCCACGAGGCCGTACCCGGCGTTGTTGACCACGACGTCGATCCGGCCGAACTCCGCCAGGCCCGCCTCCACCGCCGCGGCCAGCTGCTCCGGTTCGGTGACGTCCGCGTTCACCGCCAGCAGTCCGTCCGGCTTCCGCGGGTACGCGCGCAGCACGGCGGACCGGTCCCTCGCCGTGACCACCACGCGATGTCCGCGGTCCAGCGCCTCACGAGTGATCTCCGCGCCGAGCCCGCGCGAGGCACCGGTGACGAACCACACGCCCATGTTCTCTCCCCTACCGCCGTTGTCCGATGGCCCCTGTGGCCGACGACAACGACGCTAGAACCTAGAGTCGTGTCGAGATCAACAACTGTGTGAGGGGGAGGGCGTTGAGGGACCTGAGCATCGGCGAGGTGGCGCGGCGCAGTGGGCTGAGCGTGCACGCACTGCGCTTCTACGAGCGCGAGGGCCTGTTCGCCAACCCGGTACGCCGCCTGTCCAACGGCCGCCGGATCTATCACGAGGAAGACCTGGAGTGGCTGGCGATCTGCACCAGGCTGCGCTCCTCCGGCATGTCGCTGGCCATGATCCGCCAGTACATCGACCTGGTCCGCCGCGGCCCGGGAAACGAGCACGAGCGCCTTGAGGTGCTGCGCCGGCACGCAGACCACGTGGAGGCGCAGATCCGGGAACTGCAGGAGACGCTGGACGTGATGCGGTACAAGGTGCGGATCTACGAGGACCACCTCGCCCGTGGCGAGGCCGACCGGCTCTGGAATCCGTCCCACCGCGACACCGCAGGGACCGAGGCCGGCCAGGAGTGCCGACCGCCTGAAGGGGCATGACGGCCGCCATGACCGCCGCTACGGGGCGGATCCGGCGCCTTGCCCGACACGGCGTCGGGCAAGGCGCCGGGCCGGCACCCGGTCCTCTCGGTCAGTCGACCCGTACGACGCCCGAGGCCGTCGTCTGTGCTCCGACGCCGTCCGAGGCGGCGGAGGTCAGCCGCCAGGTGTAGGCGCCGGTCGCCACCGGGGTGCCCGCGTCGGAGGTGCCGTCCCAGGAGACGCGTACGGCGCTGAGGGTTTCTCCGCCCGTCCAGGTGCGCACCACCTCACCGGTCTCGCGGTAGGTGAGCGTCACCCGCCAGGACGCCGCGGGCTTGGAGAGCCACCACGCGGCGGCCCACCCGGCGCCACCCTCCTGGACCAGTGTGCGAGGTGCCGCGGTCCGGGCGACGCGCAGCGGGGAGACTTCCCGCTGCGGCGCGGTGACGTGGACGGTGTCGTCCGCGCCGACCCAGGCGAGCTTCCCGGCCCCCGGGTCCAGGGTCCAGGTGGTGCCGCGCCCGTCCCCGTCCGCGGGCTGCTTCAGGCCGGTGACGGTGCCCAGGTCGGCCGTGGTGCCGTCGCCTCGCAGCGCGGTGAGGCGCAGGTCGCCGGACCCGTCGCGGTGCGCGAGGAAGCGGTCGCCCAGGAGGACGCCCGAGGCCGGGGCGGGGTAGGTGTGCCCGGTCGCCAGGTCGCGCACTCCCGCCGCGTCCTGGGAGGCGCAGCTCCAGTAGAGGAGGCTGCCGCTGCGCTGGAGTTCGTCCGGGACGCACGGGGTGCCCAGCGCGACGGTGTCGGTCACGTTGCCGGTGAGCAGGTTGATCACCTTCACCGTGCCCGGGTTGCTCAGGGCCGGCTTGAGCAGCCACTTCTGCTCCAGTACGGCGGCCTGCGCGCGCTGTTCGCGGACGACGACGTCGCGTGCGGTGTCCACGACGTACTGGCGTCCGGCCGCCTCGTACAGGACGAACTCCGGTGCCGTGTCGACGATCCGGCCGCCCTTGCCCGGCAGGGTGAAGCTGTCCGCCGGGTGCTCCGGGTCGTCGCCGGTCACGAGCACGTCGGCGCCCGTGTCCGGGTCCTGGACGAGGCGGGCCAGGCCCTCGTCGGTTCCGTCGGCGAAGCGGCCCGCCGCCGTGCCGGGGAGGTCGGCGAGCGCCGCCCCCTTCACCGGGTCGAGTCCGGCTCCGACGCCCGTGCCGTGCAGGGTCTCCTTGCCGGCCAGGGAGTTGACGTACCGGAGGCGCCCGCGGTCCAGGCTCAGCGCCTGGATGTGGCCGTCCGCCGTCTTGGCCCGGGGTACGTCACGCAGGAGCAGGTCGAAGACGAGTCCGGAACCGTCCACGCTGAAGTGGTGGATGGCGCGCCTGCCTTCGGCGTCCTTGCCGAGCGCGACGAGCGAACCCCCGCCCTCGGAGCGCAGGAACGTCGTCTCGACCTCGCTCAGCAGCGTCCGCCCGGTCTCCGCCCCGGCGAAGGGGGTGAGGCGCAGCGGCCCGCCGTCGCCCTCGCGCCAGAGCACGTTGCCGCCCACGACGAAGGACGTGA
The DNA here is from genome assembly GCF_042722475.1 of Streptomyces sp. NPDC127092. Lineage (NCBI taxonomy): Bacteria > Bacillati > Actinomycetota > Actinomycetes > Kitasatosporales > Streptomycetaceae > Streptomyces > Streptomyces sp. NPDC127092. The sequence goes on from NZ_JBHXFE010000019.1 coordinate 25,500, forward strand.
CCTCGCTGTCGGCCGATCGCGTGGCGAGCGGTACGACGCGGGGGGCGGCCGCCATGTCGGCGCGGTCCATGACCCGCACGCCCGGCTCCCCGCTGCGGGTGAACCAGCTGACGGTCTCCTGCGTGATCCGGAAGCTGCTCGCCTCGCCGGTCACGGGCAGCGGCTCGACGGTGCCGTTGTACGCGGTGAGGATGCCGTACCCCGGAGTGCCGTCGGCGGTGCGGTAGCCGATCAGGAGCCGGTTGGAGTGGGCGCCGAGCAGCACGGGCTCGGCGCCGGTGGTGGCTCCCGCGGGGAGCTGGACGACGGGGTCGTTCGCCGGGGCGCCGCCGCGCGCCACGCGCAGCTGGTAGCGGCCGTCGCCCAGGTCCACGGTGGCCAGCACCCAGCCGTTGGCGACCCGCGGGTTGAGGTAACCGGCGGGCACGGTGACGGTGTTGGTGAAGCCGGGGTCCTCGATGCCGACCCGCACGACGTCCGTGCCTCCGTCCGCGCGCGGCCTGAGGTGGACGACGCGGTTGAACTCGTCGTGGCCCCGGACGATCGCGTCCTCCGGTACGCCGTCGAGCTCCGGGAGGGGCTTGGTGGCCCTGTTGTACGTGTTGGTCCAGAGGTAGCCGCCGCCTTCGCGGTGCAGGACGCCCTGGCCGCCGGTCGCCAGCAAGGTCTCGACGCCGTCGCCGTACGCGTCCGGCGCGGGTACGAGGACCTCGGCCGACTCGGCCGCGTGAGCCGTGGCCGGCAGCACGACGGCCGTTCCCGCGGCGAGGACGGCGGCGATCGCCGCCGCGGTGGCGGTACGCCGGGTGCTGCTGGTGCGGCCGGTCCGGTGGGTTCGGCTGGTACGGCTGGTCGTGCGCAGGTGATGGAACACCTGACCCCCCAAGTGTTGACAGGCTAATTTCCCACATCTTGCTGTGAACGCGGTCAACACTACTAGCTGGCAACGCACTTGTACACGGAATTGGACGGCTCGTCGTGCGGCCTCCGCGGCTCCTCGCTCAGCCCGAAGCGGCGGTGGAGCCGGCGCAGCGGTCCCGGCGCCCACCAGTTGGCGCGGCCCGCGAGGCGCATCGTGACCGGCAGGAGGATGACGCGGATCAGGGTCGCGTCGACCAGGACCGCCAGCGCCGTACCGACGCCCAGCTCCTTGAGGAAGACGACGCCGCCGGTCGCGTACACGGCGAAGCTCAGCGCGAGGATGCCGGCGGCTGCGGTGATCAGCGGGGCGCTGCGACGGATGCCGGTGACGACGGCCCGCTCGGTGTCGCCGGTCCGCTCGTACTCCTCCTTGATGCGAGCCAGCATGAACACCTCGTAGTCCATGGACAGGCCGTAGACGACACAGAACATCAGCACCGGAATGCTCGGTTCGATCGAGCCGGTGGGGGTGAAACCCAGCACCGAGGCGAAGTGGCCGTCCTGGAAGACGTACACGAGGCATCCGAACATGACCGACAGGCTCAGCAGGTTCAGGACGGTCGCCTTGGCGGGCAGCAGCACGCTGCCGGTGAGAAGGAACAGGATGACGAACGTCGCGGCCAGGATCAGGCCGACGACGAGCGGCAGCCGGTCGAGCAGGGTGGCGCGGAAGTCGGTGGTCTCGGCGGGATAGCCGCCGACCAGGACGCCCGGCGGCCCGTCGGTGGTGCGGACGCGTTCGACGAACGCCGGCACGTCTCCGTACATCGCCTGCTGGGTGGGGACGACGGCGAGCAGCGCCGCGCCGCTCTTCCCGTACGTGGGCGGCTCGACCCGGAAGACGCCCGGGACGCGGGCGAGGTCGGAGGCGTACGAGGCGAGCGCGCGCCGGTCCACGGGCGCGCGGACGACGACCTGGACGGTGTCGGTCGGCTCGGCGGCGAACTCCCGGTGGACGATCTCCGAGGTCGTACGGGCCGGGGCGCCGGCCGGCAGGGTCCGTTCGTCCGGCAGCCCGAAGCGCAGGCCGAGGAGCGGCGAGCCGGCCAGCAGCAGGACGCCGAGGACGGCGGCGCCGCTGAGGGCGGGGCGGCGCAGGGCCCGCAGGGCCGTGCGGTGCCACAGGCCGCTCGCGGCGGGCGGCGTCGCGCGTTCCATGCGGTGGCCCCAGCGGGCGAGGGCGGCGGGCAGCACGAGCACTGCGCCGCCGACCGCCGTGAGGACGACGAGGATGCCCGCGTAGGCGAAGGAGCTGAGGAAGAAGAAGGGGAAGACGAGCAGGGCCGAGAGCGAGGCGGCCACGGTGACACCGCTGAACACGACGGTGCGCCCGGCCGCTGCCGTGGCCCGCACGACGGCTTCGGGCTGAGGACGGCCGGCGGTGCGTTCCTCGCGGTAACGGGTGATGAGGAAGAGGCTGTAGTCGATGCCCAGGCCGAGCCCCAGAACGAGCGCGATGTTGGCGGCGAACGTGGAGACCTCCGTGAACCGCGCCAGCAGGCGCAGTCCGGCGAGGGTGCCGACGACGGCGAGCAGCCCGGTGCCGACGGTGATCAGCGCGGCGGCGGTCCGGCGGTAGACGAGGATCAGGAGCAGGACGACGGCCGGCAGGACGATCACCTCGGCGGTGAGGAAATCGGCGCGCGCCTGCTCGCCGACCTGGCGGGAGATCTCCTCCTGTCCGCCGACCTGGACGGTGAGTTCGGGTGTGGTGCGGGTCAGGAGCGGCGACAGCGTGGCGAGTTGGGCGCGGGTCTCGGTGGCGGTTCCTTCGAGGCGGACGAGGATCAGGGCACGCCTGCCGTCCTTCGACCGCAGGGCGGGGCTCCGGTCCTGCCAGTACGCACGGATGTCGGTGACGTGCGGCAATGCGGCGACCTCGGCGGCGAGAGCACGCGCGGCACGGCCGGTGGCCGGGGCGTCGACGTCGCCGCCCCGGGCGGTGACGAGGAGCGCGAGGTTGGGGTTGCCGGTGGTGAAGTCTTCGCGCAGGACGCGGGCCGCCTCGACGGACTCGGTGCCGGGGGCGTCCCAGCGGGCCAGGTCGAGATCGGCCTGGGCGCCCGCGCCGTAGAAGCCGAGGCCGAGGAAGAGGAGCAGGGCGGTGACGAGCACGGCACGGCTGCGGCGCACGGCGAGGGCGCCGAGACGGGTGAGGGGGCCGGGGTTCGGAGGCGGTTCTTGCTGCATGAGGCCACGCTCGGACGGCGTACTGACCGACCGCTGGAAGGCCCACTGGAAGACCCGCTGGAAGTCTCGCTGGAAGGCCCGCCGGATCCTCCGCCGGGTGTCCCGCCGGATGCTGCACCGGGTGTCCCGCCGGATGCTCCACCGGGTGTTCCGCCGGGCGTTCGGGCGCGCGGGTTACGCTCGACGCATGGCCGACACGATCCGCTTCGAACTCCTCGGACCTCTGCGGGCCTTGCGCGCGGAGGAGGAGATCCCGCTCGGGCCGCCGATGCAGCGGACCGTGCTCGCCGTACTCCTGCACCTCGACGGGAAGTCGATGTCGTTCGGAGGCCTCGTCGACGCCGTCTGGGGCGCCGAGCCGCCCGCGCACGTGAGGAACCTCGTCCAGAAGTACGTCTCCGGGCTGCGCCGCGCCCTGCGCGGGACCGGGCCCGAGCTGGTGTGGACGGGCAGCGGCTACCGGCTGTCCGGCGCCCGGGCCGACGACCTGCACGACCGGCGGGAACTGGTGCGGGCCGCCGTGGCGGCACGCGACAGGGGGGATCTGCACCGGGCGGGTGAACTGGCGGGCGCGGCGGAGGCGTTGTGGCGCGGCGAGTACGCGGAAGGGCTCGCAGGACCGTACCTGGAGGCCGAGCGGCGACGGTGGGCGGAGAAGCGGATGCTCGTCCTGGAGGCACGGCTGGAGGGCGGGATCGCCCTGGGCCGGTACGAGGAGTGCGTCCACGAACTGGTCAGGCTCGTCGCGGCGCATCCGCTGCGGGAGCGGCCGGCGGCACTGCTGATGCTGGCGCTGTACCGGGCCGGGCGCTCCTCCGACGCGCTGCTCGCCTACGAGGAGGCCAGGCGCCGGATCGCCGGGGCGATGGGCGCGGACCCCGGACCCGCTCTGCGCACCCTGCACGAGCGGATCCTGCGGCAGGATCCGGCTCTGCTGGGCGGGGTCGAGGAGATGGCCGGGCGCATGGCCGCCGTCTGACCTCGCCCTCTGACCTCGCCGTGCGACCTCGCCGTCTGACCCCGCCGTCCGACCTCGCCGTCCGACCTCGCCGTCTGACCCCGCCGACGGTCCGAACGGCAGTGAGGCGTGTCCCCCGGCGGTGCGGGGCTCCGGGCCGATCGCGTGCATCGTGGCCCGCTTCGGGGGCAGTCGCGGGACATGAAGCCGATCCACGACCAGAACCGGTCCTACTGGATGCAGACGGCCGGCCTGCCCTCGTTCGCTCCCCTGACCACCGACGCCGAGGCGGACGTGGCCGTCGTCGGCGGCGGGATCGCCGGGATCAGCACGGCCTGGGAGCTCGCCCGCGCCGGTCTCGACGTCGTCCTGCTGGAGGCGGACCGGCTCGCCTCAGGCGTGACGGGCCACACCACCGGCAAGGTCACCGCCCTGCACACCACCGTCTACGACACGCTGCGCACCCAGCGCGGGGAGGACGCCGCCCGCCTCTACGCGGAGTCCCAGAGCGCCGCGCTGGAGCACGTCGTCGACGTGGCCCGGGAACTCGGCACCGACTGCGACCTGGAGCGCCGGCCGGCCCTCACCTACTGCGAGGACCCCGAGGGGGTCGAAGCGCTGCGCGCCGAGGCCGAGGCCGCCCGGGCGGCGGGGCTCGACGCCTCCTTCGTCACCGAGACCGGCCTGCCGTACCCCGTCGCGGGCGCCGTCCGGGTGGAGAACCAGGCCCAGTTCCACCCCCTCGCGTACCTGCGCGGGGTCGTGGAGGACCTCGTCGAGCGCGGCGGCCGCATCCACGAGCACACGCGGGTCACCGAGGCGCACGGGGGCGCTCCCCGTCGTCTCACCACCGCCACCGGCGCCGGGGTGTCCGCCCGTCACGTGGTCGTGGCCACCCATCACCCGGTCTTCGACCACGCCCGTCTCGCCACCCGGCTCACCCAGCACCGCGACCTGGTGATCGCGGGCCCCCTGCCCCCGGACCAGGACCCGCAGGGCATGTACATCACCAGGGAGGGCGGCAAGCGGTCCGTCCGCACGACTCCGCTCGGCGACGGCGGCCGGCTCCTGATCGTCACCGGAGAGGCCTTCGCCCCCGGTACCGGCGAGGACACGGAAGCCGGGTACGCCCGGCTGCGGTCCTGGGCGCAGGAGCGCTTCCCCGGGTTCGAGGTGAGCCACCGGTGGGCGGCACAGGACAACAGCGCCACCGACGGCCTCCCCGTCATCGGCCGCATGCGCGCCGGCGGCGGGAACACCTACGTCGCCACCGGCTTCGCCGGATGGGGCATGACCGGCGGGGTCCTGGCCGGACGGCTGATCGCCTCCCTGGTCACGGAGACCGAGGACCCGTGGGCCGCACTCTACGACCCCGGCCGCGCCGGTGCCGTCGTCGGGTCGGCGTCCACCTTCCTCAAGGCACAGTGGGACACCGGCAGGCACTTCGTCAAGGACCGCCTGGACACGCTGGGGCGCGGTTCGAACGGTCCCGTCGACGAGCTGCGGCCGGGCGAGGGCACCGTGGTCCGGGCGGGGGGCGGGCCCTGCGCCGTCCATCGTGACGACCAGGGAGAGCTGCACGCCCTCTCGGCCGTCTGCACCCACATGGGCTGCGTCGTCGCCTTCAACAACGGCGAGCGGACCTGGGAATGCCCCTGCCACGGCTCCCGCTTCGGCATCGGCGGCGAGGTCCTCCAGGGCCCGGCGCTGCGGCCGCTGGAACGGCGCGATCCCGCGGAGCTGGGCCTGGACCGGGGCCCGGACCCGGCCCTGGACCCGGACGGCAGCCCGGACGCGTGAGCGGCACGGCCGGGGCCACCGGCGGCTGCCGGTGGCCCCGGAGTGCCCGGTGAGGGCGGTCGGTGAGGATGAGGGTGGTCGTGCTCAGCTCTTCTTCCCGCGTGTCCTCTGCTTCGCGCGGGGCTCCTCCTGGTCGGGAAGGGACTTCGCCTGGTCGGGAGGCGTTCCGCCGCCCTCGCCACCGCCGCGTTCGCCCTTGTCGGTGCCGTGCGGCCTGCCGGCGCCGCGGCGCTGTTCCTCCGACTGGCGGGCCTTGAGCGCCGCGCTGTCCTGCGGTGTGGCGGCGCCCCGGCCGCTGCGCCGCTGTTCACGTCCCTGGGGGTTGCTCATGGTGACCTCCTGCCGTCGCGAGGGGCGCTTCGTCCGGCGTGTGACCGGTCCGGGCGGAATCATTCGTCCGGACCGGGCCGGGGTTCCGGTGCCGGTTCCGGTTCTGGTTCCGCTTCCGTTGTCGGTCAGCGCATGCGCAGGCCCGGGAAGCCGGGCGGGAGGGGCGTCGTGGCGTCCTCGGCGCGGGCCACCACCCAGGCCGCTCCGTCGACGACCACGGACGGACGGGCGCCGTGCTCGGAGCGGCGGCGGGTGAGCGCCGCGCTGACGTACGAGCCGGCGTCCGGTACGGGCAGGCGCAGTGTCTCGGCCATCGCGCGGCCGCGCGCGTTGCCCGCGAGGAGCAGCACGCCGTCCTCGCGCAGCGCCGCGCCCGCGAGCCGTACCACCGGGTCGAGGACCTGGTGCCGGCGACGCCGGTCGTGGATGAGGGGCCGCAGGGCGGTGCCGGGCACGGTCCGGAACCTGACCCGGCGGAAGAGCTCGGCCACCCGGCCCACGTCGTCCGGCTGGGACAGGACGGCCTCGCGGGTCCATGCCGTGAGGGTGAGGAGGACGTTCTCGGGGAAGGGGGCGTCGCGGTGCAGCCAGGCGACGGCCCCTGGTGCCCCGGCCTCGTTCCGTCCCCGTACCAGCCACGCCGACCACCGGGCGCGCGCGTCCTCCGCGTGCAGGAACAGCGACATCGTCCCGTCGGGCCGGGCGGCCGCGGTGGGCCGGCGGCGGCCCTCAAGCGACACGGAGACGGTGAACGGGACCGCTCCCTGCGGTCGTTCCCAGATCAGGCCGCCGGTCGGGCCGCCGGTGGGGCCGTCGGTGGGGCGGCTTCTGAAGGGGAAGACGCTCGCTTCGAGGGCCTGCTCGATCTCGCCGACGACGCGCGCGCGTTCCCGGTCGTCGAGTTCCGCCGGGTCGAAGCGTCCCGTGGCACGCGGGTCGAGGACGGTGTCGAGGGCGTCCCGGAGGATGCCGGACAGAGTTCCGCCCCCAGGGTCGAGGTTGTTGAACACCCGGGCGAGGCCGAGGATGTCGGCGTCGTACGCGGAGAGGTCGACGAGCGGCGTGAGGATGACGCACACCACCTCGCCCGAGGCGCTGTGGACCTCGCGCGGCAGGTACGACTCTGCCAGCTCGCCCCCGTACGCCTCGTCCGAGAGGCCCGCGAACGCCTCGGGCGACACGCACAGCACCACGTCGTCCGGGTAGTTGGCGCGCACCTTGTCGAACTCCGCGGAGCGGAGCATCATGCGCGTGTACTCGACGCCCACGTCGCCGGCGGCCTCGGCGACGACGGGTCCCCGGTGGACGGCGAGGCGCACGGCGGCGCGCTCGAGGCGTAGCGGCAGCCGCTCGGCGAGCGCCTGGACGAGCCGGGCGATCGGGACGGAGCCGTCGACGAGCAGCACGAGTTCGTCGCCGAAGGCGTGGGACTCGAAGCCGGCGGACCCGACGTAGTCGAGGTCCGCGATCAGCGCCGCGACCGCCGGGGCGAGCAGAGCGACGGGGGTGGCGGCCCGGACGGCGATGACGATGCGGTCGCGCGGGGCGCGCAGAGAGCTGAGCAGCTCCCGTGCCGCCTCCCGGGTGGCGGGATCGTCGGTGGTGTCGAGCAGTGTCAGGGCACGGTCGATCGAGGTCCGGGCGTCCTCGGGACGGCCGAGGCGGAGCATGGCGTCGGCGGTGCGGAGGTGCAGTCGCGCCGCGTCGACGGTGCACTGCTCCGGAAGGGCGAGGAGCAACTTCCGCTGGACTTCCAGGCGTTCGCGGTGCGCTCCGGTCGCCGCCAGTGCCTGTTCGAGACACTGGAGCGCCTCGCGGTACTCCGCCGAGGCGGTGCCGTCGAAGCGTTCCACCGCGTCCTTGGCCCAGTCGACGGCCTCCCGCGCCATGTCAGGCCTTACGGCGAGCGCGAGTTGGGCGTGGAGCAGCGCGGCCAGGCCGTGGATCCGCTCGTCGGCTTCCAGGACGTCGGCACTCACCTGGTGGAGCAGCCTCCACGCGCCCTCCGGCTCCCCCGCAAGCTGACGGGCGTGCACGAGCGCGAGCAGTGCCCTCGCGGCGGTTCCTGTGAGGCGGGCCCCGCCGACCCTGGCGAGTCTGATCGCGGCGCCCGCGAAGCGGTTGCGGTGGAGGAGAGAGGCTCCCAGGTCGCGGAGAAGCAGCAAGGTGTCGGCGTCGAGGGCCGGGTGTTCGAGGGCGTTGGCGACCCACGCGTCGGGATCGGCGGCCGGCACCGGCTCGACGCCGAGGATGTCCGGCAGCGCGCTGTCGGGATGCCGCTCGCGGTACAGCGCGGCGGCGGCCTGCCGGTGGAAGGCTCCGATGCGCGCGCGGGCGATCTTGCGCCGTTCGTCGTAGGCAGCCAACCTCACAACCTCGTCGTAGACGACCGAAGGAAGGACGTACCGGCCGCGCCGCGCGTGCTCCAGGAGACCTTGGCGGACCAGCGCTTCGAGCTCCTGGGACGTGACGGAGGCATCTCCCGGCAGGACGGCCCGGGCCTCCTCGAAGGTGAATTCCCCCTCCGTTACCTCCGCGAGGCGGAACAGGGTCAGGGCGCGCCCGCCGTCGAAGCTTTCGAGCCAGCGGCGTACGGCAGCGGCGGGATCCGCCTGGGGCCGGCGTACGCCGGCGGGGTGTCCGGGCCGTTCGGCCGATACCGTCTGGTGGGCGATGAAGAGCACCGCCTCTGCGGCGACGTCCAGGTCAGGCGATCCCATCGCCGAGCCGAGGATACGCAGGGACAGCGGCCACCACAGGCCCCGCCGTACCGGCTCCCCCGTCCTCGCGCCCGCCGCCCGCAACAGCCGGGAGGCGTCCTCGCCTTCCAGGGGCGGCAGCTCGACCACCAGCTGGTCCGGCAGGTCGACGGTCGGACGTCCGCGGGCCGTCACGAACACGGCACAGCCTTCCGGCAGGCGGGCCGCGAGCATGCCGACGTACTCCTCGTTCTCCGCCTGGTCGAGGACGAGGAGTACGCGTCGTCCCCGCAGTGCGGCGGCGACGGCGGCCAGGCACTCGGGCGGGTCGTCGCGGGTCACCGTGTCCGGGTCGCCGCCCAGGTCGGCGAGGAGACCGAGCAGTGCCGTTCCCCATGGCACGGGGCGCCGGCCGGACGCCCGGAACGGCACGAAGAAGACGCCGTCGGGGAACTGCGCGCGCACGCGATGGGCCAGGGTCAGGGCGAAGGCCGTGCGTCCCGCGCCGGCGATGGTCTGTTCGACGGTGATCCGTACGAGCCGCCGCCGGTCCTCGGCGATGGCCTGGGCGACGGATTCGAGCAGGTCGCCGTGGCCCACGTACGGCTCCGGCGCCGGCGGCAGGTCCGCCACGCCCGCCCCCGCCGCGTCCGCCCCCGCCACGCCCGCCCCCGCCGCGTCCGCGCCGTCGGCCGGCTCGGCCTCCGGCTCGGCCAGCCCCAGCAGCTCCAGCGTCCGGCGCGACGCCCGTGCGAAGGCCTCCTTCTCCGCCGCCAGGGCCTGCGGGCCCCGCCCGTCGTAGGCGACCGACGGCAGCCGGGTTCGGCCAGTGCCGCGGGAGGCGATGTGGTCGTCGAGTGCCTGGTGGAGGGCCCACACCTCGTGGGCCGGGAGGTGTTCGCGCAGGACCTCCCGGGCCTCCGGCGGCAGCGCCAGCTCGACGGTGCCGCCGCGCTCCTCCGTGACGGCGAAGACGCCGCTGGTGACGGCCTCGGCCACGTCGGCCACCGTCGCGTCCGGGACGAACCTGGCGCGCACGAGGTGCAGCAGGCGCAGGCTCAGCCGGTCGAAGGGGGCGCAGAGGACGGTGAGCCGGGCCGCGCGCGGGGACGCGGTGCGCAGGAAGCGGCGGGTGAGTTCGGCCGGCGGGAGCGGGGCCGCCGTGGGGCGGGCCGGGCCCGGGGCGGTGCGGCCGGTGGGCGGGACGAGGACGGCCGTGCAGCCTGCCGGGTCGCCCCGCATCAGCGTGTCGGACCAGCGGCCGAGGGAGTGCGGGGTCAGGGAGAGGACGGGGACGGGCAGCCAGTCGCCGTCGGCTCCCGCGGTCTCGCTTCCCGGGGCCAGGAGCGGCGGCTCGACCGGCACGCGGCTGCGGTGGGTGCCGGGTGCGGCCGGTGTGAAGCGGGTGGTGGGCAGGTTGAGGCCGCCGTGCCGCCACAGTTTCGTGGGCAGCGGGTTGAGGAGGGCGGTGGGCTGGGCGCCGGCCCACTGTCGGAGCAGGTGCCAGACCTCGGGCCGGCGCCAGGCGCCGGCCATGCAGTCGGAGATCACGACGACCAGCCGGCGGCCGTCGGCGGCGCGCAGCGGGCCGGGTGCGCGCGGTTCGCCGGCCGCGTCGAACGTGAGGTCGGTGACCTGGAGGGTACGGAAGGCGCCGAGGCGGTCGAGGACGGTCGTGAACTCGGTGACGGTCTCGGCCCAGACCCGCATGCCGGGTGAGCGGTCGACGACCAGGACGAGGTCGAACCAGCGCTCGGGCGCGGCCTTGAGCACCGGGAGCAGTTCGCCGCTGCGGGCGTAGCCGTCCACGGTGGCGTCGATGTCGAGGGTGCGGCCGCGGCCTTCGGGCCAGCGCCGTTTCCAGGGGCGCAGGGCGCGGGTGAGTTCCAGGGCGCGTGGCAGGCCGCCGGTGTGGGGGGCGGCGACGGCCCGGCCGGGGACCGGGGTGGCACTGCCGGGGAGGCGTTCGTGGAGGGGGCGGGTGGCGGTCGTGGCGTCGGCGGCCGGCGGCGGCTGCGGTGCGGCGGGTGCCGCGGGCCGGTCGTCGCGGGAGCTGGGGGCGGGCGGTTCGGGGGCCGTCCGTTCCGGCCCGTCGTGGGCGGGGCCGGCGGCGTCCCGTACGGGCCGGGGTGCGGCACCGTCGGGGCCGGCGGCCCGGTGGGCGGCCAGCCACAGCGCCTCGGCGAGCGCGGTGCCGTCCAGTTCGGGGACGGCGGTGCGCAGCGCGGAGAGCAGCCGGGGCAGCGGATCAGGCATGCGAGAGCTCGCGCAGGATGAGGTCCTCGACGGCCCGGCGTCGTGCCTCGTCGGGTGCGTCGGTGCCGGAGAGCAGGTGTACGGCGTTGAGGAGCTGGTCGACGGCGAGGCTTTCCCCCGCGCCGAGGCGGTCGAGGAAGGTGCGGACGAGCCGGCCGGCCTCCGGGGTCCCGGCGGTGCCCGCGCCCATGTGGGCCTCGACGATGCGCAGCAGGGTCTCGGGGGTGGGCAGGGGCATGGTGAAGCGGACGCAGCGGCGGAGGAAGGCGGCGGGGAAGTCGCGTTCGCCGTTGCTGGTCATGACGATGAAGGGGAACTCGGTGCACTGCACCCGTCCGCGGTGGATCTCGTGGTGCCGGTCGCCCTGCCATTCGCGGACGGCGACGACGTCGGTGCCGTAGCGGGCGAGTTCGGGGATCTCGAACTCGCCGCGTTCGAGGACGTCGAGGAGGTCGCTCGGCAGGTCGAGGTCGCTCTTGTCGATCTCGTCGACGAGCAGGGCGCGGGGCCGGTCGGCGGGCAGCAGGGCGGTGCCGAGCGGTCCCATGCGCAGGAAGGGCGCGATGTCGTCGCCGCCCGCGGGGCCCTGGAGGCGCTGGGCGTGGATGCGGCCGAGGGCGTCGTAGCGGTACAGGGCGTCGGTGAGGCCGCTGCGGGAGGTGATGTGCCAGCGCAGCACGGTGCCGAGGTCGAGTTCGGCGGCGACCTGTTCGATGACCGTGGACTTGCCGGAGCCGGCGGGGCCCGTGACGAGGAGCGGGCGGCGCAGGGCGAGGGCGGCGTTGACGGCCTCGACGAGCCCGGCCGGCGGGACGAACTGGCGGTGCAGCGGGCGGCGCGGGAACTCGCGCCACGGCGGGGCCGCGGGCAGCGCGACGCGGTCCTCGGCGGACGCGGGCGGGTTGCCGTGGCCCGCGTAGTAGGGCTGCCAGGTCATGCGTGTTCCTCCGGGTGCTGTGCGTGGTCCTCGCGGTCGAACCAGGTGCAGAAGTCCAGCCACTCGGGTCCGTCCCAGACGGTACGGAGGCCGGCGAGGTGATGCGGTCCGGCGGCGCCGTCGGGCGCGGGCCGCTGTCCTCCGGGCGTGGCGCAGGCGCTCCACTTCTCGCGGTAGGCGCGGCTGAACTCGCCGGGCAGCAGGTGCCAGTGGGCGTCGACGGAGCGGCGCACGCGGACGGGCACGGGCTCGTCGCCCGTCGCGTCGGCCTGCTCGTCGCCGGGCCACAGGACGATGGGCGAGGAGGCGAGCAGGGTCTCCATCAGGCCCGTGAGCTGGGCCGGCCGGTGGGCGAGGGCGACGGCGCGGGTGCGGGGCGCGCTCATCAGGCGGGCGCGCAGTTCGGCCGCGCGGCGGGTGTCGTCCTCGCCGAACCAGTCGACGCGGCTGCCCTCGCCGTGCTCGTCGATGGCCTTGAGGATGTCGCGGGCGTGGTCGTTGATCCAGAACAGGTGGTCGGGCGGCCGTATCCGGTCGCTCCAGCGCAGCACGACGTCGTACAGGGCGCCGAGCCGCATGCCGAACTCGGCCTCTTCGGGCCGCCAGGTGGCGAGCAGCGGGGCGGGCGCGGCGATCTCCACCCGGCGCAGCGGCGCGTCGAGCGCGCGGGCCTGCCGGGAGGCCCAGCGCAGCACGGCGACGAGGGCGCGCTCGGTCCCGGCGCGGTCCTGGTCCGCGCAGGCGAACTCCTCGCGGTGCCGCACGTTCCCGTCGTCCAGGAGCCAGGCCTCGAGGGTCTCGGGCCATTCGTCGCCGATCGCGGAGTGGAGGCTGACGACGAGCCGGAGCCGTAGCTCCGCGGTGCGTTCGGCGAGCCGCGCGAAGGCGTCGTTGAGGTCGATGACGGCCCCGGTGTCCTTCGCCCAGGCCCGCAGCGCCGGGTCCTGCGGCTCGACGCCGGTGTCCCGGGCGAGGCGGGCGACGAAGGCGGCGAGCGGGGCGGTGCGGCTGCGTCCGGCGCGCGGGGCGCGCAGCAGCAGGTGTTCGACGGCGTCGCGGAGGAGTTCGGTGCCGGTGGAGTCCGGGAGCGCGGTCGCCGCGGGTGCGCCGGCGGTCTCGACGGCGGCGAGGGTACGGCGCAGCAGCGTGGTGGTGAGGTCGGCGCCGGGCCAGGCGTCGAGCAGGGCGAGGGTGCGCGCGGCGTCGCGCAGGGCGTCGAGGACCCCGCGCGCCCAGTGGCGTTCGGGACCGGGCAGCTCGGGCAGTCGGACCCGCAGGGCGTCCAGGTCGCGCGGATGGACCACGGTGTCGGCGAGCGGGAGGCAGCTGGCCGGCCCCGTGCCACCGGTGGCGCCGCCCGGGTGGCCGGCCGCACCCGGAAGACCACCGCCCGGGTGGCCGGCCGCGCCCGGAAAACCCCCGCCCGGGTGGCCGCCCGTGAAGCCGGCCGCGCCCGGAAGACCGTCGCACGCGCCCGTGGAGCCGCCCGCTCCCGCGAGAACGCCCTGCCCGCTCGCATGACTCGCGCCCGCGGGATCGCTCTGGCCCGCGGGATCGCTGCCCTCGCCCACGGGATCGGCCTGGCCCAGGTGATCGTCGGGGCCCGTGTACGCCAACGACCTGAAAGCGTGGGCGAGTTCGGCGCGGGCGATGGGACCGAGCGGGGAGCCGGCGACCGCGGCGGCGTGCCGGGCGTTACGGGCGAGCCACAGCGGCCCGGCCGCGAACGCGGCGCCGTCGTAGTCGACGTAGTGGACGTTCTGGCCGACGGCTCCGCCGTCGAGTCGTACGGCCTGGGCGACCGCCGCGCCGGTCAGGATCTCCCCGGCGTCCGCGACGCCTTCCTGGAGCACCTTGACGACGGTGGTGCTGAACCGCAGCGCGTACGCCTCCTCGTCGGCGGCGGCGCCCATCAGCAGCGACAGGCGCGTGTCGCCGCGCCGGATGCCGTTGGCGAGGGACGGCAGGTCGGGGAGGGCGTTGCCGGCGTGGCAGGTGTCGACGAGGGCGACGAGCCCGTCGAGGCCCGTGGTGTCGAGCAGCCCGCCGAGCAGTGAGCCGACGTCGACGGCGCTCAGCGGGTCCTCGGCGCGCGAGTCCCCCGCCATGTAGTAGAGCTGGGTGCCGGCGGCCATCCCGTGGCCCAGGAAGGCGAGGACCAGGACCGCCCCGGCCTCGGCGGCGGCGCGGCCGGCCCGCCGTACCGCCTTCTCGACGGCGTCCTGGGTGAGCCCGGGCCCGTACAGCAGGGTCGGGCCGTGCGCCGGGTCCTTGGCGCAGGCGCCGGCCCACGGTGAGACGAGGGTGTCGTGCAGGGCGTGGGCAGCCGGTTCGAGGCCGGCGAGCACGCCGAGACCGGGGCACTGGGCCCCGATCACCAGCACGTGCCGCGGTGTGCTCATCGCTCCGCGAGGGTGGTGAGCGCCTCGACGAGCGGCCCGGCGACGGCCGGCTGCGCCAGGTACTTGGCGGCCGGGTGCACCCAGGCACCGTCGGAGTCGACGCGGCGGCTGGCGGGGACGACGGCGGCGGCGTTCGGCCGGACGAAGTCCTCCAGGCGGGGCCGGGCGGCCACGAGGTCGTCGCGGTCCCAGAAGTTGAGCCAGCGCCCGACGGTGCCGGGAGTGCCGAGCGGGTGCGGGCGGACCCGTGGCATGACGGCGGTGCGGATGCCGAGCGGCGAGCCGAGCGTGACGAGCAGCGGCACGTCGGCGGCGTGTTCGTGCAGCGTCTCCAGGGCGACGACGGTGCCGAGGGAGTGGGCGACGACGACGTTGGGTCCTTCGGGGTCGAGGCTCGCGGCGACCCGGGCGCGGATCCGCTGGTCGAGGGTGGTGCCACCGTCGGGCTCGCCCCGGTTGAGGTAGCGGGCGACCTGGCCGAGCATGCCCGCGGTGACGCGGGCGGTGAGCCAGCCGCCGAGCGAGCGCAGACCCGGTACGGCGAGCAGGCTGGTGACGGCGTTGACCACGCGTCGTGCGGGTGCGCCCGCGCCCTGCGCCCCGGCGGGCGGGGCGAGCCGGACGCGGGCGGCGCGCAGCGCGTCGGCTTCGGCGGGGCTCGGCGGGGACGGGTCAGCGAGCCGTTCGTCGACGGCTTCGAGGAGCAGGGCGGCGAGCAGCTCGTCGTCCTGCTCCCGCGTGGTGCCGGCGGGCCCTCCGGGCGCGGCTCCGCCGCCCTGCGCCTCGGCGGTACGGAACAGGTCGCCGTAGTACGCGAAGCGGGCGTCCGCCGCCCAGCCGCCGGTGAGGGCGGAGACCTGGGCGGAGTGGCCGGCCGCGCGGGCGCCCGCGGCGACCGCGCGCAGCCATTCGTCCAGTTCGGCGGCGGCGTCGCGGGGAGCGCCGATGCCGTGGACGAAGACCAGGCGAGGCTTCATTGCTCCCCCGTTCGACATGGTGTACCGGGTGATCCTGACCGGTACGGCGGCGCCGGAGCAAGCCGCCTTGGGCGGACCGTCAGGTCTCGGCCAATCTGGGCCAACTCCCTTGGGCGGCCTGGCGGGATGCTTGCGGTCCGAGGCCGCACGGCCGTCGCCCCGCCACCTGCACGCGCCGCCCCCGCGCCCGCGCCCGTCAGTGCCGGTCGGCTCCGCCGACCATCCCCTCGATGAGGGCGAGCGCGTCGTGCGCCGCGTACTCCTTGGCGAGGGCGGCGGCCCGCTCCCGGTACGACGGCGTGCCGAGCACGGTGTCGACGGCGGCACGGAGCCGGTCGTCGGAGGGGTCGCCGGTACGGAGGTTGAGGCCGCTGCCGCTCCATTCGACGCGGGCCGCGACCTCGGGCTTGTCCTCGCTGTCGCCGCCGACGACGAGTGGGACGCCGTGGGCGAGGGCGGCCTGGGTGCCGCCGTAACCGCCGTTGGTGACGAGGAGGTCGGCGAGCGGGAGGAGGTCGGCGAAGGGCACGAAGCCGGCGACGATCGCGTTGCCGGGCACGGTGTCCAGGTGCGCGGCGATCCGCTCGGCGGCGTCCGGCCGTCCGGTGGCGGCCACGACGAGGACGTCCTCGCGGTCGGCGAGCGCGCGGACGGTCGGGACGACGAGCCGTTCGAGGTCGGTGTTGGCGAGCGTGCCCTGGGTGGTCACCACGATCCGCCGGCCCGCCGCCCGGGCCCGCTCGAGTTCGGGCCACCAGGCGGGCGGCTCCTGGCCGGCGGTGGCGGGGATCGGGATGGCGCCGACGAACCGGACGCCGGCGGGCTGGTCGCTGCGCGGGTACTCGAAGCCGGGGACGGTCAGTTGGAGGAAGGTGTCGGCCGAGTCGGTGAGCGTACGGCCCAGCGGGCCCTCGGGCAGGGTCACTCCGGCCGCGGCGAAGCAGGAGCGCAGATGGCCGACGAGCGGGGCGCGCTGCTCGGCCATGCGGGCGGCGATGGCCGCGTACTCCGCCCGCTGGGCGTCGTCGACGGGCGGCAGCAGGCCGAGCACGTGCGGCGCGGTGTCCCGGCTCTCCACGCCGAGCGGCGAGATGCCGACGCTGTACGTGGCGGGCCGGCGGTCCGGGGCCGAGCCGAGGGAGAGGGCGACGCCGCCGAAGAAGAGGTTGTCGTAGAGGACGGCCGTGGCCGGGAAACCGTCCAGGATCTCCTGGAGGGCGCGGTGCTGATGGGGCGTCGGGTTGCCGAAGACGTGCATGACGTCCCACATGGTCTGCGCGGGCCCGGCCGGGACGCTCGCGCGCTCGGGGAACCGGGCCGAGAAGTCCCGGTCGTCGTAGTCCGCCTCGGGCGGCAGGGCGCGGAACTCGGGCCCGGCGGCCCGTACGTCGTCGGCGAAGCGGGCGCCGCCGAGGAAGACGACCTCGTGGCCGGCCGAGGAGAGGTGGCTCGCGATGCGGAGCAGCGGGCCGTGGTGACCGGAGACGGGTGTGGCGGCGACGAGGATTTTCGCCATGGTGAGGTTCCCCCTGGATGCGAATGAGTCGGTGCGGGTGGTCGCTGTGGTGGATGGTGAGGTGGTTGGTGAGGTGGATTGCGCGGTGGTGGCTGTGGTGGAGGGTGAGGTTGTTGGTGAGGTGGTCGGTGCCGTGGTGCGGGGCGTAGCGGGTGTGCCTCGGTGACGCGCGTAGCGAGCGTACGAGCTGCGGAAACGGAGGAGCGAAGGGTTGGCCGGGCGTGGCGCGTCGGCCGGTCAGGCCCGTGACTTCCAGCGTCTGCCCTTGGAGGCGGCGCGCTCGTCGAGCAGCCGCCGGTAGTGCCGGGCGCGCTCGCCGTCGATGTCGAGCCGATCGATGACGGTGGCGACGGAGTCGGCGACGTGCGGGCGCCCGTCGAGCCCGATCCGCACGAGCGGCCAGAGGCCTTCGGTGACGGCGGCACGGACGCGGTCGGTGATCTCCGGCGGGGCGAACTCGGCGGTGGCGATCCGCCACAGCGCGTAGACGAGTCCGTCCCGCGCGAGGGCCGACGGCTCGCCGG
This sequence comes from Streptomyces sp. NPDC127092, assembly GCF_042722475.1. NCBI lineage: Bacteria > Bacillati > Actinomycetota > Actinomycetes > Kitasatosporales > Streptomycetaceae > Streptomyces > Streptomyces sp. NPDC127092. Next base: position 43,010 of record NZ_JBHXFE010000019.1, read on the forward strand.
AGAGCGCGGCCATGACGACGCCGACGGCCGCCGGGGTGCACGCGAAGACGTCGCCGTCCCATACGACGTGCCCGTCGAGGTCGTACCCTCGCAGCTCATTCTCCGTCCCGGCCGTCAGGATCGCCTCGAACAGCAGCGGCATGTGCCCGGCGTCGTCGCCGCAGCCGCAGGCCAGCGCGGTCCAGTCGTGCCGGGCCAGTTCCTCCTTGACGAACTCGTCGAGCTCCGTCACGCGCCCTCCCCCTCGCCCCTTCCGTCCCCGAGCCCCACCTTCTCATCCCTCTCCTCCGGCCCGGGACAATACGAGGCGTGAAGATCACCGCACGCGAGCTCAACCGGGCCACCCTGCACCGCCAGCTGCTCCTGGAGCGCGCGCCGTTGGGCGTCGCCGACGGGGTGCGGCGGGTCGTCGCGCTGCAGGCGCAGCAGCCCGGTTCGCCGTACGTGGCCCTGTGGAACCGGCTCGCCGGCTTCGACCCCGCCGAGATGGACGCGGTCCTCGCCCGCCGCGAGGTGGTGAAGGCGACCCTGATGCGGATCACGCTGCACGCGGTGCACGCCGAGGACTACGGGGTGTTCCGGCGGGCGATGCAGCAGACGCTGTACGGCTCACGGCTCGGTTTCCGGTTCGCGGAAGCCGGCCTCACGCCGGCCGACGCCGAGGAGCTGTTGCCCGGGTTCCTCGCCTTCGCCGAAGTGCCGCGCAGCAGCGCGGAGATGAAGGGCTGGCTGGAGGAGCGGGTGGGGGCGGAGGCCCGGGACGGCGCCTGGTGGGGGCTGCGCGGGTACGCGCCGCTGCACCACCATCCGACCGGCGGGCCCTGGTCGTTCGGCGACCGGCCTTCGTACGTGACGGCGGGTACGGGCTTTCTGCCGGCGGGCCGCGAGGCCGTGCCGGAGGCCCTGCGGGAGCTCGTGCTGCGCTACCTGGCGGGCTTCGGGCCGGCGTCGGTGGCGGACGTGGCACAGTTCGCCATGGTGCAGCGGACGCCGGTCCGCCGGGCGCTGCGCGAGCTCGACGGCGTCGGCGGAGTCGTGGAGCGGCTCGAAGGGCCGGACGGCGCGGAGCTGTTCGACCTGGTGGGCGCGGAGCGGCCGGCCGGTGACACGCCGGCGCCGCCGCGCCTCCTCGGCATGTGGGACAGCGTGCTCCTCGCGTACGCGGACCGGAGCCGGGTGATCCCGTCCGAGTACCGGCGCGTGGTGACGAGGATCAACGGCGACGTGCTGCCGACCCTGTTGGTGGACGGCCGGGTCGCGGGCGTGTGGCGGCCCGTCGAGGGCGGGATCGAGGCGACGGCGTTCCACGGTCTGCCGGAGCCCGTGTGGGAGGCGCTCGCCGAGGAGGCGCGGGCGCTGTACGCGCTGCTCGCCGCGCGCGAGCCGCGGCTGTACGGGCGGTACGGCCACTGGTGGGCCAAGCTGCCGGAAGGGCGGGTGCGGCTGCTGCCCGGATAGGGTCCGTGGTCCGTGGCCTCTCGGCGGGCTTCGCGTGGCCCGGCGCGTTTGCGTGGGTCGGCCGGACCGCGGCGGGTCGGCTGCCGGTCAGGGGCGGTGGGGTCCGCGGTAGGGCAGGGTCTGGCTGTAGACGACGCTCGTGGTCGTGCTGCCGAAGCCGGCGAGTTCGTCCATGAGCGTCTCCAGGTGCTCCATGGAGGTCGCGGCCAATTTGAGGGTGTAGCAGTCGTCGCCGGTCGTGCGCAGGCACTCCAGGATCTCCCGCCGCTCGGCGAGCAGGCGGCGCAAGGGCTGGTGGCGGTTGCCCGGGTACTTCAGGCGGACGACGGCGAGGACGGGGTAGCCGACCTTCGTCAGGTCGACCTGGGCGTGGTAGCCGGTGATGACTCCCAGCGCCTCCAGGTTCCGCACGCGTTCCGTGGTGGCCGAGGGGCCGAGGTTGACGCGCCGCCCCAGCTCGCTGAGGGAGAGGCGGGCCTCCCGTTGCAGCTGTTCGATGATCGCCCAGTCGACGTCGTCCAGATTCGCGGTCATCACGCGAAACTACCAGCAATTCCACGGAAGAACGCCGTCGGCACCGGGAAGTGGCTCTTCATGGTGTTGTGATCGCCGGGATAGCCTCGGGCCATGCAACTCGGCGTCAACGTACCGAATTTCGGTCCCGGGACCGATCCCGGAGTCCTCCGCGAATGGGCACGGATCACCGAGGGACTCGGCTTCGGGATCCTCATGGTGTCGGACCACGTGGCCGTCACCCCTGACGTGGCGGACCGCTACCCGGAGCCGTTCTACGAGCCGTTCACCACGCTGTCCTGGCTGGCCGGCCTCACCACCGGCCTACGGCTGGGCACGACCGTCCTCGTCCTGCCCTACCGGCACCCGATGCTGGTGGCCCGGATGGCCGCCAACCTCCACGACCTCAGCGGCGGCCGATTCGTCCTCGGAGTGGGAGTCGGATGGGCCCGGCAGGAGTTCGACGCGCTCGGTGTGCCGTTCGGCGCCCGCGGCCGGCTGACCGACCAGTACCTGGCCACGCTCCGGGAGACCTGGCACGCGCCGCCCCGGGGCGGCGACGACACCGCCCCGATCCCGGTCTGGATCGGCGGCCACAGCGAGGCGGCCCTCCGCCGCGCCGTCCGGTTCGGCGACGCCTGGCATCCGCTGCGGCTGTCCCTCCCGCAGATGCGCGCGGTCCTGCGGAGCCACGCGCTGCCGGCGTTCGCGCCCCGCATCGCCCTGCGGCTGACCGGCACACCGGTCGACGCACCGGACCGCCCCGCCGGCGTCGGCACCCTGGAGCAGATCCTCGACGATCTCGACCAGCTCCGTCGGCTGGGCGCGGACACCGTCGTACTCGACCCCTACCACGGAGACCCTGAGGAGACCCGCCGTCCCGACGCGGCATGGCAGGCCCTCACCACCGTCGCCACGCACTGGAGAGACCGATCGTGATCACCGAAGCCGACGAGACCCTGCTGCGGCGCGCCCTCGCGATCGCCGCCCACGCCGTCGCCCTCGGCGACGCGCCGTACGGTTCGCTGCTGGCGGGACCGGACGGCACGGTCCTCGCGGAAGCGCACAACACGGTCCGGCGGGACGACGACATCACGGCACATCCGGAGCTGAAGCTCGCCCGCTGGGCGGCCCGCGAACTCGATCCGGACACGGCGGCCCGCACCACCCTGTACACCAGCTGCCAGCCGTGCGGCATGTGCGACGGCGGCATCGTCCGTTCCGGCATCGGCCGGGTCGTCTACGCCCTCTCCACCGAGCAGCTCGTCGCCCTCAACCCGCCGTCGGGGGCCTGGCCGACGGTGCCGCAGGAGGGCCCCGCCCTCCCCGACGAGGCACGCGCCCCCGTGGAGGCCTACTACCGGCCGGGCCGGTGACACGGCGCGAGGGCCCCCGCACCTCGGTGGGCGCGGGGGCCGTGGTTCACGGCGCGGGGCCGGCCGTGCGGGCGGGCCTCGCGGTGCTCAGTCTCAGTGCCAGTACTTCATGGCCGTACCTCCTCCCCCGGTGAAGGGCGGGCAGTCACCTCGGCCTCATCGGGCTCAGTGCCAGTACTTCATGGCCGTACCTCCTCCCCCGTGGCGGGGCGCAGCGTCACCTCGAAGCGGTCGAGTCCGCGCAGGGTGAGGTTGCGCCGGTGGCGTGGTTCCGCGACCGCCCGTGCGCCGGGGTGGTCCGTGGCGAGGGTCCCGAGGACCGATCCGGCGAGCCGGATCGCCATGGACGCGCCCAGGCAGGCGTGGGCCCCGCGGCCGAACCCGAGGTGCGGGTTGGGCGCGCGGTCGAGTCGCAGCTCGGTGGGGTGGGCGAAGCGGAGCGGGTCGCGGTTGGCCGCGCCGAGGAGCAGGGTCACCGGGTCGCCCGCCTTGACGGTGACGCCGCCGATCTCGGTGTCGGTGACGCAGACCCGGGCGTCGGCCTGGACGGGTGCGTCGTAGCGGACGAGTTCGTCCACGCCGGTGGCCGGTCCCGCGGTGCGGAAGGCGGCGAGGGCGCCGGGTGTGGTGAGCAGGGCCGCGGCGGCGTTGCCGAGGAGGCGGGAGGCCGACTCGTATCCCGCGTGGAGGACGGCGCGCAGGCTGTTGCGCAGGACGGCCGGGTCGACGCCGCTGGCGTCGGCGTGCGCGGCGACGTAGGCGATGAGGCCGTCCTCGGGCGGGTCGGCGAGCCAGCCGCCGGCGTACTCGGCGAGTTCGGCGCGGGCGGCGACGGCCGGTTCGTGCTTCTCGGGCCACAGGCCGGCGTCCATGCCGTCGACGACGGTGCGGGACATGGGCACGAACCAGGCCAGGTCGGGTGCGGGCACGCCGAGGAAGGCGGTGACGAAGCGGAGCGCCAGCGGTTCGGCGAGTTCGCCGACGAGGTCGAAGGAGGGGCGCCGGGACAGCTCGGCGAGGAGTTCGCGGACCTGGTGGTCGAGCCGCTCGTGCAGGGCGTGGCGGTCCTGGGCGCGGAAGCCGTCGAGCAGCAGGTGGCGGATGGCGGTGTGCTCGGGCGGGTCGAGGGTCTGGACGCTCAGGAGCGGTGCGGGGATGTCCTCGCCGGCGCGGCGCCAGTCGGAGGCGAAGCGGGTGCTGTCGGTGAGGACGGCGAGGCAGTCGGCGTGGCGGGTGAGGACCCAGGAGCCGAGGAGTTCGTGCCAGAACACGGGGGTGGTTTCGCGCAGTCGGGCATATGCCGGGTACGGGTTCCCGAGTACCCCGGGGCGGGCCAGTCCGCGTATCGGATCGGCGTCCACCGTCTGGTCGACCTGTGCCACGAAACGTCTCCCCCTGCGCAGTAAGGCCTGGTTGAGGCCGTAAATGCTGTCGGTTGAGCTGTGCGGGACAAACGTTTCACCGGTGGGCGACGCCGTTCCGCGGACAATCCTCCGTGCTGATCGCCGGTGACGCTACCACGCAACTTCCGTGGCTGGTATGACTACCTGCCACAGATCTTTCTCATGATCACGGGGAGTGACGGATGTCGGATCAGAGCCGGACCATCGTTCACGACGTGCCGCTGAATGTCGCCCAACAGCCCGATCCCTACCCGCTGTTCGAACGGATCCGGGAGCACGGTGTCGTGCAGCGGGTCCGGCTGAATCCCACCCTTGAAGTGTGGATGGTCACCGGCTACGACGAGGCCGTGGCCGCACTGACCGACCCGCGGCTCAGCAGCAGCCCGGCCGGGGTCAACGGCCTCGCCGAGGAGATGGCCCACCAGGAGCGCACCAACGTGCTGATGGCCAGCATGCTGGTGGCGGACGGCTCGGACCACACCCGGCTGCGCAACCTGGTGTCCAGGGCGTTCACGGCCCGCCGGATCGAGGAGCTGACGCCCCGGATCCAGGCGCTCACCGACGCCCACCTCGACGCCTTCGCCGGACGCGGAACGGCCGATCTGGTGGCCGAGTTCGCCCTGCCGCTGCCGATGGCCGTGCTCAGCGAGCTGATCGGCATACCCGCCGAGGGGCAGCCGGACTTCGCCCGGCTCGCGGTGGGCCTGATCATGCCGCCGAACACCCCGGAGCGACTGGCGAAGGGAGCCAGGGCGCGCGCCGAACTCACCGAGTTCTACGAGCCGTTGATCGCCGCGCGGAAGAAGGAGCCGCGCGACGACCTGCTGAGCGCGCTGTGCGCCGCCCAGGCCGAGGAGCGGATCAGCGACCGCGAACTGACCGCCATGGCCATCCTGTTGACGCTCGCCGGACACGAGACCACGGCGAGCCTGATCGCCAACGGCGTCCACGCGCTGCTGCGCCACCCCGAGCAGTTCGCGGCGCTCCGCGACGACCCGGGCCTGCTGCCCGGCGCGATCGAGGAACTGCTGCGCTACGAGGGTCCGGTGAGTCGCGGCGTCGCCCGCTTCACGGTCGACGACTACGAGATCGGCGGCGTCTCCATCCCGGCCGGCGAGATGATCATCATCGGGCTCGCCGCCGCCAACCGCGACCCGGCCCGCTTCGACCGGCCCGACATCCTCGACGTGGCCCGACGCGAGATGCCGCAACAGCTCGCTTTCGGCCACGGCGTTCACTTCTGTCTCGGTGCGCCGCTGGCCCGCGCCGAAGCCAGGATCGCCCTCGGCACCCTGCTGCGGCGCTTCCCCGACCTGCGGCTCACCGACCCGGACGAGGACCTGACCCGGCGCGAGGGCATCCTGCGCGGCATGGCGACGCTGCCGGTCAGCTTCAGCCCTGTGCCGACGAGCGGGCAGGCGTGAGCGGGGCACCGGCCGCGGGCGGCACCGCCGCGTTCGACGCCATCGCGCCCGACTACGACGCCTCCCGCGGCGGCACCGCCCGGGCGGCCGGCTTCGCCGACCAGCTGGCCCCGCTGCTCGACCCGGCCGCCGCGGTCCTCGACATCGGCGTCGGCACCGGCATCGTGGCGGCCGAGCTCACCGCGCGCGGCCACCGGGTGTTCGGGGTCGACCTGTCCCCCGGGATGCTGGCACGGGCCCGCGAACGGCTCGGCGCCCGGGTGGCGGTGGGCGACGCGGGCCGGCTGCCGGTCCGCACGGCGTCGGTGACGCAGGCGGTGTCCACCTGGCTGCTGCACGCGGGACCCGACCCGCGCGCGGTGTTCGCCGAGGTGGCGCGGGTGCTGCGGCCCGGCGGCCGCTATCTGGTGATACCGGCCCGTGGCATGCGCCCCACGGACGACATCGGCCGGATCGTGGGCGAGCTCGAGGACCGCCTGGATCCCGGGGGCACCCGCCAGGACGCTCCCGGACTGCTCGAACCGATCGCCGCCGCGCACGGGCTGCGCTACGAGGGCAGGGCGAGCGAACGTCCCGCCGTCTTCCGCGTGTCACCGGACCAGATGGCCCGCTCGATCGGGGGCGGCCGGCTCTTCACCGGCGCCTGGCAGGTCCGTGAGGAGGACCTGGACCTGGTGGCGGAGGCCTGCGCACGGCTGCGCGCCCTGCCGGACCCGGAGCTGCCCCGGGTGCGGGAGATGGCGGACTTCGTGATGGTCTTCCGGCGCGTGGACTGAAGCGGACCGCACGGAGACGGAGGGCGGCGTTCCCGCGGCGGGCTCACGGAGCCGGAGGACGGCGTTCCCGCAGCGGGCCGCACGCAACCGGGGACGGCGCTCCCGTAGCGGGCTCGCCGTCCCCGCCGCCGCCTACCGCCCGTACCGGAGAGCCGCCGCGTAGGCCTCGTCCGGGTCGAGGCGGCGCAGTTCCTCGGCGATGAGCTCGGCCGTGGTGCGGACCTTGAGGGCCATCACGCGCGTCGGCTGGCCCGGGATGGACAGATGGGCCACCGGGCCGTCGGGGCGGTCGATGCGGATCTCGCCGTCGGGCGTGCCCATCCGGACGGCCGTGACGACGGGCCCGTCGGTGACGACCCGCTCCACGGGGACGTCGAGACGGTCGCCGAACCAGCGGGCGAGGAGTTCCGCGCTGGGGTTCTCCGCCTCGCTCTCGACGGCGGCCGAGGTCACCGTCGTCCTGGCCTGGTCGAGCGCGGCGGCCAGCAGGGAGCGCCAGGGCGTGAGCCGGGTCCAGGCGAGGTCGGTGTCGCCCGGCGCGTACGAGGCGGCGCGGGCCGCGAGCGCGCCGATCGGGTCCTCGACGGCGTACGTGTCGGTGATCCGGCGCTGCGCGAGCGCGCCCAGCGGGTCCTTGGAGGGGACCTCGGGTGCGTCGACCGGCCACCAGACGACGACGGGCGCGTCCGGCAGGAGCAGTGGCAGGACGACGGAGTCGGCGCGGCGCGCCACTTCTCCGTGCATCCTGAGCAGCACCGTCTCGCCGGCTCCGGCGTCGGTGCCGACCCGGACCTCGGCGTCGAGCCGGGGCTCGTTGCGGGCGCGGGGGGAACGGGCGTGCCGCTTGATGACGACGAGGGTGCGCGAAGGATGCTCGCGCGCGGCCTCGTTGGCGGCCTTCACCGAGTCGTACGCGTGCTCCTCGTCGGTGACGATCACCAGCGTGAGGACCATCCCGACGGCGGGCGTACCGACGGCGCGGCGGGCCTCCAGGATCGCCTTGTTGATCTTGCTGGAGTTGGTGTCCGTGAGATCGATCTTCATGACCGGCACCGGTCCCTTCCGTCGCGTCCCTCGCGCTCGTCGCGTCCCTCGCGTGCCTCGCGTACCCGCATGCGCGGTTCCCCCTGCTCTCCCCGTAGCGCCGGATCGGCTCCGGATCTTCCCGCACAGTATTCAGGTGTCGGGCTCCTCAGGACCCGTCGCCGACCGAGAGCACCAGCTTGCCCCTCGTGTGCCCTTCGCTGTTGAGGCGCCAGGCCTCCGCGGCATCCGGCAGCGGCAGCACCTTCTCGACGAAGACGGTGAGCCGGCCCTCGTCGGCGAGCGCCGCGAGCGTCGTGAGGCCGGCGCCGTCGGGCCGCACCCAGACGTAGTGGCCGCCGAGGGCCGCGGCCCGGTGGTCGGTGACGGAGGCGAGCCGGTCCGGGGAACGCAGCAGGTCGAGGGAGACGTCGACGGACTCGCCGCCGACGAAGTCGAGCGCGGCGTCGACGCCGTCGGGGGCCAGGGCCCGGACCCGGTCGGCGAGGCCCGGGCCGTACGCGACGGGGTCGGCGCCGAGACCGCGCAGGAAGTCGTGGTTGGCGGGGCTCGCGGTGCCGATGACCCGGGCGCCGCGGGCGGTCAGGATCTGGACGGCGAGCGAACCCACGCCACCGGCCGCCGCGTGCACCAGGACGGTGTCCCCGGCGCCCGCCCCGACCCGGTCGGCGGACTGCAGGGCGGTGAGCCCGGCGAGCGGGAGGCCCGCGGCCTGGGCCCAGCTGAGCGCGCGGGGCTTGCGGGCGAGCATGCGGACCTGGGCGGCGACCTGCTCCGCGTAACCCCCGTGCTCGGCGCTGTCCTTGCGGATGTAGCCGATGACCTCGTCGCCGGGGGCGAACTCGGTGGAGTCGAGCCCGTTGCGCTCGACCACACCGGCGATGTCCCAGCCGGGGATCATCGGGAAGTGGGACACCATGATGGGGTCGAGGCCGCCCGCGGCGAGCTTCCAGTCCACCGGGTTGACGCCGGCAGCCGCGACGCGCACCAGGACCTCGCCGGGGGCGACCTTGGGATCGGGAAGCTCCATCAGGGTGAGGGCGTCGGCGCCCCCGTACTCCGGCATGGCCATGGCCTTCACGGTGTCAGCTCTCCCTCTCGCGGGCGCTGGTGTGCTCCGGCTCGGGCTCGTCGTCGGGTTCGGCCCGGCCGGAGTCCTCGGCGGAGGAGTCGTCGGGCTGCGGGGAGGCGATGGCCTCGGCACGGCGGCCGACGACGGCCGCGGCGGCGAGCGCCGTGCCGAGGAAGGCGGTGGCGACCACCCAGGGCCGGTCGAGGACGTGTCCGGTGGCGTGGTCGAGCGAGAGCCGCCCGGCACCGGTGACCCCGATGGCGGCCGCGGTGAAGCCGAGGAAGGCGGGGTACTCGTAGCCACCGCTCATGGCGAAGAAGCCGGACGGGGCGTGTACGGAGACCGCGCCGGCCATGGCCCCCGCGGCGGCGGCACCGGCCGCGGGCGTCGCGAGGCCGAGGGCGAGCAGCGCGCCGCCGCCCGCCTCGCCCAGGCCGGCGGCGACGGCGCTCTGCCGGCCGGGGCGGAAGCCCATGGCCTCCATCGCCTTGGTGGTGCCCTCGATCCCGCCTCCGCCGAACCAGCCGAAGAGCTTCTGCGCGCCGTGCGCGACGAGCACGGCACCGGTGCCGACCCGGAGGACGAGCAACCCGAGGTCGCGTCGGTTGAATGCGGTCATGTTGGTCTCCCGTTGCGGATACGGGTGCGGCGGGTGCGCGCGCCCTGCACAGTCGCTCTCCACTCTGCGCCGGACCACGGCTCCGTCGGATGCGCTGATCGTCCATACAGGTCATCTTTTGCGGCGTTCGTCCCGTACTGCTTGAGTGAGAGCGCCGTGGTCGACCCGGAGACGGGCCGCCGGGCGCCCTCGTCCGAGGGCGCGACAAGAGGAGTGGAGCAAGACCATGTCGCAGACTCATGACCGGCCGGCGCGGGAGGACGTGCCGGCCGGACCGCTCGGCCTGCTGGCCGGCGTGGCCTGGCAGGCGCTGCTGATCGCCGGTGTCGTCTCCCTGGTCCTGGGCGTGCTCGTGCTGGTGTGGCCGAAGGCCACGCTGACCATCGTCGGCGTGCTCTTCGGTCTGTATCTGGTGGTCAGCGGCGCGCTGCAACTGGTCACCGCCTTCGGCACGCACGTGCGGACCTCGCTGCGGGTGATGGCGTTCATCAGCGGCTCGCTGGGAATCCTGCTCGGCCTGTTCTGCTTCCGGGGTGCGACGCAGTCGATCCTGCTGCTCGCGCTGTGGATCGGCATCGGCTGGCTGTTCCGCGGGATCACCCAGATCGTGGCGGCCGCCTCGGACCCGGACATGCCGGCCCGCGGCTGGCAGATCGCTCTGGGTGTCATCAGCGCGCTGGCCGGTGTGGTGCTGATCGAGTCGCCGCTGGAGTCGGTGCGGGTGCTCACCGTGCTCGGCGGCATCTGGCTGCTCGTCGTGGGCGTGGCGGAGATCGTGACGGCCTTCACCGTCCGCTCGCGCGCCAAGCGGATCCCGGCCGGCGTCTGAGACCGGACCGGGCGGTGGAACCGCGCACGCCCGCGCCCGGCCGGGGAACGCGCAAGCCCGCGCCCGGCCGGCGTGCCCTGTCCGACTGGTCGCGCCTCCACGACCCGCCGACCACGGCCTTCTGACCCTGCGCTACATTTTGCCGGTCCTTGACCGCGATCATTCACGATCACTTCCTTCCGGAGCCGGCATCCCATGAGCGACATCGTCAACGGTCTCGGCCGGACCACCGCGTACGGCGCCCTCGGCGTCGTCCTGCTGATCCTCGGCATCGTCCTCGTCGACATCCTGACGCCCGGCAAGCTCGGCCGGCAGATCTGGGAGGACCGCAACCGCAACGCGTCGATCCTGCTCAGCTCCGCGCTGCTCGGCATAGGCGGCATCGTGTTCACGGCGATCTGGACGACCTACGACGACTTCGCCAAGGGCCTGCTGTCCACCGCCGCGTTCGGTCTGCTGGGCCTCGTGCTGATGGCCGTCGCCTTCCTGGTCGTCGACCTCGTCACGCCCGGCAAGCTGGGTGCGACCCTGGTCGACCCGGAGCCGCACCCGGCGGTGTGGGTGACGGCCTCCTGCAACCTGGCCGTGGCAGCGATCGTCTCCGCCTCGATCGCCTGACGCACGCCGACCGGACACTCCCCTGCCCCCTTCAGGGGCTGTCCAGCCACCCTGTTCCGTCGGAAGCCCTCTAGGGGGTGCCCGCCGGCTCGACCTCCAGGAAGCGGTGCCGGCGCGGGCCCCGGTAGAGGAGCGCGTCCCAGCCGAACCGCTCCAGGGCCGCCGCGCAGGCGCCGAGGGCGGCTTCCTCCTCCTGGGCGGCACCGGATCCCGGCGGGCCGAGCCATTCCACGACGGCGGTGCCGGGGCGGTCGCCCGGTGTCACGCGATAGCCGGTGGCGACGCGGGTGCCGGAGGCGTCCAGGGCCGAGGGCGGCTGCCCGGCCGCCTCCAGGACCAGCGCCACCGCCCGCACCGGCTGCCGGCGCTCCCACTCGGCGGGCCGGGCGGCCGGGTCCTCGCCCTGACGGCCGGTCACGCGCCGGATCTGGCGCAGGCCCTCGACCGCCGCCCGCACCTCGCGCGAGCGCTGCTCCGCGTCGGATCCGGGCAGCGGCGGCCCGTCCCCGGTGGCCGCCTCGAACCCGCCGCTCACAGCAGCCGCCGGATGTCGCCGCGGACCCGGTAGAAGCCGCCGGACGCCGGGTGCAGGGCATCGACGACATAGCGGGCGCCCGGCTGCCGGATGGCGCGCGGGAACTGCACGTTCCACCCGGGCTCGTAGCCTTCGGTCACCACGTGGACCCGCATCCGGCCGCCTTCCTGGACGCATTCCACGACCACCGACCCGGCCGGCACGGTGCTGACCGCGTCGACGGCGGCGACCGTGGTCGCCGGGGCGTACGTGGGCAGGGCCGCGGCGAGCTTGACGTCCTGGGCGACCGGGACGGTGCCCTGCTGGGCGGCGGCGATGGCCGCCTCGCTCGCGTCCACGCACAGCAGCGAGCCGTCCGTGGTCACCAGGTACAGGCGCTCGTCGCGGTACTGCATGGAGAGCGCCGAACCGCCGCCGGTGCCCAGCTTCCACAGCCGGGTGCCGTCCTCGGCGAAGCAGTAGACCGACGAGGCACTGTCGCCCGCGAACACGAAGCGGCCGCCGGGCGAGGTGGCGCACGAGTACACCACGCTGTCGCAGGCGTACACCGCCTCCGTCCTGCCGTCCTTCTTGGCGAGGCGGTGCACCTTGCGGCGGCCGGTGCCCGCGTAGACCGCGGTGTCCTCCTGCCAGCCGAACAGGACGCCGCCCTCGGTGGCGGTGTGCCAGAGCTCCTGCCCGCCGTCGGGCGTGTGGGCGGTGACGCCCCGGCTGTCGCCGTAGTACACGGCGTCGGCGTCCGCGCGCACCATCCAGGCGTGTTCGCCGCGGCCGCCCCGCGACCACTGGTGCTCGTCCTCGTGGTCGATGACGGTGAGCCGGCCCGAGCGGTCGGCGACGTTGAGCACGCCCTCGTGGATGTCGAGCCAGAAGATGTCGACGTCGGCGGCGATGTCGTAGGCGGCGAAGGGCAGCTTGGACGACAGGTCGTACACCCGGCCGTCGTCGCAGCCCGCGTAGATCCAGAAGTCGTCGGCGACCAGGCACTTGACGCCGTCGGGCAGGCTGAAACGGGCCAGGACCTCGCCGGTGTGGCCGAGGGTGAAGACCTCGCCCGCCTGGTTGCCGACCCAGCAGCGCTCGTCGTCGACGTGGATGCCGAAGGCCGCGGAACCGGTGCGGAAGCGCCACAGGACGGGCGCGACGGCGCGGGCGGTGGACGGCGCGGAGGTGACGGCGCGCCGGGTGACCGAGCGCGGCGCGCGCTGACCCTGGACCGCCGGCGCGTATCCCTTGCGGACCTTCTCCCCTATCTTCTTCGCCGCCGCGGCCTGGGCCTTCTCGGTCGTCGGGAAGGTCGAGGTCTGCGTCTGTCCGGCCGCGCCGATCCGTCCGTAACGGACCGACACCACCGTGCCGTCCACCGTCACTTCGTAGAACTTGTGCGCGCCGCCGCCGTCCTGCGACAGCTCCAGATAGGTCTTCGTCGTCATGTCCTGAACGGTAGGGGGAGGCACTGACAACGGGCCGCCGCCGAGTCGGCGCCGGAGGAGCGCCGGAGGACCAAAGTCCGTCCGGTTCAGGACTTTCGTCGCGGCATTCCGGACATTAACCCCTGTGACGATGGTTTCTGAAGATCATCCGACACGTCGTCACCTCGTCGCCTCGTCGAGTGACGGCCGGAAGGGCCTGATGACCGAGCAACAGAAGCGGCCCCTGCCCGTGCGCGTGCGCTTCCACGCCGACGGCATACCGATGGACGACCTGTTCCGCGCCGACCCGACGCCCGCGACGGCACCCACGGCGTCGCCCACGACGACGTCCCTGACGGCGGACCTGACGGTGGACCCGACGGCGGACCTGGCGGCGGACCTGGCGGCGGTCCTCCCGGCGGTGCCCCGGCCGGCCCGGCCCGGGTCCTCCTCCGAGCGGCCGGAGTCCCGGCAGCGGACCGCCGACGCGCGTGAACTGCCGCACCGTCCGCCGCCCGACGAGCCCGAGCTCGTCGAGCGCAACGGCCCCGCGCTGCCCGGCTGGTGCGCCGTCCTCGTCGGTCTGACGGCGCTCGGCGCCGCGGCCGCGCTGCTGTGGCGGGCCCGGCCGCTGCGCACGGTCCAGCTGCTGCCGTGGGAGTGGGCCGCGCTCGGCGGCTGCGCGGTGGTCGCCGTGCTGGCCTTCGGCGGGCTCACCCGTGGCCGTACCGGCTCCGCGTGGGTGCTCTCGCTGTTCGGCCGCTACCGGGGCAGCGTGCGGCGCACCGGACTGGTCTGGATCAGCCCGTTCGTGCTGCGCCGCCGGATCGACGTACGGCTGCGGCACTGGCGCAGCGAGCCGATCGCCGTGGTCGACGCGGAGGGCGCGGCACTGCGCGTGGTGGTGCTCGTCGTGTGGTCGGTACGCGACACGGCCCGGGCCCTGCTCTCCGTGGACGACCACCTGGACTACCTGCGCGAGCAGGTGGAGGCGGCTGCCGCGCGCGTCCTGTCCCAGCTGCCGGCCGACGCCTTCCGTGGCGACGGGCCGACGCTGCGCGACGCGGAGGCGGTGGGCGCACGGCTGACCCGGCTGCTCGCCGCGGAGTGCCGGCCGGTCGGCATCGCGGTCTTCTCGGCGCAGCCGACCCGCATCGAGTACGCGCCCGAGGTGGCGGCGGCGATGCGGCGGCGGCAGATCGCGGCGCTCGACGCCAGGCACCGCGACTCCGTGCTGACGAGCGTGATCGACGCCGTGGACGACACGGTGACGCGGCTGACGACCCGCGGGCTCGTCGACCTCGACGACTTCGAACGCCAGGCCCTGGTCAAGGATCTGACCGTGGCCTTCTACACCCGGCGGGGCGGACTGCCCGACCAGGGACAGGAATGAGAGGAAGGACGCGCGTGCACGTGCGGGACGACGACACCCTGGAGCTGCGGATTCCCGGGTTCACGGACGAGATGCCCGAAGGCGGCTGCGACTGCGCGGGCTGCGCGGCGGCCCGGAGCGCCGCGCGTGCCGAGCGCGGCGGCGGTCCCGCGGCGCTGCGCGGGGTGCGCTGCGCCGTCGTGGCGACGCTCGGCGCGGTGGCGCTCGCGGGCACCGGCGCGGGCCCTGCCTCGGCCGAACCGGCCCCCTCGCACGCGGGCTGGGACGGCTCGCGGTACTGGTACAAGAACGCGGCCGGGGCGTGGCGTTGGACGAGCCACTACGACACGTACCTGCGGAACGGCGGGGGTACGGCCCCGAAGGCGAAGCCGTCCCGCGCGGGGCAGCCGCGCGCCGGCGGGGAGCCGGTCTTCCGTGGGCGGCAGGGCTGGGACGCCCGAGACCGCGTCTACTGGTTCAGGAGCGGCGGCCACTGGTACTGGACCAGCCACCGGTGGAAGTACGAGCAGCGGACGGGCGCGAAGGCCGGTGACCAGGGCTCCACGGCCGGCTCCGGCGCCTCGGGCGGGTCCCGGGGCGGCTCCTCGGGCGGGGCCGTGCGCGGCTGGACGGTGCCGGTCTCGTCGTACGTCTTCACCGGCTTCTACGGCCAGCACGGCTCCTGGTCGAAGGGCTATCACACCGGGCAGGACTTCGCGGTGCCGTCCGGCACCACGGTCCGCGCGGTCGGACCCGGGCGGGTCGTCCACGCGGGCTACGACCGGAGTTACGGCAACGAGGTGGTGATCCGGCACGCGGACGGCCGCTACACCCAGTACGCCCACCTCTCGCGCATCGACGTCTCGGTGGGCCGGAGCGTCTCGGGCGGGCAGCGCATCGGCCGCTCCGGCGCGACGGGCCGGGTGACGGGCCCGCACCTGCACTTCGAGGTGCGGACCACGCCGTACTTCGGCTCGGACGTCAGCCCGCTGGCGTACCTGCGGGGGCACGGAGTGCGGGTCTAGACACCCCCTAGTTCAGGCGCCCGCGGGGACGGGGTTCTCCTTGATGGTGATCCGGCCCTTGCGGAGGGTCGCGAGGCGCGGGGCGCGGCGGGCGATGGCGCTGTCGTGGGTGACCATCACGAAGGTCAGACCGTGCTCCTTCCAGAGCCCTTCGAGCAGGTCCACGATCTCGTCGCGCATCGACTCGTCGAGGTTGCCGGTGGGTTCGTCGGCGAGCAGCACCTTGGGCTGCTTGACCAGGGCCCGGGCGATGGCGACGCGCTGCTGCTGGCCGCCGGACAGCTCCGAGGGCAGATGGCCGGCACGCTCGCCGAGGCCGACGGACTCCAGGGCCTCGGCGGCGCGGCGACGGCGCTCGGACGCGCGGACGCCGAGCGGGACCAGCGCGGTCTCCACGTTCTCCTGGGCGGTGAGCGTGGGGATCAGGTTGAAGCTCTGGAAGACGAAGCCGATGAGCCGGCTGCGCAGGTCCGTGAGGCGGCGTTCGGAGATCGTCGCCAGGTCGGTGCCGTCCAGCAGGACGCTGCCCGAGCTGGGCCGGTCGAGGCCGCCGAGCATCTGCAGCAGCGTGGACTTGCCGCCGCCGGTGGGGCCCTGGATGACCAGCCGGTCGCCCTCCCGGACGGTCAGGTCGATGCCGTCGAGGGCGTCGACCCTCTCCTGGCCGCGCCGGTACTGCTTGGTCACGCCGGTGAGTTCGTACATGGTTCCAACTCCTGTGGTACGGGGTGGGGTCGGGCGGGCGGCGCCCGCGGGGCTACTCGACGCGGCGCAGCGCGTCCGCCGGGCGCAGCCGGGACGCGCGCCAGGCACCGAAGGCGCCCGCGACGAGGCCGCCGCCGAGGGAGAGGAGGACGGCGAGGCCGACGGTGGTGAGGCTGACCGGAGCGGTGAGGGCGATGTCGAGGGTCTTGCCGAGGGCTTCGGCGGCGCCGGGTCCGCCGGGTCCGCCGCCCACGACCAGCCGCCCGCCGCCGGGTCCGCCCGGGCCGCCGCCCGCGCCGAGTTCGGCGGTGAGGGTGGGGCCGAAGGCGGTGACGAGCCAGGCGCCGCCGAGGCCGACCGCGATGCCGAGGACGCCGCCGATCAGGCCGTTGACCAGGGCCTCGCCGACGACCTGCCGGGTGACCCGGCCGCTCTTCCAGCCGAGGGCCTTGAGGGTGCCGAACTCGCGGACGCGGCGGCTGACGGCGGAGGAGGTGAGGAGGCCGGCGACGAGGACGGCGGCGAGCAGCACCGCGTACGAAAGCCAGCGGCCGACGGTGGTGGCGAGGCCGGCGGCGGTGTCGAGCGAGCCGGACACGGTCTGGGCGAGGTCGGCGGAGGTGGTGACGGTGGTGCCGGTGACGTTCTTCTGGATGGCGGCCTTGACGGCGTCGATCTCCTTGGAGTCGGTGGCCTTCACGTAGACCGTGGTGACCTTGCCCTGGGAGCCGGAGAGCGTCTGGGCCTGCTTCAGCGGCAGGTAGACCTGGGCGGCGGCCTGGCCGCTGTCGGCGGTGGCGATCCCGATGACGGTGAGCTCGACGCCCTTCACGGTGAGGGTCTTTCCGACGGACAGGCCCGCCTGTTTGGCGTAGGCGCTGTCGAGGATCGCGACCTTGGCGTCCGTCTCCTTGGTGGTGAAGCCGCGGCCCGAGGTGATGGCGGAGGTGGTGAGGGGGCCGAGGTCGGGCGTGGTGACGTCGGTGCCGTAGAGGGTGAAGGAGTCGACGTCGAAGGCCGCGCCGCCGCCGGTGACGGTGTCACCGGGGCCGGAGCCGCCGCCCGGACCTCCGGGGCCGCCGGGCTGTACGGCCTGGCCGCGCTGGATCTCGCCGCGCTTGAACTCGCCGTTGATCTTGAGGTTGACCAGGCTGAGGCCGCCGACCGCCTTGGCGACGCCGTCCTGCTTCGCGACGGTGGCGACGGTGGAGTCGGGGAGGGTCTGGAAGCCCTGCACCATCAGCCGGTCGCTGCTCTGTTCCTCGCCGTCGTCCCGGCCCTTGAACTCGAAGCGGGGCCGCTGCCCGGCCTCGGGCTGCTCCCGCGCCTTGGTGACCGTGAGGTCCGTCCCGAGCCCGTAGAGCGATTCGAGGACCTTGTCCTGGGCCTGCTTCATGCCGGACGAGACGGAGTTGACGACGATGACCAGCGCGATGCCGAGCGCGAGCCCGGAGGCGACGACCAGCGCCGCCTTTCTGCGACGGCGCAGCTCGCGCCGGAGGTAGGTGAAGAACATGGGCGCGAAACTAGGAGCGCCCCGTGATGAGCGGATAAGGCCCGGGTGAGAGCGGGATGAGAGTCTGCGGCCCGGCCTTCACCCCCGCCCGGCGGACGGCGCACGGCCGGGGCGGACGGCACTCGGCAAAGGCGGACGGACGGCGGGCCGGGGCGGACGGGCGAAGGCTCTGGGCCGAGGGCACCCGGGTGGGGCGCTCGGGCGACAGCACCGGGCCGTGGTCCGGTGACAGCACCGGGCCGTGGTCGGGTGACAGCACCGGGCCGTGTCACTCGGGCGGCAGCACCGGGCCGTGGTCCGGCGGCAGCGCCCGGGTGGGGCGCTCGGGCGGGTGACCGGGGGTCAGCCGCCGTACGCGAGCGGGTCGGACAGGATGTCGCGGAGCACCAGGGCGGCCGCGCCGCGGGCGGCGTCGGCGGTGCCGGTGGCCGCGCGGAGTCGGCCCTTGGCCGGGGCCCAGAGGCCGGAGACCACACGGCGGGCGAGTTCGGCCTCGGCGGCGGGCGCGATCCACGGCATGAGGCGCGGGTACGTCCCGCCGAGGACGACGGCCTGCGGGTCGAGCAGGTTCACCGCGCCCGAGACGGCGACGCCGAGCATCCGGCCGGCCTCGTCGAGCGCGGCCAGCGCGCGCGGCTCGCCCTCCTCGGCCCGCCGCACGAGCACGTCGATGCCGCGCGCCCCGGCGGCGCGCAGCAGCGCCGACTGGCCCGCGTACCGCTCCAGGCAGCCGTTGGAGCCGCAGCGGCAGCGCGGCCCGTCGGGCCTGACGGTGAGATGGCCGATCTCGCCGGCGAAGCCGTGGGCGCCGCGCAGCAGTTCGCCGTCGAGGACGACCGCTCCTCCGACCCCGATCTCGCCGGTGACGTGCAGGAAGCTGCGGACGTCACCGAGGTCGCCGAACCACAGCTCGGCGAGGGCGGCGACGTTGGCCTCGTTGTCGGAGGCGACGGGCAGGGCGGGAGCCCCGGCGGGCCGGGCGGCGGCGAGCGCGCGGGCGAACAGGGCGTCCGCGTCGACCCGGTTCCAGCCGAGGTTGGGTGCCTGCTGGACGGTGCCGCCGGCCACCAGGCCGGGCAGCGCGAGCCGTACGCCGGTGGGCCGCAGGTCCCGCTCTGCGGCCTCGGCGAGCACGTCCGCGGCGACGCCGGCCGCGCGGCGCAGCACCTCGACGGGCGCGAGGGCGCGGTTGTCGAGGCGTACGGTGCGGCGGACCCGGTCGGCCCCGCCGAGGTCGGCGACGCACACGCTGACGTAGTCGACGTTGAGCTCGACGCCCAGCCCGGCGGGTCCGGTGTCCGCGGGCTTGAGGACGGTGCCCGGGCGGCCCGCCTGGCCGCTGAACGTCTTGCCGGACTCGACGAGCAGGCCGCTTTCCAGGAGCTGTTCGACGAGCGAGGACACGGCGGCGCGGGTCAGGCCGACGCGGGCGGCGACCGCCGCGCGCGTGGTCTCGCCCGCCTCGTGCACGGTGCGCAGCACGAGGCTCAGGTTGTGCCGGCGTACGCCCGCCTTGCCGGCCTTGGGTTCCGGGGTGCCCTTGGGGGTCTTCATCGTGGCCAGAGCCTAACCGCATGGCTGCCGAACGGCCGGTCGAATACGTCGCCGGACTTCCGGGCGGATACCGGGCGGACTTCCGGGCGGATACCGGGCGGATACTTCCACGGCCGCCCGGTCGGATGCCTCCCCGGCCGCCCGGGCGGATGCCTCCTCGGCCGCGCGGCAAAACCAGTTCGGTCACCGAACTCTTTGCGTTAGGGTCTGTCCATGACACTTCCGCGCACCTACAGCGGGCAGAGCTGCGCCCTCTCCCGCTCGATGGAGATCGTCGGTGAGCGCTGGACCCTGCTGATCGTGCGGGACGCGTTCCACGGCGTGCGCCGCTTCGGCGAGTTCGCCGCGCATCTCTCGGTCCCGCGTGCCGTGCTCACCGACCGGCTCGCCACGCTCACCGCGGCCGGGGTGCTCGAACGCCGTCCCGACACCGGCCGGCGCGAGGTGTACGTGCTCACCGCCAAGGGCGTCGAACTCTGGCCCGCGGTCCGCGCGCTCAGCGAGTGGGGGGACCGGTTCTACCCGGCGGAGGGCGGGCCGCGCCGCGTCTACGTCCACGTGGCCGACGACGCCCCGGTCGGCGAGGACGGCCGCTGCACGGGCTGCGGTGGCTCCGTCCATGTGGCCGACCTGGTCGTCACCCCCGGGCCCGGCCTGGCGCCCGCCGGGCCCGACGCCGATCCCGTGACGGCCGCGCTGGCCCGGCCGCACCGGCTGCTCACCCCGCTTCTCCCCCAACCCGCCCACAGAGAGGTCGTAGAACGATGAGGATCCTGGTCGTCGGCGCCGGAGCCACCGGTGGCTACTTCGGCGCCATGCTCGCCCGCGCCGGACAGGACGTCACCTTCCTCGTCCGCCCCGCCCGCGCCGAAACGCTGCGCCGGCGCGGCCTTCGGGTCGTGGGCAGGAACGAGGAGTGGCGGGTCGACCCCGTGCTGCTCACCGCCGACGAGCTGGCCGCCGCGCCCGAGCCGTACGACCTGGTGCTGCTGTCGGTCAAGGCGACCGCCCTCGCGGCGGCGACGGAGGACCTGGCCCCGGCCGTCGGACCGGACACGGCGATCGTCCCGCAGCTCAACGGGCTCGCCCATCTCGACGTCCTCACCGCCCGGTTCGGCGCCGAGCGGGTGCTCGGCGGGGTCTCGAAGGTGGTCACCACCCTCGACGACGAGGGCGACATCCTGCGGCTCGCGCCGCTCGCGCACCTCACCCTCGGCGAGCAGGACGGCACCGTCTCGGCGCGCGTGGAGGCGATCCGCAAGGTCCTCGCCGACGCGGGCATCGACACCCGCGCACCCGAGAACGTGCTCACCGCCATGTGGCACAAGTGGGTCTTCATCACCACCTTCGGCGCCCTCACCAGCCTGATGCGCGGCACGGTCGGCGAGATCAACGGGCAGCCGGGCGGCACGGAGCTGGCGACCCGCCTCCTCGACGAGGCCTCGGCCGTGGCGGCCGCCGCCGGCCACCCGGTGCCCGAGGCGGAGCGCCGGGCGAGCCTGGACGTCGTGACGGCCACCGGCTCCCCCATGGTGCCGTCGCTCTACCGCGACCTCACGGCGGGCCGTCCCACCGAGGTCGAGCACCTCTTCGGCGACCTGACGGACCGGGCCCGCGCACTCGGCGTGCCGACGCCCCTGCTCGACCTGGCGACCCTGCACCTGCGGATCCACCAGGCGCGCGTCACCTCAGGGGCCTGAGGGCGCGAGAGCCCGAGGGCCTAGGGGCCTCAGGGAGCGACGAAGAGCCGGGGAAAGCGGGGGCCGAGCCAGGGTCTGCGGCCCCAGGCGAGCGCCCTGCCGGTCGCCATGACGGGGACCGGGTCGATGCGTCCCAGCGCCATCAGCAGGAAGGCGACGGGCTCCGTCAGGATCGTGCAGTCGGCGCGGTCGACGGGGCCCTCGACGGTCGTGACCCGCCCGTCGGCGACCGTCGCGCCGAACTCGGCGCCGCCCCACAGCCGTACGCGGTAGCGGGCGGTGAGTCCGGCGACGGCGGCCGGGTCCGCGACCCGGGGCATCGCGGCGACCAGGAACGGCAGGGTCAGCTCGACCCGGCGGCGGTCCAGCATGTGCGGGCGTCCGAGCGCCCGGGCCAGGTCGTAGCCGTGGCCGAGCATGTGGGTGAGGAGGTACGCGCCGAGCCCGGCCGGGCCGAACGGGCCCATCGGGGTCTCCACGACCTCGTCGGGCGCGCGTTCCTCGACGGCGTCGAGGAAGGCCAGGGCCTGGTCGTGGATCAGGTCCGCGAGCGGCCCGGCGGCCCGCTCGGGGAAGGCCGCCAGGGCTTCCTCGTTGGCGGCCGCGATGCTCCGCGGGCTGCCGTCGCCGTACGGGCGGGGCCGGCCCGCGGCCAGGTCCGCCATCAGGTCGTTGGCCTGGCCGAGATGGGCCGCGGTCTCACCGAAGGTCCAGGTCAGCCGCGGCACCGCGCATGCAGTGTCGGGCGCGGCCCGTACGACCTCGGCGACGTCCCGTGCGGTGCCGCGTATCGCCTCGCCGAGTCCTTCCGGCAGCACGCCCATGTCTCCCCCAGTTCACCCGCCCCGATGGATCAGGGCGCAAGAGTAGGGGGTGGCCCCGGCACCTGCCCAGGGCCGGGGCCACCCGTCCTCCCTCACGCCCGGGCGAGCCGCAGCGTGAGCAGCTGGAAGGGGCGCAGTTCGACGAGGACGCCGTCGCCCTCGACCCGTACCTCCTGCTCGTCCCTGGGCCGCTCCAGGAGGTCGCAGGGCCGGGCGCCGGCGAGGGCGAAGCCGGCGGTGAGGCGGGTGCGGGCGCGGCCGCCCCGCGACTCGTAGAGGCGGACGACGACGTCGCCGCTGCCGTCGTCGGCGAGCTTGACCGCGCTGAGGACCACGGCCTCGTCGGCGACGCCCACCAGGGGCGCCACGTCGGCGCCGCCGGGCACCCGCCGCTCGGGCAGGTTGATCCGGTAGCCCTCGCGGACCGCGTCGCCCACGCCCGCGCCGGGCACGAGGGCGTGCCGGAAGCGGTGGAGGCCCTGGTCGGTGTGCGGGTCGGGGAAGCGGGGGGCGCGCAGCAGGGAGACCCGTACGGTGGTGGTCGTGCCGCCGTCCTCCGGCCGTACGGTGCGGGTGACGTCGTGACCGTACGTGGAGGCGGTGACGAGGGAGACGCCCCAGCCGGGCTCCTCGAAGTGGACGAACCTGTGGTTGCAGGCCTCGAACTTGGCGGCCTCCCAGCTGGTGTTGGTGTGGGTGGGGCGGTACAGGTGCCCGAACTGGGTCTCGGCGGCGTAGCGGTCGGTGTGCAGGTCGAGCGGGAAGGCGGCCTTGAGGAACTTCTCCGTCTCGTGCCAGTCCACCTCGGTGCCGAGGTCGAGGCGGCCGGCGCCCGCGGTGAGGGTCAGGGTCTGGACGGCGGTCGACGCGCCGAAGGAGCGGGTGACGCGGACGGACACGGCGTCCGGGGAGTCGGCGACGACGGTCAGGTCGTCGAGGTCGGTCAGGTCGGTGACGGTGTTGCGGTAGAAGCGGTCGACGTCCCAGGCGTCCCACATGTTGGGGAAGTCGGGGTGCAGCTGGAGGAGGTTCGCGGCGGTGCCGGGGGCGACGGTCTCGCGTCCCGTGCCGAGGTCGACGACGGAGACGAGAAGGCCGCGCCCGTCCACGACGGCCCGCAGCAGCCCGTTGTCGAGGACGAAGCCGCCTCCGTCACGGGGTTCGACGGTGCAGCGGCCGGGTGCGGCGGGCAGGGTGCCGGCGCGGCGGGCGCCGCCCGCGGGGACACCGGCGGAGGCGTGCGGGGCGCCGTTGAAGACGACCTCGGTGTCTCCCGGTCCCGCGAGGGCGCGCTGGGCGCGGTCGATGATCCCGCCGAGCTCCTCGGCGACGGCGGCGTAGGTGCGTTCGGCCTCGCGGTGCACCCAGGCGATGGAGGAGCCGGGCAGGATGTCGTGGAACTGGTGCAGCAGCACCGTCTTCCAGATGCGGTCCAGCTCGGCGTACGGGTAGGGGAACCCGGTCCGGACGGCGGCGGTGGCGGACCACAGCTCGGCCTCGCGCAGCAGGTTCTCGCTCGCCCGGTTGCCCTGCTTGGTGCGCGCCTGGCTGGTGAGGGTCGCGCGGTGCAGTTCCAGGTACAACTCGCCGACCCAGACGGGCGGTTCGGGATACTCGGCCTGGGCCTTGGCGAAGAACTCGGCGGGCCGCTCCCAGCGGACCGTGGCCGAGCCTTCGAGGTCGCGCAGCCTGGCCGCCTTGGCGATCATCTCGCGCGTGGTGCCGCCGCCTCCGTCGCCCCAGCCGGTGGGTGCGAGGGAGTGCCGGGCACGGCCCTTGTCCTTGAAGTTCCGTACGGCGTGGGCGATCTCCTTGCCCTGCATGGAGCAGTTGTAGGTGTCGATCGGCGGGAAGTGGGTGAAGATCCGGGTGCCGTCGACGCCTTCCCACCAGAAGGTGTGGTGCGGGAAGGAGTTGACCTGGCTCCAGGAGATCTTCTGGGTGAGCAGCCACTTCGAGCCGGCCTCCTTGATGATCTGCGGGAGTCCGCCGGCGAAGCCGAAGGTGTCGGGCAGCCAGGCCTCCTGGTTCTCGACGCCGAACTCGTCGAGGAAGAAGCGCTTGCCGTGCACGAACTGACGGGCCATCGCCTCCGACGAGGGCATGTTGGTGTCGGACTCGACCCACATGCCGCCCGCCGGGACGAAGCGGCCCTCGGCGACCGCCTTCTTGACCCGGGCGTAGACCTCGGGCCGGTGCTCCTTGATCCAGGCGTACTGCTGGGCCTGGGACATCGTGTAGACGAAGTCCGGCTGGTCCTCCAGGAGCGCGGTCATGTTGGCCGTGGTCCGGGCCACCTTCCGCACGGTCTCGCGCAGCGGCCAGAGCCAGGCCGAGTCGATGTGGGCGTGGCCGACGGCGCTGATGCGGTGGGCGGAGGGCTCGGCGGGCGAGGCGAGGACGCCGGCGAGCTCGGCGCGGGCCGCGGCGGCGGTGCCGTTCACGTCCTGGAGGTCGACCGCGTCGAGGGCGCGCTCGACGGCCCGCAGGACGTCCCAGCGGCGGGCGCCCTCGACGGGCAGCTCGGCCATCAGCTCGCCGAGCACCTCCAGGTCGTTGACGAGCTCCCACACCGTCTCGTCGAAGACGGCGAGGTCGAGCCGGGCCAGCCGGTACTGCGGCCGGTCGCCCGCGGTGTCCTTGTCGCCGAGGTCGGTGGGCAGGAAGGGGTGGTAGTCGAGGATCACCGGGTTGGACGCGGCCTCCACGTGCAGCAGCACCTCCTCGCCGCCGACCGCCGGGGCGGCGATCCGCACCCACTGGTTGCGCGGGTGGAGGCCCTTCACCGGGGTGCCGTCGGGGCGGTAGACGAGGCCTTCGCACTGGAAGCCGGGCATGTTGGCGTCGAAGCCGAGGTCGATCAGCGCCTCGACGGTGCGGCCCGCCCACTCCTCGGGCACCCTCCCGGAGACGGTGAGCCAGCTCGTGCCCCAGGGCGCGCCCCAGGCGTCGCCGACGGCGATCGGGGCACGGGGCGCGGCGAGGCCCTGGGCGACCGGGACGGGCTCGCCGGGAGCGGTCCAGATGCCGGCCTGGAGGGGGACGGACTCGGGGTACACGGCCGGTCGGACGCGTTCGTCGAGGACGCGCTTGAGGCGGGACTCGACGAGGCTTCGGTCGTCATGCATGCGGAGCACTCCGTGGGTGGGAGGTGCGGATACGGGGTCGGGGTCGGCACGTCGGGTCGGGCGGGTCGGGTCGGGGCGGCGCGGGTCGGGCGGCCGGGTTCGCGAGGGTCGCCGCCGGGGCGGGGGCCTCCGGACCGGGGGCCTCGGGCAGCATCAAGCGCGGCGGCCGGTCTTCGCTACCCGAGGTCGTCCAGGGTGACGAGTTCGGTGATGCCGCGGGCGGCCAGGTGGGTGCGGTCCGCGGTGCGGGCCGCCAGGACCACGGCAGGGCGGGCGCCGTCCGCGGCCAGGCGCATGAAGGCCTCGAACCAGCGGCCTCCGGGGGCGCACTCCGAGCGCTTGGTTCCGTCCTCCGGGAGGTCGAGGACCAGTGCCGTCGTCCGCTGCGGTGCGGGAGAGTACGTGGCGCGGGCCTCGGCGACCGCCTCGGCCAGCGCCCCTCCGGCCGGCTTGGTCCGGCCGTCGGTGGTCAACAGGCCGAGGCCGTATTCGAGTTCGGGGAAGTCGGCGAGCGCGCGGTCGACGTCGTGGGAGCACCACCACGTGATACCCCACAGATCGGGGCAGTCGAGCGCGGCGGCGACGGTCGTCCGGGTGAATTCGGCCGCGCGCTCGGGCGGCACGTGCGGGGCGGGGGCGCCCACCTCCTGGAGCCAGACGGGGCGGCGGGCGTCCTCGGCCCAGGCCTTGGAGAGCTCGACGAGATACGCGGCGTGCTGCCCGGCGGCGAAGGAGTCGCCGCCGTAGCGCTGTGCGGTGCCGTTGAAGACCCAGGAGTGGACGGCGGTGGCGCCGCCGATGCGGGCGGCGTGCGCGGGGGTGAAGGGGTGGTCGTCCAGGTACCAGGCGGCGTCGTACGCGGCGTGCAGGTGGAGCCGGCCGGGTGCGCCGTCCTCGCAGGCGGCGAGCATCCGGCGCAGCCAGCTCTCGGCCTGGTCGGGGGTGATGCGGTCGGGGTCGGGGTGGGGGTCTCCGGAGAACTGGTTGATCTCGTTGCCGAGGGTCATGCCGAGGAAGTTGGGACGGTCGGCGAGGGCGGCGGCGAGGGTGCGCAGGTAGGCGGTCTGGCCGTCGAGGACCTCGGGATCGGTGAAGAGGTTGCGCCGGTGCCAGGTCTGGGTCCAGGACGGCAGGAAGTCGAAGCTGGAGAGGTGGCCCTGGAGGCCGTCCACCGCCACGTCGAGTCCGCGCTCGGCCGCGGCGTCGACGAGCGCGCCCAGGTGTTCGACGGCCCGCGGGCGGATCAGGGTGCGGTTGGGCTGGAAGAGGGGCCAGAGCGGGAAGGCGCGGATGTGGTCGAGGCCCAGGGCGGCGACGGCGTCCAGGTCGGCGCGGACCGCGTCGAGGTCGAAGTCGAGCCAGTGGTGGAACCAGCCCTGGCTGGGGGTGTAGTTGACGCCGAAGCGCGGACCGGTGGTGTTCTGGGGGTTCGTCATGCGAGGTGTGGTTCCTTCGCGATGGAGGGTGGGGAGACGGCCGGGTCAGCCCTTGATCGCGCCCTCCTCGACTCCCTTGAAGAAGAAGCGCTGGAGTGCCGCGAACACCGCCACGATCGGCAGGAAGGCGATCATGGTGCCGGCGGCGATCAGGCGGGGATTGGCGGAGAAGGTGCCGTCGAGGTACTGGAGGCCGACCGTGAGGGTGTAGCGGCCGGGATCGTTGAGGACGATCAGCGGCCACAGGAAGTCGTCCCAGGCGGCGATGAACGTGAAGATCACCACGACGCTCAGCATGCCGCGGACGTTGGGCAGGCCCACGTGCACGAGCCGCTGCCACACGCTCGCGCCGTCGACCAGCGCGGCGGCGTCGAGTTCGGGCGGCACGGCGCGGAAGGCGGTGTACATGAGCAGTACGTTGAGCATGCCGATCGCGCCGGGCAGGGCGACGCCGAGGAGGGTGTCGGTGAGGCCGAGGCTGCGGACGGTCACGTACTGGGAGACGATCGTGACCTCGCCGGGCAGCACCAGGGTGGCCGCGAAGAGGCCGAACGCCAGGCGGGCGCCCTTGAACCGCAGGCGCGCGAGGGCGAAGCCGGCGAGGGTGGCGCCGACGACGTTGCCGGCGACGGCGATGCCCGCGACGACCAGCGAGTTGGCGGCGTAGGTCCAGACCGGGATGGTGTCGGCGACCTGCGCGTAGTTGGCGAGCGTGGGGTCGTCCGGCAGGAAGGAGGGGGTTCGGGACCACACGTCCTCGCCGGGTCCCTTGAGCGAGGTGGACAGCTGCCAGAGGAAGGGGCCGATGGTGAGGAGCAGGACGAGGAGCAGCAGCAGGTAGCGCACCGCCCGCTCGGTGGCGCGCGGGGCGCGGCCCGGGGTGGTCATGCGTCAGGCCGCCTTCCGGTTGAGCCGGGCCAGGACGAGCATCGGGCCGACGGTGAGGACGAAGAGCAGGATGCTGAGGGCGGAGGCGTAGCCGATGTGTCCGGTGAAGCCGCGGCTGTACATCTGGATGAGCATGACCACCGACATGTCGCGCCCGCCGGGTCCGCCGGTGCCGTTGGACAGGACGTACAGCTCGGAGAAGATCCGCAGTGCGGAGACCGAGATGAGGACCGAGATCAGCAGCATCGCGGGGCGGACGCCGGGCAGGGCGACGTGCCAGAACCTTCGGGTGGCGGAGGCGCCGTCGACGGCCGCGGCCTCGTGGAGTTCGCGGCCGACGTTCCCGAGCGCGGACAGGTAGATGACCATGTAGTACCCGAGCCCCTTCCACACCGTGAGGGCGATGGCGCTGAAGAGCAGCAGCCAGCGGTCGGTGAGGAAGGAGACGGGCCGGTCCGCCAGGCCGAGCTGGTGGAGCATGCCGTTGAGAAGTCCCCGGTCGTCGAGCACCCAGCCCCAGACGAGGCCGACGACGACCGCGGAGGCGACGACCGGGGTGTAGAACGCGGTGCGGAAGAAGGTGATGCCGGGCAGCTTCTTCTCCACGAGGAGCGCGAGCAGCAGCGGCAGCAGGGTGAGCAGGGGCAGGCAGACGAGGAGGTAGATGACGCTGTTGACCAGGGCGTCGGTCAACTGCTCGTCGTCGAGGGCCCGTCGGTAGTTCTCCAGTCCGGTGAAGTGTCCGCCGCCGAGCGGCCGGGCGTTGGTGAAGGACAGGATCACCGTGTTGACCGCGGGCCACAGGTTGAAGACGGCGAGCCAGACCAGTGCGGGACCGGCGAGCAGCCAGGGCGTGAACCAGCGCCGGTGGGTCATGGGAAACCTTCCGTTCAGTCCTTCAGCAGCTGGTTGGCGCGGGCGACGGCCGTGTCCAGGGCCTCCTTGGAGCCGGTCTGGCCGCTGACGGCGAGGGCGATCTGCTGGTTGATCAGGGTCTTGATCGCCTCGTTGGCCTGGACGGGTTCGAGGACGCGGGCGGAGGCGAGCGAGCGGAAGGCGGTGACCTTGGCGTCGCCGGCGTTGCTGCCGTCGCTCCTGCTGAAGAAGGGGTCGGCCGCGGAGGCGGTGGTGGAGGGGAAGATGCTGGTCTCGCGGGCGAAGGCGGCCTGGTTCTCGGCGTTGGTCACCCAGCGGGCGAGGGCGAGGGCCGCGGCCGGGTTCCTGGTGTCCTTCGGGACGGACAGGCCCTGGACGTACAGCGGCGGGGTGCCCATGGCCGGCGAGGAGACCACCTTGGGGGCCAGCGTCGGGTTGTCGACGGCGAGGCTGGTGATGTAGTTGGCGCCGGCGGTGGTCCAGGCGGCGGTGCCGGAGCTGAACAGCTTGGTGTTGCCCGCGTAGGTCTCGGTGAGCACGTCCTTGGGCAGCAGGCCCTCCTTGAAGGCCTCGCGGTAGGTGTCGAGGACGGCGGCGGCCTCGGGGGTGTTGAAGGTGAAGGTTTTGCCGTCGGCGGACATGATCGGGACGCCGGCGTTGGCGAGGTCGATGAGGTTGGGCTTGCGGCTCATCAGATACGTCTGGCCGCCGGACTTCTCCTTGACGGTACGGGCGGCCCTGACCAGCTCGTCGAGCGTGGCCGGCGGCTTCTTCGGGTCGAGGCCGAACCTGGTGAACAGCTCGCCGTTCCAGTAGTTGACGTCGGTGTTCAGGTACCAGGGGTAGCCGTAGGTGCCGTCGTGGCCGGGGAAGCGGTAGGCGTCGAGGCCGCCCTTGACGTAGTCGGCGGCGGCCGCGGAGTCGGCCTTGCCGATGTCGAGCAGCAGGTTCTGCTTCACCAGGGGCAGGGCGAAGTCCGGCGGCAGGTTGACGACGTCGGGGAGGGTGCCGCCGGCGGACTGGCTGAGGACCTTCTCGGAGTAGCCCTCGCCCGGCTGGTCGAGCCACTCGACCTCGACGCCCGGGTACTTCTTCTCGAAGCCGGAGATCACGCCCTCCATGTAGGCGGTGAACTTCGGCTTGAGCGCCCAGGTCTGGAGCGAGACCTTGCCCTTGACCTCGCCGCCCGTGCCGGCCGGACCCGGGGTGCCGGAGTCCTCGGCGCCGCCGAGTCCGCAGCCGGCGAGGGTCACGGCGGCCAGGGCGGCGGCGGTCCACCGGGCCCACGGGCTCCTTCGAATGTGTCGCACGAGGGTGTCTCCTTGCTCGGATCGTCGCGGGGGAAGTGCGCGGACCTTGCTCGGCTTGCTTGACTAAACCGCTCTAGCGATGCGGGACTATCCTCCCGGCTAAACTCCGGTGTCAAGAGAGCGTGCGGAAACGCGCAGGACGAGGGAGCGCCCGATGGCCCGACCGACCATCGCCGACATCGCCAGGGAGGCGGGCGTCTCCAAGGGCGCCGTCTCCTTCGCGCTCAACGGCCGTCCGGGCGTCAGCGAGGCGACACGGGAGCGCATCCTGCGGGTGGCCGAGCGGATGAACTGGCGCCCGCACAGCGCCGCTCGGGCCCTGGGCGGGGCGCGGGCCGGCGCAGTCGGTCTCGTGCTCGCCCGGCCGGCCCGCACGATCGGGCTCGAACCCTTCTTCGGCCAGCTCCTTTCGGGACTCCAGGCCGCGCTCTCCGCCCACGGGACGGCCCTCCAGCTGCTCGTCGTCGAGGACACAGCCGCGGAGACCGAGGTCTACCGGCGGTGGACCTCCGAGCACCGGGTCGACGGATTCGTCCTGGTCGACCTCCAGGTGCGCGACCCGCGCATCCCCGTCCTCGAGGAACTCGGCGTGCCGACCGTCGTCCTCGGCGGGCCCGGCAGGCACGGGCGGCTGCCCGCCGTCTGGGCCGACGACCGCGAGGCGATGACGTCGATCGTCGAGTACCTGGCGGCCCTCGGGCACCGCCGGATCGCCCATCTCGCCGGTCTGCCCGCCTTCCAGCACACGCAGCGCCGGATCCGGGCGGTGCGGGACGCGGCGCGCCGGCTCGGGCTCGACGAGGCGGTCTCCGTGCCGACGGACTTCAGCGACGCGGAGGGCGCGGCGGCGACCCGGGCGCTGCTCGCCCGGCCGGGGCGGCGGCGGCCGACGGCGATCGTGTACGACAGCGACGTGATGGCCGTGGCGGGCCTCGGGGTCGCCGCGGAGATGGGGGTCGCGGTGCCCGGCGAGGTGTCGGTGGTGTCGTTCGACGACTCGGCGCTCGCCCGGATCGTCCACCCCTCGCTCACCGCGCTGTCCCGGGACACCTTCGCCCTCGGCGAGCAGGTGGCCACGGCCCTGCTCGCGGTGATCGACGACCCGTCGTCGGCGCGGGACGTCAGGAACCCGACGCCGCGGCTCACGGTGCGCGAGAGCACGGCGGCCCCCGCGGAGGGCCGGCCGCAGGGGTGACGCCCTCTTGACCGTCGTCGCTAAATCCCTTTAGCCTCCGCACCGGACCTGGGCCCGTCGGGACGCGTTCCGCCTGACGGGCCGCCATCCGCCTGACGGGCCGTCATGCGCCTGACCCGCGACGTCCGCCCGGCAGGTTTCGACCCCGCACCATCGCGCCACCGGCACCACCAGCCCCTTCCCCCTCTGCTGGACCGGAGCTCCGATGAGAAGACCCCTGCACCTCCTGCTGGCCGCGGCCCTGTCCGCGGCCGCGCTCGGCCTGGCCACCACGCCCAGCGCGTCGGCATCGGCATCGGCATCGGCGTCACCCGCGAGGCCCGACAACGTTGTCGCGGCCGCCGGCAACCAGCCGTACGCCTCCTACTGGTACCCGAACACGATCCTGGACTGGGACCCGGCCACCGACCCGGACGCCCGCTTCAACCGCTCGCGCGTGCCGCTCGCACCGCGCGTCTCCGACCCCGCCCTGAAGGCGAACGCCAACGCCCGCGCCGGCGAGGGCGAGGTCGTGTCGCTGGTCTCCTTCGCGCCCACCTCGAACAACCCCTCCCAGGGCTCGTCCGATCCGCGCTACTACGCCTTCGGGCACTGGCAGTACGTCGACAAGCTGGTGTTCTGGGGCGGTTCGGCCGGCGAGGGGCTGATCCTCGCGCCGAACCCGACCGTGATCGACGCCGCCCACCGCAACGGCGTGAAGGTCTACGGCACGGTGTTCTTCCCGCCCACCGCCTACGGCGGCCAGATCCAGTGGGTGCGCGACTTCGTCCAGAAGTCCGGCACCCGCTATCCCGTCGCCGAGAAGCTCGCCCAGGTCGCCCGGCACTACGGCTTCGACGGCTGGTTCGTCAACCAGGAGACGGCCGGCGGCGACACGGCCCTCGCCACCGAGATGCGCAACGCCATGCGCTACGCCCGCTCGCTCGGCCCGGTCGAGTTCATGTGGTACGACGCGATGACGGAGTCCGGCTCGGTCAGCTGGCAGGACGCCCTCACCAGCGCCAACGACGCCTTCCTCCAGGAGGGTTCGCAGCGCACGAGCGACTCGATGTTCCTCGACTTCGGCTGGGGCGCCTCCGCGCTGGACTCCTCGCGGACCCTCGCCCGGAGCCTCGGCCGCAGCGAGTACGAGCTGTTCGCGGGCGTGGACACGGAGGCGAACGGCTACAACACGGGCGTCCCGTGGAGCGCGGTCTTCCCGGACGGCCGGCCGCACACCACCTCGCTGGGCCTCTACCGCCCCGAGTGGACGCACAACTCCTCGACGGACCGGGCCGATTCGTACGCCCGTGAGGCGCGGTTCTGGGACGGCGCCAACGGCGACCCGTCCGACACCACGACCACGTCCTCCTGGAAGGGGCTCGCGACCTACGTCGCGGAGTCGTCGCCCGTCACCGCCAAGCCCTTCGTGACCTCCTTCGACGCGGGACAGGGCGACTTCTACCACTCGGGCGGCGTGCGCGTCTCGTCGTCCGGCTGGAACAACCTCTCCCTCCAGGACGTGCCGCCGACCTACCGCTGGCTGGTGCGGTCCGGCGGGACGAAGCTGAAGCCGTCGATCGACTTCACCGACGCCTACGAGGGCGGTTCCGCGCTGCGCCTGACCGGCGTCCTGGACGCGGTGAACACCGTACGGCTCTACCAGTCGCGACTTCCGGTCGCCGCCGACACGAAGCTCTCGGTCGTGGTGAAGACCCCGGCCGCCGGACCGACGCGGCTGAAGGCCGCGGTGTCGTTCACCGACTCCCCCACCACCTTCACCACGCTCGACCTCGGCTCCACCACGACGACGGGCTGGGAGCGCAGGACGCTCGACCTGTCCGCGTACGCCGGGAAGACGGTCGCGCAGATCGGTCTCCAGACCACCGGCACCACCGCCTCCTACGACATCAAGGTGGGGCAGCTCGCCCTGTACGACGGGACGGTGGACGCCCCTTCGGCGCCGACGGCGCCGACCGTCCTCGGCAGCACGGACACCGGCGCCGCCACGAAGTCGCTGCGGCTCGCCTGGACGGCGTCGTCGGCCGGGGACGTGCACCACTACGAGGTGTACCGCCGCGACCCGGACGGTGGCCGCACCTTCCTGGGCGCGACGCCGAACGACAGCTACTTCGTGCCGAAGCTGGAGCGCGCCGGTACGGAGGCGTCGACGACGCTCGACGTGGAGGCGGTGTCCACGGAGTTCGGCCGCTCGCCCGCCGCGAGCACCACGGTCACCTGGTCGGCGACGGCCGGCACCAATCTGGCCCTGAACCGTCCCGCGACGGCGTCAGGCCAGTGCAACGGCGCCGAGACCCCGGCCAAGGCGGTCAACGGCAGCGTGTCCGGCGGCACCGGCGACAAGTGGTGCACCACCACGACCGCCAAGTGGCTGGAGGTGGACCTGGGTTCACCGCGTGCGCTCGACCGCTTCGTGGTGAAGCACGCGGCGGCCGGCGGCGAGAGCGCCGACTGGAACACCCGGGACTTCCGGATCGAGGTGCGCGACAGCACCACCGCCGCGTGGACCACGGCCGTGACCGTCACCGGCAACACGGCGGCGACCACGACCCACCCCGTCTCCGTCACCGCCCGCCACGTCCGCCTGACCGTCACCAGACCCACGCAGACGACGGACCCGGCCGCCCGCATCTACGAGTTCGAGGCCTGGGGCTCGTAGCACCTGACCCGGGGGCGCGGGCGGCCGCCGCCAGGACCGCGACGGCCGCCCTCAGGACGGGTACGGCGGCCCTTCAGGCCTGCGAGGCCGTGGCGACCTTCACGCCGAAGCCGATGAGCACGACGCCGGTGATCCGCTCCATGGCCCGGCGCACCGAGGTCCGGGCGAAGAACGCCCGGGCCTTGGTGAGCAGCAGCACGTACGCGCCGAGCCAGCCGACGGTGAGCGCCGCGTGGATCAGCACGAGCAGCGCCATGCCGGTGTGCGGGGCGAGGCCGTGCGGCGCGAGGGACGGCAGCAGACCGGTGTAGAAGACGGCGATCTTCGGGTTGAGGACGTTGCTCACGAGCCCGGTGCGCCAGGGGTTCCCGGCCGGCGGCGGCAGCTGCGCGGAGGGCGTCGCCGCGTCGTCCGTACGGCCCCGGCCGCGGCGGGCGGCGAGCAGCGCCTGCGCGCCGAGGAACACGAGGTAGGCCGCGCCCGCCAGCTTCACCACGGTGTACGCGGTGGCGGACGCGGCCAGGACGGCCGCGAGACCGGCCACGGACAGCACGCCCCAGACCAGCAGGCCGGTGGTGATGCCGGCCACCGTCCGCAGCCCGTCGCCCCGGCCGGCGGCGACGGCCCGCCGGGTCACGACCGCCATGTCCGGTCCGGGCACCATCGTGAGCAGGGCGAGCACGCCTGCGGCGGCGAGGAGTTCGTACACCATGCGGCGAGTGTGCCATCCGCGCCGGATCCGCCGCGGTGCGGTTCGGCCAGGGACGGGATGACCGCGTCACGCGGCCTGTCGCGCGGGCCGCCGTCCATGGTCGACTGGGGCGCATGAGGATGCTGAGCCGCGACTATGTGGACGAGTGCCTGAACGGGAACGAGGGGCTGCGGGACGCGGTCGCGCGCGCCGGGCTGCCGCCGGCCTTCGACACGGCGTGGCGGCGCCATCTGCTGCCGCGGCCCTGGTTCGTGCGGGCCGAGGAGATACGGGCCTTCGCGCGGGACCTGGAGGACCTGTTCGAGCTGCTCGTCTCGCTGCCGGAGCGGCTCTTCGGCGGCGACCACGCGCGGTACGCGGCGGAGCTCGGGATCACGCCGCGTCACGCGGCCCTGCTGCGGCGGTCCGCCGACGGGCGCCCGGCGAAGCTGGGACGCGCCGACGCGTACCACGACGGCCGCGGCTACCGGCTCCTGGAGTTCAACCTCGGCAGCGAGGTCGGCGGCCTGGACATGGCGGTGTGCAACGAGGCACTGCTCGGAGTCGGGGAGTTCGCGGACTTCGCCGCCGCGCACGGCCTGGCGTACGTCGACACGGCGGCGCTGCTCGCCCAGGACCTGCGGGAGCGGGCCCGTCCCGCGCTCCCGGGCGGCGGGCGGGAGCCGGTGATCGGTCTCGTCGAGGGCAACGGCGCCGTCGGCCCGTACGGGAGGCTGATGCGGGCCTTCCAGGAGGCAATGGCGGCGCAGGGCCTCGACCTGCGGATCGGCGAGGTCGGGCAGCTGCGCACCCGGGTGGACGGCAAGCTGACGCTGGACGGCGCTCCGCTGGACCTGGTGCTGCGGAACTTCGGTGCGAGCCAGCTGCTCGACGACCCGGCGGGTCCCGAGGTCGCCGAGGAGCTGTTCCGGGCCCACGAGGCGGGCCGGACCGTGCTGTTCACCTCGCTGGAGAGCGGTCTGTACGCCCACAAGAACGCCCTCGGTCTGCTCTCCGACCCGCGCTGGGCGGGCGCCTTCGACGCCGCCGAGCGGGCCCTGGTCGACCGGGTGCTGCCGTGGAGCCGCCCGCTCGGCGGCGCGGCCGGCGCGGGTCTCCTCGACGAGTGCAGGGAGCGCAGGGAGCAGCTGATCCTCAAGCCGGGCGGCGGGCACGGCGGCCTGGACACCTTCGTCGGCTGGGAGTGCACCGACGCGGAGTGGCGTGAGGCGCTGGACAGGGCCGCCGGGCGCGGCTATCTGGTCCAGGAGCGGGTGGTGCCCCGTTCCGAGCCGGTGCACGACCCCGCGTCGGGCACGGCGGACGAGTGGATCGCGGCGCTGGGCGTCTTCCTCACCTCGCACGGCTACGCGGGCGCGCACGCCCGGGCCAACCGGGCGGACGGCGGGGCGATCGTCGGCATGAGCAGCAATCCCGACACCCGCATGGCCTGCGTGTTCTCCCACACCTGAGCGGACGGGTCCCGAGAATGGACGGCGGTTTCCGGCTCCTTCGTCCGCCGGTCACCGCGGGACACGGGCAGGGAGCGCGCATGACGAGGGTCGAGGTCAACGGTGTCGGGCTGTTCTGCGAGGCCGGTGGTGACGGGGACCCGCTGGTCCTCGTGCACGGCTCGTGGTTCGACCACCACAACTGGGACCTCGTCGTCCACGGCCTCGCCCTGCGCCACCGGGTGCTGGTCTACGACCGGCGCGGGCACGGCGAGAGCGACCGGCCCGAGGGGCAGGGTTCGCTCCGTGAGGACGAGGAGGACCTGGCCGCCCTGATGGAGACGGTCGGTTTCGCCCCCGCGTACGTGGTCGGCCACTCCCTCGGCGCGTCCATCGCACTGAGGCTGGCCGCCCGGCGGCCGGAGCTGTTCCTGGGGCTCGTGGTCCACGAGCCGCCGCTGCTCGACCTGGCGGCCGACGTGCCGGCCGTCCGCGAGGAGGTCGCGGTGACCCGGCAGCGGCTCGGGCACGCGGCGGACCTGGTGCGGGAGGGCGACGACCTGGCCGGGGCCCGCTCGTTCGTGGAGCAGGTGGCCGCGGGGCCGGGGGCGTGGGAGGAGCTCCCGCAGGAGCAGCGGGACATGTTCGTCACGCACGCGCCCACGTTCCTGGACGAGCAGAGCGACCCGGAATGGGCGGCGCTCGACCTGGCCGCCCTGCGGGGCTGCGGCGTGCCCGCGCTGCTGACCGGCGGTTCGGAGAGTCCGGCGCTGTTCGGCGCGGCCCTCGACCGGGTCGCCGGGGCGCTGCCCGGGGCCCGTACGCATGTGTTCGAGGGCGCGGGCCACATGGCGCACGTGACGCACCCCGAGGAGTTCACGGCCGTGGTGACCTCGTTCCTCGCCGGCAACGCCCGGTCGTAGGACGTCAGTCTCCCGGTTCGGCGATCCTGCGCAGCAGCCCGTGCAGCACGGCCCGCTCCTCGTCGGACAGGGGTGCCAGGAGGCTGTCGGTGACGCGGCGGCTGCTGCGGTCGCTGTCCTTGAGGAAGTCGCGGCCGGCGTCGGTGAGGACGACGATCCGGCTGCGCCGGTCGCCGGGCGCGGGCCGGCGTTCGACGAGTCCGAGCCGCTCCAGGTCGTCGACGAGGCCGACGATGGCGCTCGGGTCGTAGCCGAGCCGGGTGCTCAGCTCACGCTGGAGAGCGCCGTCGACGGTCGCGAGGTAGCGGAGTACGGCGTAGTGGCGCAGCCGTAGGCCCGACTCCTGGAGCGCGGAGTTGAAGAGCTGCCCGGAGCGCAGGCCGAGCCGGTAGAGGAGATAGCCGGCGTCGGCGTGCAGTCCGAGCATCCATGGGTGGTCCCTGTCGTCCATGGCACCAGCATGCCCGAAGGTCGGTGCCGACGACAACCATTGACGTCAACAATGATTGGTCCTAGCTTCCTTTCAGCGGACCGACGCCGATCGAGCGCGAGCTCTCCCGTCCGCCGCGCCTGCCGTTCCCTCCCGCCTCCCGAAGGGACCTCCATGCCGCACAACGCCAGCGTCGACCTCACCGGGAAGGTCGCCGTCGTCACCGGCTCCGGCCGGGGCCTCGGCCTCGCCTACGCCTCCGCGCTCGCCGCCGCGGGCGCCGCGGTCGTCGTCAACGACCTCGACGAGGACACCGCGCGGAAGGCCGCCGACACCATCGTCGAGGCCGGCGGCCGGGCCGTGGCCGAAGCCGTCGCCGTCGGCACGGCCGAGGCCGCCGACCGGCTCGTCGCCCGGGCCGTCTCGGCCTTCGGCCGCATCGACGTGCTCGTCACCAACGCGGGCATCCTGCGCGACCGTGTGCTGTGGAAGATGACCGACGAGGACTTCGACGCCGTCGTCACCACCCACCTCAAGGGCACCTTCACCTGCGCCCGTGCCGCCGCCGTCCGCATGCGCGAGCAGGGTGACGGCGGGCGGCTGATCCTCGTCGGCTCCCCCGCCGGCCAGCGCGGCAACTTCGGCCAGACCAACTACGCCGCGGCCAAGGCCGGCATCGCCGCCATGGCCCGCACCTGGTCGATGGAGCTCGCCAGGGCCGGCATCACCGTCAACGCGATCGTGCCCGTCGCCGCCACCGCCATGACCGGGACGATCCCCGTCTTCGCCCCGTACGTCGAGGCGATGCGCCGCGGCGAGCCGCTGCCCGACGCCCTGCGCAAGGGCGAGGGCTTCGGCACCGCCGAGGACTGCGCGGCCCTCGTGCCCTTCCTCGCCTCCGACGCCGCCCGCGGGATCACCGGGCAGTGCGTCGGCATCGGCGGCGACCGGCTCGCCCTGTGGTCCCACCCGCAGGAGGTGGCGACCGCCTACGCCGACGGCGGCTGGACGCCGGACACGATCGCCGCCGCCTGGCACACCTCGGTGGGCCGCGAACCGCAGACCGTCGGCATCCCCGCGCCGAAGCTCCCGGAGACCCGGTGACCGGCCTCGACGTCGCCGCCCTCGAGGCGATCGACGTCCACACCCACTGCGAGGTCTCCGCCAAGGGCCACGCCTCGCTCTCCGACGACCTGCACGCCGCCTCCGGCGCGTACTTCAAGGTCGAGGGCGAACGCAGGCCCACCCTGGAAGAGATGGCCGCCTACTACCGGCAGCGGCGCATGGCCGCGGTGGTGTTCACGGTGGACGCCGAGCACGCCACCGGCACCGCACCGATCCCCAACGAGGAGATAGCCGAGACCGCCGCCGCCCACCCGGACGTCCTCGTCCCCTTCGCCTCCGTCGACCCGTTCCGCGGCCGGGCGGGAGTGCGGCAGGCCCGGCGCCTGGTCGAGGAGTACGGGGTGAAGGGCTTCAAGTTCCACCCCAGCATCCAGGGCTTCTTCCCCGACGACCGCCTCGCGTACGGCCTGTACGAGGTCATCGAGGAGACCGGCGCCATCGCCCTCTTCCACACCGGGCAGACCGGCATCGGCGCGGGCGTGCCGGGCGGGGGCGGGATCCGCCTCAAGTACTCCAACCCGCTGCACGTGGACGACGTCGCCGCCGACTTCCCGCACCTGAAGATCATCCTGGCGCACCCCTCCTTCCCGTGGCAGGACGAGGCGCTGGCCGTCGCCACCCACAAGCCGGGCGTGCACATCGACCTCTCCGGGTGGTCGCCGAAGTACTTCCCGCCGCAGCTCGTCCAGTACGCCAACACCCTGCTCAAGGACAAGGTGCTCTTCGGCTCCGACTACCCGGTGCTCAGCCCGGACCGCTGGCTGGCCGACTTCGCGAAGCTGCCGGTCAAGGACGAGGTGCGCCCGAAGATCCTCAAGGAGAACGCCGCCCGGCTGCTCGGACTGACCGAACCCTCCGCCTGAAAGGGCCCGTGATGCGCAACGAGGGACTGGGGTCGTGGCCCGCACGCCGGGCCCGCAAGACCCCGCACCGCACCGCTCTGATCCACGGCTCCACCACGGTCACCTACGGCGCGCTGCACGAGCGCACCACCCGGCTCGCGCACGCCCTGCGCGCGGCCGGCGTCCGGCGCGGCGACCGGATCGCCTATCTGGGCCCCAACCATCCGGCCTTCCTGGAGACCCTGTTCGCCGCCGGGCTGCTCGGCGCGGTCTTCGTGCCGCTCAACACCCGGCTCGCGGCGCCCGAGATCGCCTACCAGCTGGAGGACTCGGGCGCGAGCGTCCTGCTCCACTCCCCCGCCCACGCCACGACGGCGGAGACGGTGACCGGGGTGCGGACCGTCGTCGAGGCGGGCGGCGCCACGTACGAGGAGCTGCTCGCCGCGGGCTCCGCGGAGCCGGTCGACGAGCCGGTGTCGCCCGACGACGTCGGCATCATCATGTACACCTCGGGCACGACCGGGCGTCCCAAGGGCGCGATGCTCACCCACGGCAACCTCGTCTGGAACGCGGTCAACGTCCTCGTCGACCACGATCTGCTCGCCGACGAGACCGCCCTCGTGTCCGCGCCGCTGTTCCACACCGCGGGGCTCAACATGCTGACGCTGCCGGTGCTCCTCAAGGGCGGCACCTGCGTCCTCACCGAGTCCTTCGACCCGGGCGGCACCCTCGACCTCGTCGAACGGCACGGCGTCACCTTCATGTTCGGGGTGCCGACGATGTTCGACCAGATCGCCCGGCATCCGCGCTGGGCCACGGCCGACCTGTCCAGCCTGCGGCTGCTCACCTGCGGCGGCGCGCCCGTGCCGGCCTCGCTCATCGCCGCGTACCAGGAGCGGGGGCTCGCCTTCCTCCAGGGCTACGGGATGACCGAGGCCTCGCCCGGGGCGCTGTTCCTGGACGCGGAACACGCGGTCGCGAAGGCCGGTTCGGCCGGGGTGCCGCACTTCTTCACGGACGTACGGGTGGTGCGGCCCGACCTCACGCCGGTGACGGCCGGCGAGACGGGCGAGGTGCTGATCCGCGGCCCCCACGTCATGGCCGGCTACTGGGGCCGGCCGGAGGAGACCGCGGCGGCCTTCACCGACGGGTGGTTCCGCAGCGGCGACGCGGCGCGGGTCGACGCCGACGGCTACGTCACGATCGTCGACCGGTTCAAGGACGTGATCATCTCGGGCGGGGAGAACATCTACCCGGCCGAGGTCGAGGACGCGCTGCTGGCCCACCCCGACGTCGCCGAGTGCGCGGTGATCGGCGTGCCGGACGAGAAGTGGGGCGAGACGGCCCGCGCGATCGTCGTCGCCCGCGCGGGCACCGCGCCCGACCCGGCGGCCGTGCTCGCGTCCCTGACCGGACGGCTCGCCAGGTACAAGATCCCCAGGACCCTGCTCCTGGTCGACGCGCTGCCGCGCACGGCGTCCGGAAAGCTCCTCAAACACTCCCTGCGCGCCCGCTACGGCAGCGGCTGACGCGCGATCCTCCGACTCCTCTGATTCCCCTGACTCCTCCGACTCCTCTGACTTCTCCGACTCCTCCGACTCCTCCGACTCCTCTGACTTCTCCGACTCCTCCGACTTCCGAAAGGAACGGTTTCCCATGACCCTCACCGTCGACGGCATCGACGCCCTGAAGCAGCTCGCCGGCAGCGAGCTCGGCACCAGCGACTGGATCGACGTCACCCAGGACCGGATCGACGGCTTCGCCGACGCGACCGGCGACCACCAGTGGATCCACGTGGACGTGGAGAAGGCGAAGGAGGGCCCGTTCGGCGCGCCCATCGCCCACGGCTTTCTGACGCTGTCGCTCTTCATCCCGCTCTTCACCGAACTGCTCGACGTCCGCGGCGTCACCACCAAGGTCAACTACGGCCTCGACAAGGTCCGCTTCCCCTCCCCGGTCAGGTCGGGCTCCCGGCTGCGCCTGGTGGCCCGCCTCGCGGATGTCCAGGACGTCCCCGGCGGCGTCCAGACAGCGGTCGACGGCACGATCGAGATCGAGGGCGAACTGAAGCCGGCGTGCGTGCTGCGGAGCCTGTCGCGGTTCTACGCGTAGGGCGGCACACCCTGGGCCAGCAGTTCCCCGAGGCCCCGCGCCAGGCGCTCGTACTCCTCCGGGCGGTTGTAGATCTGGGCGCTCACGCGGATGCCGCCGCCGGTGGGCCAGGGCCAGACGAGGACGCGGCAGCCGAGGCGGGCGGCGATGTGCTCGCGGAGGGCGGCGGCCTCGGGGTGGGTCCGGGCGAGCCCGCGCGGCAGCCGGAGGGAGCGCATGGCCAGGGACGCTTCGTACGGGAGGGCCGTCACGCCCGGCAGCTCCGCCAGCAGACCGGCGCCGTACGCGACGAGTTCGGCGTTGTGCGTCCGCACCTTCGAGGCGCCGAGCGCGGCCAGCAGGTCGAGGCCCTCGGGTGCGGCGAGCAGGCCGGTGTAGTCGGTGGTCGCGCGGTACTCCACCGCGCGCGGGAAGCCGTGCTCGTCCTCCCAGGACGGCACGGGGGCCGGCACGCGGTCGCGGTGGCGCGGGGCGACGGCCAGGACGGCGCTGCCGGCGGGCGCGTACGCCCACTTGTGCAGGTTGCCGAACCAGAAGTCCGGTTTTCCGGCGAGCGGTTCGGCCAGCATGCCCGGCGCGTGGGCGCCGTCGACCACGGTGACGACCCCGCGTTCGCGCAGTGCTGCGAGCAGCGCGGGTCCGGCGACGGTGCGGGCGGTGGGCGAGCTGATGGCGTCGAGCAGCGCCACCTTCGTACGGGGCGTGACCGCGGCGAGCACCGCCGCCGCGACCGCGGCCTCGTCCGGCAGCTCCGGGTCGAGGGCGACGGTGGCGACACGGGCGCGGCGGGCGGCGGCGCCGGTGACGGTGCCGTATCCGTGGTCGGTGACCAGGACCTCGTCCTCGGGGCCCAGGTCGAGGGCGCCGAGCGCGAGGTTGGCCGCCTCGGTGGCGTTGCTGACGAGGGCGATGCCCTCGGGATCGGCACCGAGGTGGGCGGCGATCCGCCGCCGGGCCTCGGCGAGCCGTGCGGGCACGGCCAGGAAGAAGGCGTCCGGGTCGGCGTCGGCCTCTGCCGCGAGGGCCTCGCGGACCCGGGAGACCGGGAGCGGTACGGCTCCGAAGGAACCGTGGTTGAGGTGGGCGACCGCCGGATCGAGCCGGAACAGTTCCACACCGCCGGGAAACGCGGCGGGACCGGCGGCCCCGGACGCGGTCATCCGCTCTGTCGCCATGACCCGCTCGTCTCCTTCTCGCCCCGCCCCTTCGACACCCGGCCCGCCCGGGCGCCGCTCCCTACGCCGCCGAAGTATGCCGCGCGGCCCGGCCTCCGTCGACGGCGCCGGATAAGGAACGGGCCGGGGCCGACCCGCTCGTGCCCCGACCCGCTCGCCCCCGGTTCAGCTCGTTTCCACCCCGCTGACTTCCGCCGTGGCCGGCGTGTCGTCGAGGAAGCCGCCCGACTGGTGCTGCCACAGCTTCGCGTACGGGCCGTCGGCGAGGAGCAGTTCCTGGTGGGTGCCCTGTTCGACGACCCGGCCGCGGTCGAGGACGACCAGCCGGTCCATGCCGGCGACCGTGCTCAGGCGGTGCGCCACCACGAGGGCCGTGCGGCCCTCCATCAGCTTCCACAGCGCGTCCTGGACCAGGATCTCGCTCTCGGAGTCGAGCGCGCTGGTGGCCTCGTCGAGCAGCAGGATCGGCGCGTCGCGCAGGATCGCCCGGGCGAGCGCGACCCGCTGGCGCTGGCCGCCGGACAGCTTGACGCCCCGTTCGCCGACCATCGTGTCGAAGCCGTCGGGCAGCGCGTCGGCGAACTCCGTGACGTGCGCCGCCTCCGCCGCGCGCCGGATCTCCGCCTCGGTGGCGTCCGGCCGGGCGAAGGCGATGTTGTCCCGCAGGGTGCGGTGGAACATGGCCGGTTCCTGCGGCACGTACGCGATCAGTCCGCGCAGATCGGACTGGCTCATCCGGCTGATGTCCTGGCCGCCGATCAGGATCCGGCCGGCGTCGACGTCGGTCATCCGCAGCAGGAGCCGGGTGAGCGTCGTCTTGCCGCCGCCGGACCGGCCGACCAGGCCGATCTTCGTGCCGTCCGGCACGTCGAGGTCGAGGCCCTCGAAGAGCGGCCCGGCGCCGCTCCCGGCGCCTCCGTGCGTGAAGGTCACCTTCTCGAACCGCACGTGTCCGGCCCGGGAGCGCAGCGGCTCCGGGCAGTCCGGGTCGGTGACGGTCGGCGGGGTGAGCAGCAGCTCGGTGAACTGCGCCGCCTCCGTCATCGAGCTCTCGATCCGGCGGTAGATCTGGTTGAACTCGAACATGATCCGGGTCGCGTTGGAGTAGTACGTGAAGGCCACGATGACCGCCTCCACGCCGTGCTGCCCGGCGCCGAGCAGCAGGGCGACGACCAGGCCGAGGACGTTGGTCAGCACGGACATCGGCGCGACGAGCGTGTCGATGCGCAGGTTGCCGTAGTCCCAGGAGCGGAGCGTGAGCCGCCGCGACTCGGCGACGCGGGACCGGTGTTCGGCCGCCTCGCGCTCCTCGGCGGCGAAGGCGCGGACGGTGTCCATGTTCATCAGGCTGTCGGCGACGTGCCCGGACACGCGGGCGATGGCCTCCTCGCGCTGGGCGACGAGTGCCTGGCGGCGCCGGATCAGCGGGACGACGCAGAACGCGGTGAGCGCGATCATCAGGAGCAGGCCGACGACGAGCAGCGGCTCGTACTGCCAGAGCACCACCGAGGCGAACAGCAGCGGCACGAAGCTGCCCATGACGTTGAACGTCAGGGTGTCGACGAACTCCTCGAAGCGGGAGGCGAAGCTCAGTACGCGCTTGGTCAGCGAGCCGGCGAAGTTGTCGTGGAAGAACGCCGCGTCCTTGGCGAAAAGTTCGTCCATGCCGAGCACGTACAGCTGCTCGATGCCCAGGGCGTCCAGACGGTTGAGACAGTGCAGTCCGACCCGCCACAGCGCCTCCGAGAAGAGGAGGACGCCGGCGAAGCCGAGGACGTACGGCAGCATCGCGTCGAGACCGGTGCCGCCGCTCCCGCCGGTGTCGCCGCCGGCGATCCGGCCGACGAGCTTGGCCACGATGAGCGGCGCGACGTAGGCGATGCCGATGTTGCCCAGCGCGGGGAGCAGCAGCGCGGGGACGGTCATCCGGCGGAGTCGGGCCAGTTCTTTCGCGTAGTAGCGAAGTGCGAGGAGAACCGGGCCTCGGCCCGGCGAACGTTTGAGTGATTCAGGCGAATCCATTGCAACCCTGCTTAGTCGGACCCTCAGGGACAAGGTTCGCAGTGTCCCGTGACGGTCCGTCCGCCGTCCAAGCGTTTTTCGGCGGCTCAGTCGCGTGGACGGGCGCCCGGCGTGTGTCCGAAGAACCGCCGGAAGACGTCGATGAAGGCGCTGGTCGAGGACCAGCCGCAGCGGTGCGCCACGGCGGTCACGGAGTGGCCCTCACTGAGCATCACCAGGGCGTGGTAGAGCCGGAGTTGGGTGCGCCACTGCGGGAAGGTCATGCCGAGTTCGGTCCGGAAG
This sequence comes from Streptomyces sp. NPDC127092, assembly GCF_042722475.1. Taxonomy (NCBI): domain Bacteria; kingdom Bacillati; phylum Actinomycetota; class Actinomycetes; order Kitasatosporales; family Streptomycetaceae; genus Streptomyces; species Streptomyces sp. NPDC127092. Next base: position 87,330 of record NZ_JBHXFE010000019.1, read on the forward strand.
AGCCGGCTGAGGGTGCGCTCGGACGCGCCCGCCCGCGCGCCGAGTGCGGACAGGGTGCGGCCGTCGGCCGGGTCGTCGTGCAGCAGGGCGCAGACCGCCGCGAGCCTCGGGTCGGCGGGAGTGGGCAGGTGCATGGGCCGTTGGGGTGACGCGCGGAGCTGGTCGAGGAGGACGGCGCGCATGCGCCGGCGTTCGGGCCGCTCGGGCGCCTCCGCCACGTGGTCGCGGGTGTAGGCGAGGATCAGCTCGCGCAGCAGGGGCGACACGGTCAGGGCGGTGGGGGCCGCGAGCCCGAGCGGGTTGACGGTGGCGGGCAGGCCGACGGTGTGGAGGTCGAGGTCGCCGTGGGCGCGGTGCGCGTGGGTGGTGCTGGCCGGCACCCACAGGGCGCGGTTCCCGGGGGCGATCCAGGTGCCGGAGTCGGTGGTGACGGCGAGCACGCCGCGACCGGCGTAGACGATCTGGTGCTCGTCGTGCCGGTGGGCTTCGACGGCCTGCCCCGCGGCCAGTGGCCGGATCCAGGTGACGGCCTTCGGCGTGTGGCGGATTTCCGGCATGAGTCGGCACTTTATCGGAAGCCGACGGGCGGGGGCCGCGACGACGATCGGCTCATGCCCACACCGACAGCACCGCCTCCCCCTCCCGCACGCCGCCCGTCCGGGCCGTTCCGCAGCCGCGGCCGCAGCCATGCCCGGGACCGTGCCCGGAGCCATGATCGGAGCCATGACCGGGGCGGCGGCCGGAGCGACGGCCGGGCCCGTGGCAGCGGGCCGGTCGCCCTGCTCTCGGTCGGGCACGCGTGCGTGGACGTGTACCAGGGAGCCGTGTCGGCGCTGGTGCCGTTCTTCGTGGCCGAGCGGCACTACTCGTACGCCGCGGCCGCCGGCGTGGTCCTGGCCGCCTCGCTGCTCTCCTCGCTGGTGCAGCCTGCCTTCGGGGCACTGAGCGACCGTCACCGCATGCCGTGGCTGCTGCCGTTGAGCACGGCCGCGGCCGGGACGGGGATCGCGCTCAGCGGCGTGAGCGCCTCCTATCCGCTGACGCTGCTGTGCGTGGCGGTCGCGGGGCTGGGAGTCGCCGCCTACCACCCGGAGTCGGCGCGGGTGGCGCGGGCCGCCGCCCGGGGCAGCCACACCGCGATGGGCTGGTTCTCGCTCGGCGGCAACCTCGGGTTCGCGCTCGCCCCGCTGCTCGTCACGCCGGTGGTCGCGGCGGGCGGGCTGCGCGCGACCCCGGTCCTGGCCGTCCCCGCGATGGCCGGCACGGCGCTGGCGCTGTTCGCGCTGCGCCGCCGCCGTCCGGCGGCCGACGGGGCGGGCGGGCCGGGCGCCGGGGGTCCGGCGGCGCCGGACGACCGGCGTTCGTTCGTGCGGCTGAGCCTGGCCGTCGTCTGCCGTTCGGTGGTCTTCGTCGTCCTGGCGGCCTTCGTCCCGCTCCATGTCGCGGACCGGACCGGCGGCGGCACGACCGCGGGCGCCGCGGCGCTCTTCGTGCTGTACCTGGGCGGCGCGGTCGGCACCGTGCTCGGCGGCCGGCTGGCGGCGCGCTGGGACCGGGTGCGCGTGGTGCGCCGGTCGTACGCCGCGACGGTGCTCGCCGTCGCGGGCGTGGTCCTGGTGCCGGGTCCGGCGCTGTTCGGGTGCGTGGCGCTGGCGTCGGCCGGTCTGTACGTGCCGTTCTCGCTCCAGGTGACGCTGGGACAGGACTATCTTTCGTCGCGCGTCGGCACCGCGAGCGGGGTCACGCTCGGCCTGGCGGTGAGCGTCGGCGGGGTGGCGACGCCGCTGGTCGGTGCCGTCGCCGACGCCACGTCCCTGCGGACGGCCCTCCTGCCGCTGATCGTGTTCCCGGCGATCGGCTGGCTCCTCACCCGGCGCCTCCCGGAACCCGCGGCCCCGTCGTGGAGCTGACGGCGCTGCTGACACCCGGCGACGGATAGGTTAGGTTAGGCATACCTAAGTAGACGTCGAGCGTCTACGGCATCCGCCGGGAGAACACGCATGCATCCCCACACCGCCCGCTCCACCCAGCCGACCCCTGCCGAGCGTCTGCGGTCGGTCATCGCCTCCGCGCACTCCATGACCGTGGTGACCGACGGCCGGTACGAGGAGGTCCACAGCCTCGACGGAACGGGCCCGATGGGCCGCGTCCACCTCCACGAACCGGCCGAGTCCTTCGAGTCCTTCGCGTTCCTCGGCCCCTCCGGCCGCACCGAAGGCGACCGCACCCAAGGCGACCGCACCGGCACCGGCGCGGACAGCGGCACCACCGTTCCCTGCGGCGCGGCGCGCATCCCCATCCGCCTGGAGCTCACGGACGTCTCGCCCGTCCCCGTACGCGACCGGGTGCGGGCCCGCGTGACGCTCTCGGGTCTCGTGGCGGCGCCGTACGACGCGGATTCCGGCGAGAGCACCTGCATGGAGTTCGGCCAGGCGGTGCTGCAGGACGCCCACGGGCGGACGTACGTGACGCTGGAGCAGCTCCAGGCCGCGGAGCCGGACCCGCTGGCCGACTGCGAGGCCGCCATGCTCCACCATCTCGTCGCCGGCCACCCCGAGCTCGTCACCCTGCTGCTCCGGCTCGTGGCACCGGCCGCCCGGCGGGGCCTCGTGCGCGCCCTGCCGCTGGCCATCGACCGCTACGGCCTCACCCTGCGGCTCGAGTACGCCGCCACGCAGCGCGACGTGCGGCTTCCGTTCCCCACGCCGCTCACCGAGGTCGACCAGGCCGGGCTCCAGATCCACGCCCTGCTTGCCGCGGCCCGCCGCTCCTCGCACACCCACCTGCCGGCCTGACCGGCCCCGGAGTGGCTCGGACCGGTCCGCGACGGCGACGAACGGCGCCGCGGCCGGCGCGCGTCGCGCCGGCCGCGGCGGAGCGCCGAGCCCTCGTCAGCAGTCGTGGTCGATCAGGTCGAACGTGGCGTAGTGGTCGGCCGTGTAGTAGTCCTCCCGGTACTCCTGCCCGGTCACGATCCGGCGGGCACCACGGGTGGTGCTGCCCGGCGTCCTGACCGTGTACTCGTGGTAGTAGCCGGCCGCGTGCGACGGGAGGACACCCTCCCGGTTCTGGAACACCGAGCCGTCCTGCCGGTACGGGAAAGGACCTCCCGCGTCGATCAGCCGCAGCGTGTCGTGCGCCTGGGCCGGCAGGTCGGAGGAGCAGATGCGGCCGACGGACGCGGTCGTCGAGGTGCCGGCGACGGGCGCGAAGGCCGGGGGCGCGGCGGGAGCGGCGGTCGCGGCCGCGGGGGCGCCGAGCAGGAGGGAGGAGACGAGTGCGGCGGCGACGGTGAGACGTGGGGGGATTCTCATACGGCGATGCTGACGCGCGTAGACCGCTGCCGGGAAGCCCAACTCCCTTCAGTTCCACGGACGTTCACCGCACGTCCACGGCGGTTCCCGAGACCTGCGCATCCCCTGCGCATCGCGCCGCCCGCGACCCGCCCGCGACCTGCCCGCGCCCGCCGTGCCGAGGACCACGGACGCCGCGATGCCCGCCGACCGCACGGAGGGCGGGGGCGAACGGGTGCCCCGGCACGCCGTCGCGCGCGCCGTCCCCGTGCGGGGCGGCGCGGGTCCGCGCATGCTCGAAGCATGTCCGAGGTCACGACCACCGACCTGTACGAGGTCACGATGGCGCTCTCGTACCTGCGCGAGGACATGCGGGCACCGGCCACGTTCAGTCTCTTCGTGCGCGAGCTGCCGCCCGGCCGCGGCTTCCTCGTCGCCGCCGGCCTCGAACCGGCCCTCGACCTCCTCTCCCGGTTCCGGATGGGCCGCGCCGACCTGCAGGAGTTCGCCGACGCGCTGCGGCGGCCCGTCGAGGACCTCGAACCGCTGCACGGGCTCTCCTTCGACGGACAGGTCCGCGCCGTGCCCGAGGGACGGCTGGTGTTCGCGGGCGAACCGCTCCTGGAGGTCACCGCGCCGCTGCCGCAGGCCCAGCTCGTCGAGACGTATCTGCTGTCGCTGGTCTGTCACCAGACCGCGGTGGCCTCCAAGGCCGCCCGGTGCGTCCTGGCGAGTGCCGGGCGGCCGGTCGTCGACTTCTCGCTGCGCCGGGCGCACGGCCCCGAGGCCGGTACGCAGACCGCGCGCCTCGGCGCGCTCGTCGGCTTCGCCGGCACCAGCAACGTCGCCGCCGCTCGTCGCTACGGCCTCCCGGCCGCCGGCACCATGGCCCACTCGTACGTCGAGGCCTTCGCCTCCGAGGAGGCCGCGTTCCGGGCCTTCGCCCGGACCCACCCGGGCCCGGTCACCTTCCTCGTGGACACGTACGACACCGACCGGGGCGTGGCGACGGCGGCGCGCGTCCTCGCGGACCTCGGGCTCGGGCCCGGCTGCGGGATCCGCCTCGACAGCGGCGACCTGGGCGCGCTCGCCCGGCGGGCCCGCGCCGCCCTCGACGCGGCGGGGCTCGCGGAGGTCCGGATCATCGCGAGCGGTGGCCTGGACGAGTACGCCGTCGACCGGCTCGTGCGGGAAGGGGCGCCGATCGACGCGTACGCCGTCGGGACGAAGGTCGGCACGGCCGCGGACGCCCCGTACCTGGACGCGGCCTACAAGCTGGTGGAGTACGACGGCCGGCCGGTCATGAAGCTGTCCTCGGCGAAGGTGACGGCGCCGGGTCCCAAGCAGGTCTTCCGCGGCCCCGGTCTGCGCGACGTCATCGGCCTCGCCAACGAGGAGCCGCCCGAGGGCACGGAACCGCTGCTGAGGACCGTGATGCGCGGCGGGCTGCGCACGGACCCGCCGGACACCCTGGCGGCCGCCCGCGCCCGGTTCGAGGCCGACGCCGCCGCGCTGCCCGAGGAGGCCCGGCGGGTGACGGACCCCGTGGCGCCCGTGCCGTCGGTGTCGACGCGGCTGACGGTCCTGACGACCGTGGTCCGCCACCGGATCGAGGTGCGGACCGGCGCCGGGCGCAGGGACGGCGGCACGGACGGCGGGGCGGGCGGCGTGCGGGCGGTGCCGGGATGACCTGGCCGCTCACGCTCCTGGCAGCAGTCCTGATCCTCTTCATCCTGCGTGACGTCTTCCACACGCTGTGGCATCCGACGCGCCACGGCGGGCTGAGCCGGCTGGTCATGCGCGGCGTGTGGCGGCTGTCGGCCCACCACGGCGAGCGGCGGCGCCCGGCGGGACTCGCCGGGCCGACGGGCATGATGGCGGTCGTCGTCGCCTGGGCGCTCACGGTCGCCGTCGGCTGGGCGCTCCTCTACTGGCCCCGGATGCCGGAGGACTTCTCGTACGCCACGGGGCTCGCGCCCGGCGACCACGCGGGACCGGTGGACGCGCTGTACGTCTCGCTGGTCACCCTGGCGACGCTGGGCCTCGGCGACATCGCCCCGACCTCCGGCTGGCTGCGGGTGCTCGCCCCCGTCGAGGCCCTGGTGGGCTTCGCCCTGCTGTCCGCGACCGTCGCCTGGATCCTCGGCATCTACCCCGCCCTCGCCCGCCGCAGGGCCCTCGCCCTGCGGCTTTCGCACCTGCGTCGCGCGGACGTGGACGAGGACGCCCTGGACTCGGCCGGCGGCGCCGCCGTCCTCGACGGTCTCGCCACGGCGCTGTCGACGGTGACGGTGGACTTCCTGCAGTACCCCGAGTCGTACTACTTCTACGACATCGACCGGAACACCTCCCTGCCCGCCCAGCTCGACCACGCCCTCGACCTCACGGACCGGGCGGCCCGCGCCCGCCACCCGGACGTCCGGCTCTCCGCCTCGGTGCTCCGCACGGCACTCCAGGACCTGGCCGAGGTGCTCGACGAACGCTTCACGCGGACGGGAGCCGGTCCCGAGCAGGTCTTCGCGGCGTACGCGCGGGACCACGGGCGCTCCTGAGCGGGGTGCGGTCGCGGAGAGCGCCGCGTCCTGCCGCGCGGGCCCGGGGAGCGTCCCGGCGCGTCAGGCGCGCCCGGCCCGTCCGAGGCGGTACCGGGAGGTGAGCCGGCGGCGCCGCTCGCGGCGCTCGCGGGTGTGCCGGTCGAGTTCCTCCATCAGGCGCAGACCGCGGTGCTGGGGGTCGAGCTCGTCGAGGACGCGGTCGAGCTCGGCGAGCATGGCCCCGTACAGCTGCCACCGGTCCGGTTCGCGCAGCGCGACGGCGAGGAGCAGGCCGGCGGCGCGGTCGCGGCAGGTGCGGGCGGCGCGGAGCTCGCCCGCGAGCCGGGCCTCGGCCGACTCGGCGGCCTCGCTGCCGGACGCGGTGACGAGAACGGCGTAGCTGACGAAGGCGTCGGCGGTGTGCTGTGCCGCCTCCCGCAGCGCGAGGGCGGTCGGGCCGGGCAGCAGCTCCCGGCCGGCCCGCTCCTTGGCCAGGTCGGTGAAGGTACGGGCGAGGACCCGCAGCACCACGGCGCAGATCTCCAGCGTGTCGAGCCCGGTGCGCAGCACGATGCGGTGCAGCAGTCCTTCCTTGACGCGCGGGTTGAACCGCAGGCTGTCCTCGGCGGTGCGCAGCGCGGCGTCCACCTCGGCCACGTCGTTGTCGAGCCGCCGCGCCTCGTGCAGCCGGGCCGCGGCCCGCTCGACCGGCGGCGCCCCGCCGAACTCCTCGGCCACCTCCAGAAGGAGCCTGCGCATCCGTCTGGCCAGGTCCTCGATCGAGTCGCCCGCGGTGTCCACCCACACGGGCGGGGCGAGCACCAGGTTGAACAGCATGCCCACGACGGCGCCGATCAGCGTCTCCAGGACGCGGTCCCAGGCGGTGTCGGCGACCTGGGTGACGCCGAGGACCAGCATCGCGCTGATGGCGACCTCCGGGATGAACTCCTCGACCCGCACGAGCCGCCCCACGAGGAGGGACGCCAGGATGATCAGGGCGAGGCTCCACCAGGAGAGTCCGACGAGCACGCTGAAGGCGATGGCGATGAGCACGCCGACGACGACGGAGTTCACCCGGCGCAGGCTCGTGGTGAGCGTGGAGTACAGCGTCACCTGGACGACGAGCAGCGCCGTCAGCGGCGCGGTGAGCGGCGCCGGCTCGCTGCTGAGCTGGAGCGCGACGACGTACGACAGTGTCGCCGCCGCCGTGGACCGCACGGTCTGCACCGTGAAGGGGTCGCGCCGCAGCCGCTCCAGCCACCTGCCGGCCGCATCGCGCCGGGCACCCCACCTGTTGCGTCGCGTCACGTCTTCCCGCCTCGCTCCCGGTCACCGGCACCACGCCCGAACCTGCCGTTCCGCTCGACCGTGCCACCCGAGCCGCGTCCGGGCACGCCCGGCACGCCGTGCGCGCGGCTCCGGACCGGCCCCGGGGCTGACCTCCGGGGGCGATCGCCGTAGCGTGGAAGTGTCGGTTGTCCGGAAGAGCCTCGGGTGGTGGTACTGGCCCATGTCCCGATCCGGTCGGGCCCACAAGGGCGTCGCCGTCGCCGCGGCCGTCGCGGCGACGGTTCTCGGCTTGCTGACGGGCTGCACGCCGGCGGACCTCGCGGGCCCGTCCCTCGCGCCGTCCACGGCGCCGGCGCCGCCGCCCGCTTCCGTGGCGCCCGCGCCGCCGCCGGCTCCCGCGGGGCCTCCGGCCCCTTCCGCTCCCCCGTCCCCGGCGGACCGCCCGGCACCCTCGGAGTCCGCCGTCCGGCCGCCGGTGGCCGAGCTGGACATCCCGTCGATCGGGGTGGACGACCTGCGCGTCGTCCCGTACGAGGGAACGACCGACGACCGCCCCGGCACCCGCATACAGGACCGTGGCATCGCGGCCAGCCCGTACGGGAAGCGGGGCGGCGTGGGTCCGGGGGACGTCGGGAACTACCTGGTGACGGCGCACCGCCTGTCCGCCGGCGGGCCGCTGCGCGAGCTGCCGGACGTGGCCGTGGGCGACCGCGTGTTCGTGACGGCCGAGGGCCGGGTCTACGAGTACCGGATCACCGGCACCCGCTGGACCTCCTTCCGCTCCGCCCGCTCGCTGGCCGAGCAGCGCGCCGCCGTGCCGGGCTCTCCGGGCGAGCGCCCCGCCCGGGCGATGATCACGCTGTCCACCTGCGCGACCCCGGAGGACGACGCCGCGGGCAACACGTGGCGCGACGCCCAGGGCAACCCGGAGCACCGGATCGACAAGATCGGCGTCCTGGTCGCCGTCCGCTAGCGGTAGGTCGCGAGTTCGCCCCTGCGGCGCACGTCGAGCGTCACGCAGTGGAAGCCGCCGCCGAGGGTCCTGGAGTGGGTCAGCTGCGCCGGGATCACCTCCACGCCGTGGCGTTCGAGCTCCCGGATCAGACCCGTCTGGCGCTTGTCCACGATCGCCTTCCCGGGCGCGACCACCAGGAAGTTCATCCCGATCCACACGGACGACTTCGGGTGCTCGCCGACGAAGCCGGTGTCCACGAGCTCCGGGCAGACGATCCGGTCCCAGCCCCGCAGGAAGTCCGGCATGTTGGCGTCGTTGACCCGCGCCGGGTTCACCAGGACCAGGCCGGGGCGCAGCGGCACGATCGTCGAGTCGATGTGGGTGGACGTGTACAGGCCTTCGCAGGCGTGCACCGTGTAGCGGTCGCCGAGCGCCGCCTGCAGCCAGCGCGCGCCCATCCTGTTGCCGCTGTCCGAGACCTGGTAGAGCAGGTCGGTGCCGAACCTCAGCACGTTGGCCGCGTCGAAGACCGGCTCCAGGTCCCGCAGCCGCTCGCCGGGCGGCGCGGCCGGCTCGTACAGGTCGTCGGTCAGCCGGGGCTTGGGCGCCGAGAGCCAGCGGGCACCGCTCTCCAGGTACTCGACGAAGAGGTCCTTGTAGGCGAAGCCCTCGAGGAAGCGGGACCGCAGCACCATCGGTGACTCGATGAGCGAGGTGCCGACCGTGAGGAAGCCGTCCCGGGGGCAGTAGTCGTAGAAGCCGTCGGTGCTCCAGTCGGGCGTGGAGACCATGGACTTGTGGTCCCGGCCGCCGGGCCGGCGCACCTTCACCCCGAGGCCGGTGAGGATGTCCACCAGTTCCTCGAGCTCGGCCTCGGTCTGCTCGACGACATGGCCCGGGTAGGGGCCGGAGGGAATCCGCTGAGGGTCGTCCGCCTTCCCCGGATACTCCACGGCGACCAGGCTTCTGTCCGGGACCGGCACCCGTGCGCCTGCCATGGTCCCCACCACGATCTCTTCGAGCGGATCCCATTCGGTGTGCACGTCGACGAGGCTCATCGGGGGTCTTTCCTCTCTGCGGAGGCCAGGGCCAGCCGACTCAAACACGCTGCGGTCGAAGCGGTCAACATGCCATGGTCATATTGGTCAAGTGTGGTCCTGTGCAGGGCAGTTGCCGCCTCCGCGGCCCGCGGGACACGACCGGAGGAGACTGCTTGACACTCGATCAAGGCGTGGTTTAGAACCTCATGGGCCCGCTCCACAGCTCCACGGAACCGCAGTTGCCCATGGCTCCATGGGCACGATTCGTCGCAGGAACAGAGCCGTCCTTCCCGACTCAGCATTGGCGCGTTCGCGATCAACTTCTCGTGTCGCCTCGTCCGCAGTGTGGACACTGAAGCGGCTGCCCGCGCAGGCTGGAGAGGAACCAGCCTCGCGGTCCGCACCGGAGGCGGCGAGGTGCACGACAAGGCTGCCGAACCGCCTGAGACCCAGGCCCGCGGCAGCAAACGGACTTCCACCTACACCCCCATAAAGGCGGAAACAGTGACCATTCGTGTACTCATCTGCGACGAACTGCCGGTCATCGGGGACGGCTTACGGACCCTGCTCGACGCCGTGCCCGACATCGACGTGATCGGCACGACCGACAACGGCATGGAGGCCATCGTCCTGGTGCGCACCAAACGCCCGGACGTGATAGTCACCGATCTCAGCCTGCGGACCATCGACGGACTGGAGATGATCCGCAGGCTCGGCAAGGAGGAGACGCGGCCGAACATCGTCGTGTTCACCCGGTCCGACACCGACAAGACGGTCAGCGACGTACTGCACGCCGGCGCGAGCTGCCTGCTCGGCAAGGACGCCAGCCCGCAGGAACTGGTCACGGCGATCCGGGCGGCGGCGGCCGGCCGGACCATGCTCGCACCGGACATCGCGCACCGCCTGGTCACGTGGTTCCGCGAGCAGCCCGACACGCCGGAGTCGGCGCCGTACCCGGAGGTCACCGAACTGACGCCGAGGGAGCGGGAGGTGACCCAGATGGTGGCACGGGGCATGTCGACCGAGGAGGTGGCCCGCGAGCTCACCATCGGCGTGGCCACCGTGCGCACCCACCTCTACCGGGTGCGCACCAAGCTCGGCGTCCGCGACCGCGCCCAGCTCGTGTCTCTGGCCTACCAGTCCGGGCTGATCTAGGGCCTGTCCGGCGGGATCAGCGCCTGGCTCATCGGACGCGTACCGGCCGGCGGAAGGCCAGGGGCGCGGCCAGACTTCGGCGGGGTGGATCTCACCCCGGCCGGCCCGCCGCCACGACCGAGCGCCCCGCGCCGTTCTCCCCGACGGCGCGCCGGGCCCGGTCGAGGCGGGCGGCGCCGGCCAGCCGCCACAGCGCGGCGGGCTCGCCGTACCGGCTCGACTCGGCGGCGGCCAGCCGGAAGTACCGGTGCAGACCGAGCTCCGTCGTCATCGCCCGTACGCCGCAGCTCTGCATGCACAGCCGTACGACGTCGCGCGCGGTCTCGGCGGCCGTCGCGAGCGCCACGACGGGCGCCGTGCCGGCGGCGGCGTCCACGCTGCCGAGGCCCTCGGTGCCGCCTGCGGCGTCCGCGACCTCGCCGGTGGCCGTCCGGTCGTGCGCGGCGTCGACCAGCCAGGCGCCCCGGTACACCGCCGCCCTCGTCGCGCGCAGGGCCACCATGGCACGCGCCAGCGGGAAGGCCACCGCCGGCAGATCGCGCAGTCTGGTGTCGAACTGCCGCCGGGTACCGGCGTAGCGCACCGCGATCTCGTGCGCGCCGTCGGCGATGCCGAGCAGATAGGCGGCCTGCCGGAGCCGGGCCCGCGCGAGCGGGCCGGCCGGGGCGTCGTCCAGCGAGCCGACGACGTCGGCCGCGGTGACCGGCGTGGCCTCGAAGCGGACGGCCGGCGGCCAGCACCCGCCGTCGACGCGGACGCCGGGTGCACCGGCCGGCACCGCGACGAGCACCGGACCGGCGTCCGTCCTGGTGGCCACGAGGAGCGGCCGCCCGGCTTCCGGGTCGTCGACGGTGACGGTGCCGGTCAGCTCCCAGCCGCCGTCGCGCGGTCGGGCGGTGATCCCGGTGCCGGCCGGCAGCGCTTCCAGGCCGGCCAGGGCCGCGCCCGGCGGGCCGCCCACGTCGGCGGCGAGCGCGTCGGCCCGGTACGGGTTGCCGCGTGCCGCGCGGCCGAGTTCCTCGCTGACGAGCACGCCGGCCGTCAGACCGAGGTCGAGGCCGCCGGCCGCGGCGGGCCGTTCGAAGCCGTCCGCGCCCAGGCGGTCGAGCACGGTCCGCGCGGGGCCGGAGGCTCCGTCGGCCACCGGCGCGCCGTGCACCTCCGGCCGTACGGGGAGGGCGGCGAGCGAGCCGCGCACGGCCTTGCGCAGCTGGACGAGCAGCGGATCGGGGGTGAGGTCCATGTCAGCGCTTCTCCTGTCCGATGGAGTCGAACGCGGCGGCCATGATCTGCAGCATTACCTCGGAGGTCCCCGCCGACAGGGTGAGGCCGGGCGCCTCCCGGCCGGCGGAGTCGAGGATCACGGCGGCTCTGGTGCGGTCGGCCCGCTGCCGGGGGCTCGGGATGTCGGCGGCCCACGCGGCGATGTCCTGGGCGAGTTCGCTGCTGTGGTACTTGGCGACGGCGGCCGCGACCTCGTCGACGCGGTCGTGCGCGAGTCCGGTGATCACCTCCCAGGCGAGGGCGTGGTCCGCGAGGAGCGCGCCGTCCCAGCGGCCGATCCGTTCGAGGTGGGCGTCGTGCGGCGCGTCGGGCGCCTGGTCGACCAGCGCCTCGAGGGCGGCGTCCAGCCAGTGTTCCGCCTTGAGGTGGTAGTCGAGGCCGGTGCGTTCGATGGCCAGGGCCTGGTTGAGCAGGGGCCATCCCTGGTCGCGTGCGCCGATGAGGTCGTCGCCGGACACGGCGACGCCGTCGAGCTCGACGTGGTGGAACTGCTCGTCGTTGACGCTGGGGATGACGGTCACGGTGACGCCGGGGGCGTTCATGTCGACCAGGAACAGGCTGATGCCCTGGTACTTGCCGGCTCCCGGTGTCGTACGGGCGGCGCACAGGCCCAGGTCGACGAAGCGGGTCTTGAGGCTGAAGACCTTGGTGCCGGTGATCCGGTAGCCGTCGCCGTCGGGCTCGGCGACCGTCCTCAGGGCGCCGAGGTCCGAGCCGGCGTCGGGTTCGGTGTACAGCACCGAGCCGAAGCGCTCGCCGCTCGCCAGGGCGGGCAGGTGCCGTCGCTTCTGCTCGGTGCTGCCGGCCATGAGGAGGAACTGGCCGATGATCTGGATGGTGTTGACGTGGAGGGTGTCCGGCACGTCCGCGCGCACCAGTTCCTCGGCGACGATGGCGGCGTCGGTGAACGGCCGGCCCGATCCGCCGTACTCGGCGGGCCAGTGCACGGCGAGCAGGCCGAGCTTGCCGAGCAGGCGGTACAGCGGCCGCTGGTCCGGCTCGACGCCGTCCGCGGGGGTGGCGTCCGCGACCGCGGCGCGCACCTCGGCGGAGCGCAGGGCCCTGCGCACGTCCGCCCGGAACCGTTGTTGTTCCTCGGTGAATCCGAACCGCATGGGCGTCTCCTCAGGTGGCGAGTGTGCATTCGATCGCGGCGGCGATCCGGCTCAGCGCCGGTTCCGTGAACAGCGTGTAGTGGTCGCCGGGCAGTTCGCCGGACCGGAAGGGGCCCGTGCACGCGGTGCGCCATTCCGCCGCGACGGCCGCGTGGTTGGAGGCGGTGAGCAGCGTGACGGGTCCGCCGTACGGGCTCGGGGGGCGGTACGCCTGCTGTGCGAGGGCGCAGGCGCGGAAGGTCGCGTAACGGGCGGCCAGTTCCTCGTCCCCGAGCTCGAGTTCGACGCCGAGCGCGGTCAGCGTCCGCCGGATGCCGGCCTCGCCGGCCGCCGGGTCGTCGAGGACCGCGCGTACCGCCGGGCCGTCCTGGCCGGCCAGCCGGGCGACGTCGTGCACGAACCGCTGCCGTACCGTCCGTTCGTCGAGCGGCACGAGGTCCTCGTCGTAGGAGGCGTCGAGGAGGACGACCGGCGGGCGTGCCCTGGTGTCGCGTTCCAGCTGCCGGGCGACCTCGAAGGCGAGCACGCCGCCGTAGGACCAGCCGGCCAGGCAGTACGCCTCCGGCGGTCCGGCGGCGACGAGCGCCCGCGCGATCCGGGCGGCGGTCGCCGTCACACCGTCCTCGGGTGGCAGGGCGGCGTCCCGTGGGTCGGCGGCGAAGCCGGCCACGCCGATGCCCTCGCGCAGCGCCCTGACCAGCGGTACGTAGCAGAACAGTTCGCCGCCGGACGGGTGCAGCAGGACGACCTGCGCGGGGCCGGGCGGGCGCATCAGCACCGGAGCCCGGTCGCCGGCCGCGGCCCCCGCGGCGTGCCGGTCCGGTTCGTCGGACGGGTGCTCCAGGTGGCCGAGCGGATCGTCGTCCGCGCCGCGCCGCGCGGCGCGGCCGGCGTCGACGGTGGCGGCCAGGTGGGCGACGGTGGGCGAGGCGAAGAAGTCGCCGAGCGCGATCTCCACCCCGAACCGGCGGTTGATCGCCGACATCAGCTGGGCGGCCTGGAGGCTGTTGCCGCCGGCGAGGAAGAAGTCGTCGTGCACGCCGAGGCGGGCGTTGCGCAGCAGCGGGCCGAGCACGTCGTGGAGCAGGACCCGTTCGGTCGCGGTGCGCGGCTCGTCGCCCGCGCCGTCGCCCGCCGACTCCGGGTCCGGCGCGGGCAGTTTGCGCCAGTCGACTTTGCCGCTGCTGGTGAGCGGGAGTTCGTCGAGGACGACGAAGTACGACGGGATCATGTACGAGGGCAGGACGGTGCCGAGCTGTTCGCGCACCGAGGGCAGCTGCTCCTCGGCGACGCCCGTCAGGTAGCCCACGAGGTGCTTGTCGCCGGCGTCGTCGGTCCACGGCCGCACGGTGACCTGTCCGACGCCGGTCACTCCGGCCAGTGCCGACTCGACCTCGCCGAGTTCGATCCGCAGGCCACGGATCTTGACCTGCTGGTCGATCCGGCCGAGGAAGACGAGGCGGCCGTCCGGCAGCCGCTTCACCAGGTCTCCGGTGCGGTAGAGGCGGCCGCCCGGGGCGGTGCCGAAGGGGTCGGCGACGAACTTCTCCGCGGTCAGCTCGTCCCGGTCGAGGTAGCCGCGGGCCAGTCCGGCGCCGCCGATGACCAGTTCGCCGGGCACGCCGACCGGCACCTGGCGCAGGTCGCGGTCCAGGACGTGCGCGACGTGGTTGGTCATGGGCAGGCCGATCGGGGGCGAGGCGTCCCAGGTGCCGGGGCACTCCTCGACGATCATCGTCACGGTGCACTCGGTCGGGCCGTAGCCGTTGAACAGCCGCCTGCCCGGGTTCCACCGGTTCACCAGCTCGCCGCTGAAGGCCTCGCCGCCGACGAACGCGATCCGCAGGTCGGTGAACCTCTCCGGGGCGAGCAGCGGCATCACGGTCGGCGGCAGGTCGATGACGGTGATGCCGGCGCGTTCCATCAGCGACTGCAGCCGGTCGATGGAGAGCCGTTCGTCGTCGGTCGCCAGGCAGAGCCGGGCACCGGTGAGCAGCGCGGAGAAGGTCTCGAACACGGAGACGTCGAAGGTGATCGACGCGAAGCCGAGCACGCGGTCGGCCGGTGTCAGGTCGAACAGTTCGCGCGCGGAGTCGATGAAGTTGACCACGCCGCGGTGTTCGAGCAGGACGCCCTTCGGCCGTCCGGTGCTGCCGGAGGTGTAGATGACGTACGCGAGGTCGCCGGGCTGCGCCGCGAGCGGCGGGTCGGTGTCGGGCATCGCCGCGAGGTCGGCGCGGACCTCGTCCAGGGTCACGACGGGCGCCGTGACCGCGCTGACGGCGGCGGCGACGGCGGCGTGCGCGACCACGGTGTGCAGACCGGAGTCGGCGGCGATCTCCGCGACGCGCGCGGGCGGGTGCGTCGGGTCGAGCGGCACGTAGGCCGCGCCGGTCTTGAGGACGGCCAGCATGGCCGTGGTCAGGTCCGCGTTCCTGCGCAGGCACAGGCCGATCCGCGTGCCCGGCCCGGCGCCGCGCTCGCGCAGCAGGGCGGCGAGCCGGTTCGCGCGGGCGTTGAGTTCGGCGTAGCTCGTGGGGACGTCCTCGACGACGAGCGCCACGCGGTCCGGGGCCTCCCGGACGCGGGCCTCGAACTGCTCGACGACGGTGGTCTCGCGCACGGGGCGCACCGGCCCGCTGCCGACCCGGTCGAGGAACTCCCTGTCGGCCGGGCTGAGCACGTCGGCCGCGGACAGCGGCGCGTCGGGGTCGGCGGTCAGGGTGTGCAGGAGTCCGTCGTAGTGCCGGGCGAACCGGGCGATGCTCTCGCCGTCGAAGAGGTGGGTGTTGAACGCGATGTGCAGGACGGCGTCGGTGCCGGGCGCCGCCGGCTCGACCAGGGTCCAGCTCATGTCGTGCCGGGAGGTGTCGGTGGGGACGTCCTCGCGGGTCGTCGTGAGGCCGGGCAGTTCCGCCGGCGCGTCCGCCTCCCGCGCCGCGAACACGATCTGGAACAGCGGTGAGCGCGAGGGGTC
The DNA here is from genome assembly GCF_042722475.1 of Streptomyces sp. NPDC127092. Lineage (NCBI taxonomy): Bacteria > Bacillati > Actinomycetota > Actinomycetes > Kitasatosporales > Streptomycetaceae > Streptomyces > Streptomyces sp. NPDC127092. The sequence goes on from NZ_JBHXFE010000019.1 coordinate 102,973, forward strand.
GTGGGCCGGGTCGACGGCGCGGACCAGCTCGGTGAACGGCAGTCCGCCGTGTTCGTGCGCCTCGGAGACCACGCGGCCGACCCGTCGGACCAGTTCCCGGAAGGCCGGGTCGCCGGAGACGTCCCCGCGCAGCACCGTCGTGTCGGCGAAGGGTCCGATCACCGAGGCCACGGAGGCGTGCCGCCGGTTCGCGTCGGGCGAGCCGATGACCAGGTCCTCCAGGCCGGAGTAGCGGTGCAGCAGGGTGAAGAACGCGGCGAGGAGGACGTCGTACGGCGTCGTCCCCTCCTCCCGGGCCAGGGTCCTCGCCCGCTCCAGGGCCTCGTGTCCGACCGTGAAGCCGAGGGCGTCGCCGGCGTACGCGGGCGTGTCGCCGCGCGGCCGGTCGGTGGGGAACTCCAGGACCTCGGCGCCCGCGAGCCTGTCGCGCCAGTAGCCGGCCAGGCGGTCGAGCTCGGCGCCGTCGAGGCGGTCGCGCTGCCACGCCGCGTGGTCCGGGTACTGCACGGGGAGCGCGGGCAGCCGCGGTGCGTCGCCGTCCTTCGACGCGCGGTAGACCTCGGCCAGTTCGCCGGCCAGGAGGGCGAGCGACCGCTCGTCGCACACCACGCGGTGCGCGACGAACAGGAACAGGTGGTCGTCGGGCGCGACCCGGACGAGCAGCGCGCGCCACAGCGGCGCCCGGCCCACGTCGAAGGGTTCCGCGATCCGTTCCTCGACCAGGGCCCGGGCGGCGGCGAGCCGCCGCTCGTGGTCGTCGCCCGGCGCCTCGGCCGGTGTCAGGTCGACCCGGACCTGGGGGGCGACCACCTGCACGGGGCCGCCCTCGCGCGGGACGACCGCGGTGCGCAGCGCCTCGTGCCGGGCCACGACCGCGGCGAGCGCCGTTCGCAGGGCGCCCGCGTCCAGGTCGCCGCGCAGTCGCAGGCACAGCGGCAGCCGGTCGGCGGGGCCGTCGGCCGCCGGGCGGCCGGGCTCCCCCAGGGTCTCCTGCGTGGCGGACAGCGGTGCGGGGCCGGTGTTCCCGCGGGGCGTCGGGCCCTGCGCCGCGGTTTCCTCCACGGTCGCCTTCAGCAGGGCGAGGAACCGTGCGCGGCGCTCCGCGGGCAGCGCGGCGAGGCGCTGGGTCGTTCCGGTCAACGCAGACTCCCTTCGGGCAGCGCGTCGGTGGCCTGGGCGTCGGGGCGGACGGGCAGGTCCGCCAGTTCCGCGATGGCGGTGGACAGGACGTCGATGCCGCGCAGGAAGTCGGACAGCACGATGTGCTCGGTGTCGGCGTGGTCGAGTCTGCTGTCGCCCGGGCCGTAGGTCGCCATGGGGATGTCCCAGACCTCGGCGAGGGTGTTCATGTCCGAGGTGGCCGTCTTCACCACGAGCCGGGGCTGGGCGTGCACCCGGCGGATGCCGGAGACCAGCGCGCGGACCGCCGGGTTGGAGCGGTCGGCCCGGCAGGCCTCCACCGAGTTCAGCACTTCCAGCCGGCCGGCGGGCAGCCGCTCGCGCAGTCCGGTCACGAGCCCTTCCACGTCGAAGCCCGGCGGGGTGCGGACGCTGAGGTCGACGGTCGCCGAGGTGAGGTCGGCGTTGAGCTGGACGAGCGTGGCGCCGGGCTTGGCGAAGGCGTCGTGGCCCGCGTCCGGGCCGAGCAGGTCGACCAGCGCGTTCCAGGATTCCACGGCCAGTTCCGACGCCTTGGGCTCCGGGTTGCTCGGGTGGGTGGCGGGACAGGTGACGGTGTAGCGCAGGTCGAGCTTGCCCTTGTAGCCGATCACCACGCTCGACCAGCCGCTGGGTTCGCCGACGATCAGGGCGTCCGGCCGGTCGTGGGTGGCGCGGATCGCCATCGCGCCGCGCGACTTGGGGGTCTCCTCCTCGACGACGCCGATGACGACGATCCGGCCGGGGAAGCCGGCGGCGCCGGCGGCGGCGCAGATCATCGCGGCGAGCGGTCCCTTGGCGTCGACGGCGCCCCGGCCGTACAGCCGGCCGTCCTCGGAGCGGACCGGGATCTGGCCGGGGACGGTGTCGAGGTGGCCCAGCAGCATCAGGGTCGGGCCGTCGCCGCGTTCGATCACGCCGATGAGGTTGCCCACGGTGTCGATGTGGGCCTGGAAGCCCAGGTCGGTCATGGCCTCGGCCAGGTAGTCGGCCAGCGCACGCTCCTGGTAGGACGAGGAGGGGATCTCCAGCATCCCGCGCAGCAGCCCGACGGCGCACGTCTCGGTGACGTTGCCGGACGAAGTGAATGCCCAGTTCATCGTTGCGCTCGCTCCCGTAGGTGTTCGACGATGCGGTCCGCGACGTCGACCCGGTCGCCGAGGGCGGACTGGAAGCCGGAGAACTCGACGCGGTGGTTGACCTCGAGGACGAGCAGCCGGCCGTCGCGGTCCTCGATCAGGTCGACGCCGGCGATGTCGGCGCCGACGGCCGCGGCGGCCTCGACCGCCAGCTTGGTGAGCTCCGGTGTCGCCTCGCACGGCAGGGTCCGGCCGCCGAGCGCCACGTTGGTGCGGGTCGACTCGCCGGTCCGGTAGACGGCGCCGAGGAGTTCGCCGCCGACGACGACGGCCCTGATGTCCCGGCCGGGCTTGTCGACGAGCTCCTGCACGTACGCGAGGTGCGACTGCGGGCTCGGCAGCGCGCCGACGTATTCGAGCACGCCTTCGGCGGCGGCCCGGTCGTTCAGGGGGACGATCAGCCGGCCCCAGGAGCCGACCAGCGGTTTGATCAGCGCGGGGTAGCCGAGGGAGTCGAGGGCGGTGAGCGCGGCCTGCGGGGTGAGGCCGAGCGCGGTGCGCGGGATCGGCAGTCCGGCCGCCTGGAGGGCCAGTGTGGTGCGCCACTTGTCGCCGCAGACCTCGGTCGCCTCCGCGCTGTTGACCACCTCGGCCCCGGCCGCGGCGAGGCAGCGGGCCGCGTACGCCGCGCGGGCCTGGCCGATCTCCCGGTTCAGGGCGAGGCTCCAGGGGAGGTCGCGCTGTCCGGCCGGGAACCACTGTGTGCGCGTGTCGACGTGGTGGAAGGCGACGCCGCGCCGGTCGAACGCGTCGAACAGCCGTTTCTCGTCCGCGCCGACCCTGCTGGCGAGTACGGCGATGCCGCCGTCGCCCGGGTGCTCTGCTGTCGCTGACACGTGACCTCCGTAGTAGGACCACTGGTGGACCGGACGGCACGACCGGTCTGCCGCGTCGGAGGGACGTTACGGGCGAGTCGCCGCGGCGCGCGTCCGCGACAAGTTCAACGGCGGGGACGCATTGTGTTTACTTTGCTCTCCTCCGGCTGCTCATTTCGCTTACCCGGGCCGGCCGCCACCCGTGTCACGCTTGACGGGATTCCGGCCGGGGACCGCGGAGTTCACCGCGCGCTTTCCGTCCGGTTTCACGACGGGCGGGCCAGAGCGAAGGGGAAATCGTGGACCACACACCAGAGCGGATACCGGTGCTCGCGCTGTGGAGCGCGCCCCGATCCCGCTCCACCGCGTTCGCGCGGATGATGGCGGAGCGGGGCGACCGCGTCGTCGTGCACGAGCCGTTCTCCCAGGTGGTCGACTTCGGCGAGGTGAAGGTCGGCGAGCGGGTCGCGCGCAGCGAGCAGGACGTGCTCGCGGAGCTGCGCGGCATCGCGGCCCGGCAGCCGGTGTTCTTCAAGGACACGACCGACTTCGCCTATCCGGCGCTGCTCGCCGACGAGGCCTTCCTCGCGGCCGCGACGCACACCTTCATCATCCGTCACCCGGCCGAGGCCATCGCCTCCCACCACAAGCTCAACCCGGACCTGGGCCGTGACGAGATCGGTTTCGCCCGGCTGCACGAGATCTTCCTGGCCGTACGGGCCGCCACCGGCGTCACGCCGGTCGTGATCGACTCGGACGACCTGCTCGACCGGCCGGCCGAGACCGTGCGGGCGTACTGCGACGCGGTGGGCATCCCCTTCCTGCCGGACGCGCTGAACTGGCAGCCCGGCATGCGCTCGGAGTGGGAGGCGACCAGCCGCTGGCACGAGTCGACCAGCCGGACCGCCGGCTTCACGCGCGGCTCCGGCCGCGGCGCCGAGACGGTCGAGGCGGACCCGGTGCTGCGGGCCTACCGCGATTACCACCTGCCGTTCTACGAGGAGCTGCGCGCCGCCGCACTTCGCCCGTGACCGCCCCGCCGGAATGGCCGGCGAAATTCCCCGTCGGTTGGGACGGGGCGCCGATTTCAGGCATTCGAGGTCATCACGGTGTGGACGAACAGCGCGAATCAGCGGCCTCGTTCGGGAACTCCGAACGGCATTCCAGTGAGGGGGATCACGTGACGGACATGCCGGTTTCTTCCGCCGTCACCCGGCTGTGCGATCCGGTCGACATTTCCGGCCACCGCAACAACACCGCCGTCTCCGCGGCGACGGACACCAAGGCGGGGCGGTTCAACGTCTGGGGGAACTCGTTCGCCGCCGAATACCTGCCCGCGGGCGGGAGCCTCGTGCACGTGGCGGGCGTTCCCTTCCGGTTCCCTCCGGTCCTGGACGGTCCCGACAACGTGCGGTGCGAGGGCCAGTTCCTCGAGGTGCCGGAGGGCCGTTACGACTGGGTGCACGTGCTCGCGGCCTCGGAGCGGCGCTGCGAGGACACCGTCGGGATGCACTTCGCCGACGGCGCGGTCGACCTGGAGCCGCTGCGGGTCTCCGACTTCTGGGCGGCGCCCGCGTGGTTCGGCGAGGTGAAGGCCTTCGAGAGCCTCGTCATGCACTACCCGCACCATGTGCAGCGCAACGTTTCCGCGCTGATGTGGGCGCAGCGGGTGCCCGTCACCCGGCGGGCCGGCCTAACCGGCGTCCGGCTGCCCCGCAACATCGCGGTGCACGTCTTCGCGGTCACCCTGCAGCGGACGGAGGCCGGGGCATGACGAGCGACGTGACGGCGAGGACGTACCTGATCACCGGGCCGGAGCCCGAGCTGTGGTACCGCGACCCCATCAGCTGCCTGCAGTCCACCTTCGGCGCGATCGTGGCCCGTGCGGGCGCCGATCCGCTGGCCGTGCTCGGCGCGGGCTGGCGGTTCCTGCACCTGCCGGGGGACGTCAGGTCCGAGGAGTTCTACTACCCGTGCCTGCCCGGCGAGTCCGGTGAGACCGACCTCGGCGCCGCCCTCGCGCCGCACCACGACCTGCACGCGCGCTGGTGGCAGCCGGCCGACGAGGACGACGTCTGGCGGGAGGTGCGCGAGAGCCTGGCCGACGACCGGCCGGTCATCGCCGCGGTGGACAACTACCACCTGCCGTTCCGGCCCGCGTACAGCGACGTGCACGCCGCCCACCTGGTGGTGGTCTACGGCCTGGACGAGGTCCGCGGGGTCGTGTACGTCTCCGACGCGATGCCGCCGGCCTTCCGCGGCGCCGTCCCCGTCGAGGCCTTCCTGCGCAGCTGGGGCTCGGCCAACCCGACCGACCACCAGGACGCGTTCTTCAGCGACTCGCGGATCGGCAGGCGCTGCCTCGACGTCCGGCTCGACGCCGTGCCGCCGCCGCTGACTCCGGAGGTGCTCGGCGGCTTCCTGCGCACCGACGTCGAGGGCTTCACCACCGCGGGCCCGGCCCGTACCGGACTCGCCGGACTCGACGCGTTCGCCGCGGAACTCACCGGCCGCTGCCGCGCCGGTGACGCGGACGCGCTGCGCGAGCTGTACCCGTTCGGCTGGGGCATGCAGGCGCAGGCCGCCCTCCACGGCGAGCTGCTGCGCCGCTGCGGCCGGGAATGGGGCGACCCGGAGCTGGCCGGCGCCGGACGCGCGGTCGAGGCCGTCGCCCACGCGTGGACCGGCCTGCGGATCACCGGCGCGCACGGCCTCGACGACCCCCGCGGGGTCGCGGCCGACATCGCGCACCACGCCACCGTGCTGCGCGCCCGGTACGCGACCGCGGTCGACGCCGTCGGCGCGGCGGCGACCCGCCTGTGACCGTGCCCCGGCCGACCACCGTGACCATGTCGAGAGGACAGTGATGAGCAAGCTGGCAGCGTTCGGCGGTACCGCGGCCGTGCCGAGGGACCGGCGCCACGTGGACTGGCCGCTGGTCGAGGACGAGGACCGCAAGGCCGTCCTCGACGCGCTCGACGGCGCGAGGCTGGTGTCGAACTCGGACGGCGCGAACCCGGTCTCCACGCTCGAGGAGCGCTGGGCACGGCACTTCGGCCACGAGCACTGCGTCGCGGTGTCCACCGGCACCGCCGCGCTCTCCCTCGCGCTGGCCGCGCTGGGCGTGGGACCGGGCGACGAGGTGATCGTCCCCGCGATGAGCTTCATCGCCACCGGGCTCGCGCCGGTGCACCAGATGGCCGTTCCGGTGTTCGCCGACATCGACCCGGTCACGTTCAACATCGACCCGGACGACATCGAGCGCCGCATCACCGACCGGACCAGGGCGATCGTCCCGGTGCACCTGCACGGCGCCCCCGCCGACATGGACCGGATCACCGACATCGCCCGCCGGCACGGCCTCGCCGTGGTCGAGGACGCCGCGCAGGCGCCCGGTGCCACCCACCGCGGGCGGCCGGTCGGCTCGATCGGCGACGCGGGCGCGTTCAGCCTCCAGGCCACGAAGAACATCCCCACCTGCGGCGAGGGCGGACTGCTCGTGACCGGCGACGCCGGTCTCGCCGAAGCCGTACGCAAGGGCAGGCAGTTCGGCGAGGTGATCGAGGCCGGCCGCGACCGCGACTACATCTCGTACGGCCTCGGCTGGAACCACAAGATGAACGCCCTCCAGGCCGCGTTCACCGACGCCCAGCTCGCCCGGTTCGACGACTACGAGAACATGAGGCAGCGCAACGTCACCGAGTTCCTCGGCCGGCTCGCGCAGCTGCCCGGCCTGCGCGTGCCGACCGCGCTCCCGGACACCACCCACGCCTGGCACATCCTGCGGTTCCGCTTCGACCCGGCCGCGTTCGGCCTCGACGGGGTACGGCCCGAGGCGCTGCGCTCGGCGCTGCGCCGGCTGCTGCGCGCCGAGGGCGTGCCGATGTCGCAGTACCAGCTCATGCCGCTGCCCGACCAGAAGGTGTTCGTCGACCGGGTCGGCTTCGGCTCCGGCTACCCGTGGACGGTGACCGGCGCGCCGGCACCGGTGAAGGGCGAGGGCTACCCGGTGGCCCGGGCGGTCATCGCCGACTCGCTGACCCTGCAGAAGCGTCACCTCCATCCCGGCTCCGGCGAGCTGCTCCGCCTCTACGCGGACGCCTTCGAGAAGGTGTGGGCCAACCGCGACATGGTGGCGACCCTCGCGGCGGCCCGGTCGTGACCGCCACCCGGACTCCGACGCGGGAGTCGCTGGAGACGGTCGCCGCACGCATCCGCGCGCACGTCGTCGACATGTGCGCGGGGCCGGAGGGCGGGCACCTGGGCGGTGCGTTCTCCGCCACCGAGGTGCTCACCGCCCTGTACTTCTCGGTGATGAACGTGGACCCGGAGCGGCCGGACGACCCGGACCGCGACCGCTTCCTGCTGAGCAAGGGCCACGCCGCCGTCGCCCTGTACGCGACGCTGGCCGAGCGGGGCTTCCTGCCGGTCGGGGAACTCGCCACGTACGGGCGGCCGGGGAGCCGGCTGATGGGCCATCCGGTGCGCGCGGTGCCCGGCGTCGAGCTGCCGACCGGCTCGCTCGGCCACGGTCTCGCGCTGGCCTGCGGCTTCGCGCTCGCCCACCGGTACGCGGGCCGTGACGCGCGCAGCTTCGTGCTGCTCGGCGACGGCGAGCTCCAGGAGGGCTCGGTGTGGGAGGCGGCCATCGCGGCCGCGTCACTGCGCCTGGACCGGCTGGTCGCCGTGGTGGACCGCAACGGGCTGCAGCTGACCGGCTCCACCGAGCGGATCGCCCCGATGGAACCGCTGGCCGACCGCTGGCGCGCCTTCGGCTGGTCGGTGCGCGAGGTGGACGGCCACGACGCGGACCAGCTGGCGGAGCACCTGTCCGCCGGGCCGTGGGAACCGGGCAAGCCGAGCGTGCTCATCGCCCGCACGGTCAAGGGCCAGGGGCTGCCGTTCCTCGCCGGACGGGCGGCCAGTCATTACGTGACGCTGTCCCCGCGCAACCACGCGCGGGCGACGGCCGCGCTACGAAAGACCTCGGAGGCCGAAGGATGAGCCGCGCGACCCGAGAGGCCTACCGGGACTCCCTCCTCTCCCTGCTCGGCCCGAACCCCGGACTGATCTGCCTGGACAGCGACACCGGTCTGTTCAGCGCGGACCACGCGGCGGCGGCCGGCGAGCAGTACCTCAACCTCGGCATCGCCGAGCACAACCTCATGGGCATCGCCGCGGGCATGGCGGCGTGCGGGCGGATGCCGTTCGTCAACACGATGGCCGCCTTCGCGACGTCCCGCGCCCTGGAAGCGATCAAGATCGACATCGCCTACAACCGGCTGCCGGTGCGCGTCATGGCCACCCACGGCGGTCTCGCCGCGGGTCACCTCGGCCCGACCCACCAGGCACTCGAGGACCTGGCCGTGATGCGGACGCTGCCGGGCATGACCGTGGTCGTGCCCGCCGACGCCGCCGCCACGGAGGCGTTCGTCGAGCAGAGTCTGGACCTGGCGGGACCGCTCTACGTCCGGCTCGGCCGCAAGCCGTCACCCGCGCTGCCGGACACGGCCCCTCCCCCGGTCATCGGCAGGGCGCAGACGCTGCGCCGGGGCGGCGACGTGGTCCTCGCGTGCTGCGGTCCGTACCCGGTGCTCGCCTGCCTCGACGCCGCGGACACCCTCGCCGGGCTCGGCATCGAGGCCACCGTCCTGAACCTGCACACGCTGCGGCCGTTCGACACGGAGGCGCTCGTGGCGGCGGCCGGACCGGCCAGTCTCGTCGTGACGCTCGAGGAGCACTGGCGCGGCGGCGGCCTCGGCGGCGCGGTGGCCGAGGCGCTGGCGGAGGAAGCACCCACGCGCGTGCTGCGGCTGGGCATGCCCGACCGGTTCGTCGACGAGGTCGGCAACCAGGAACACCTCGTCGCGCACTACGACCTCACCGCGGAGCGGGTCGTCAGGACGGTCCGCACCGCGCTCGACAGGACGGCCCCCGGCCCCACGGCCCTGGCCGGCACCCCCCACTGAGCCACCACCACCGAGGCACCACCGAGGAACCACCGACCCGAAGGGACACCACCGATGACGACCACAACGACCCAGGCCTGCCCCGAGTGCGAGGACGAGGTGCAGCTCAGCGCGTCCGTGCGGCTCAACGAGATCGTCGAGTGCGCCGGCTGCCGCAGCGAGTTGGAGATCGTGGCGCTGAGCCCCGCGGTCCTCGCCCTCGCGCCCGAGGTCGAAGAGGACTGGGGCGAGTGACCGTGCGAGGACGGACGACACCCACCGGCGGCCCGGCGCTCACCAGCGGCCCGGCGCCCACCGGTCGCCCGGCGCCCACCGGACGTACGGCGCTCACCGGGCGTACGACGTGATCCGCGTCGCGGTCGTCGGCGCGGCCGGCTACATCGGCGGGGAACTGCTGCGCCTGCTCATCGGCCATCCCGAGGTCGAGGTGGCGCACGCGGTGTCCTCCCGGTTCCCCGGCAGGCGCGTCGACGGCGTGCACCCGAACCTGCGGTCCGCCACCGACCTGACGTTCTGCACGGCGGACGAGGTGGAGGAGTGCGACGTGGTCTTCCTCGCCACGCCGCACCGCGCCGCCATGACCCAGATGGAACGCTGGACGGGACAGGCCAAGCAGGTCTTCGACCTCACCGGGGACTTCCGGCTCGACGACCCCGAGGTCTTCCGGCGCTACTACGGCACCGAGCACGCCGCGCCGCACCTCCTGGGCGACTTCGTGCCCGGGATCCCCGAGCTGTACCGGGACCGGCTGCGCACCGCCGACCTGGTCAGCGTGCCGGGCTGCATGGCGGTGGCGGGCGTGCTCGCGCTGCACCCGCTCGCGGCGGAGGGCCTGGTCGAGCCGGAGGCGCAGTTCGACGCCCGCACCGGTTCGAGCGGTTCCGGCGCCACCGCGGGCGAGGCGAACCTCCATGCCGAACGCAGCGGCGCCATGCGGGTGTTCGCCCCGACCGGGCACCGGCACGAGGCCGAGATCTCCCGGCACCTGGGCATCTCGGCCGCGATGACGGCGACCGGGGTCGAGGCCGTGCGCGGCGTGCAGACCGTCTGCCACGCCACGCTGCGCCCCGGCGCGGACAGGTCCGCGGTGCGCAGGGCGTTCCGCGAGCACTACCGGGACGAGCCGTTCGTCCGGGTCGTGGCGCACCAGCGCGGCACGTTCCGCTACCCGGAGCCGAAGATCCTGCTCGGGTCGAACTTCTGCGACGTCGGCTTCGCCGTCGACGAGGAGGCCGGCCGGCTGGTGACCATCGCCGCACTGGACAACCTCATGAAGGGCGGCGCGGGCAACGCGGTCCAGTGCCTGAACATCCGCATGGGCTGGCCGGAGAACCTCGGCCTGTCCTTCCCCGGCCTGCATCCCGTCTGAGCCCCGGCGACTGGAGACACTGTGACCACCAGACCGCTGACCGTCGTCAAGTGCGGCGGCAACCCGGCCGTCGACGCCGCGGGCATCTGCGCCGACGTCGCCGCGCTCGTCCGGGCCGGGGAATCCGTTCTCCTGGTGCACGGGGGCTCGGCGGAGATCGCCCGGCTGGCCGGGAAGCTCGGTGTGCCGCAGCGCCGGCTGGTCGCCCCGGACAACGTGTCCACCAGGTACACCGACCCGGCGACCCTCGAAGTGGTCGTCCTCGCCCTGGCCGGTTCGGTCAAGCCGAAGATGGTCGCCGAGCTGTCCCGGCTCGGCGTGCCCTCGGTCGGCCTCACCGGCCTGGACGGCGGCATGCTGCGCGCCCGCCGCAAGGCCGCCGTCCGGTCCGTCGTGGACGGCAGGACGACCCTGGTCCGGGACAACCTCAGCGGCCGGCTGCGCGAGGTCCGCACCGAACTGCCGCGGACGCTGCTGCGGTCCGGCTTCGTACCGGTGGTGTCGCCGCCCGCGATGGACGAGCACGGCCAGCCGGTGAACGTCGACGCCGACCGCGTCGCGGCGGCCCTGGCGGCGGCGCTCGGCGCCGACCGGCTGGTGCTGCTGACCGGCGCGCCGGGCGTGCTGGCCGATCCCGACGACGACACCAGCGTGCTGAGCAGCTTCGAGGTGCCGGCGAGCGGCGCGCCCGGCCGGTTCGCCGGCGGTGGCATGGCGCTCAAACTCGTCGCCGCGCGGGAGGCGCTGGCCGGCGGCGTCGGGTCGGTACGCATCGCGGACGGGCGGGTGCCCGACCCCGTCAGCCGGGCACTGGCCGGATCCGGCACCACGGTAACCATGACGTGCGCGGAGCCGGCCACCGCCGGGCCGCGCGAGAGGGAGCTCCGAACATGAGCGAACCGAACGGCGAACCGGCCGTGTGGCAGGGCGGCACGGTCTGGCTGACCGGACTGCCCAGCGCGGGCAAGACCACGCTGGCGCGGGGCCTGGCCGACCGGCTGCGCGCCGAAGGACACCGCGTCCAGGTGCTCGACGGCGACGAGGTCCGCGCGGCGCTGTCCGCGGAACTGGGCTTCTCCAAGGAGGACCGGGACACCAACGTGCGACGGATCGGCTACGTGGCCGGGCTGCTCGCCGCGCACGGCGTCACCGTCCTCGTACCCGTCATCGCCCCGTACGCGGTCTCCCGCGCGGCGGTGCGGGAACGGCACGCGGCGCTGGGCGTCCCGTACGTCGAGGTGCACGTGGCGACCCCGGTGGAGCTGTGCGCCGACCGCGACGTGAAGGGTCTCTACGCCCGGCAGGCGGCCGGCGAACTCCAGGGCCTCACCGGCGTGGACGACCCCTACGAGGCGCCCGTCGACCCCGATCTGCGGCTCGCCACCGAGGACCGTACGGTCGAGGAGTCCGTCCGGCTGCTGCGTGCGCTGCTCACCGCACGCGGGCTGTCGTGACCGCCGTGGCGCGGGCCGCGCTCGACGACGCGCCCGGACGCGTCGGCCCGCCGACCGGCCCCGCGGTGCCGCCGCTGTCGCACCTGGAGATGCTGGAGACCGAGGCGGCGCACGTCTTCCGCGAGGTGGCCGGCGAGTTCGACCGGGCGACGCTGCTGTTCTCCGGCGGCAAGGACTCGATCCTCATGCTGCACGTGGCGCTCAAGGCCTTCGCCCCCGCGCCGCTGCCGTTCTCGCTGCTGCACGTGGACACCGGGCACAACTTCCCCGAGGTGATCGCCTACCGGGACCGGATCGTCGAGAAGCACGGCCTGCGGCTGGAGGTCGCGTCCGTGCAGGCGTACATCGACGACGGCAGGCTCCGGGAGCGTCCCGACGGCACCCGCAACCCGCTGCAGACGGTGCCGCTGCTCGACGCCATCCGCGACGGCCGCTACGGCGCCGTGTTCGGCGGCGGCCGACGCGACGAGGAGAAGGCGCGCGCCAAGGAACGGGTGTTCAGCCTGCGCGACGAGTTCGGCGCCTGGGACCCGCGCCGGCAGCGGCCGGAACTGTGGCAGCTGTACAACGGCCGCCACGAGCCGGGCGAGCACGTCCGCGTGTTCCCGCTGTCCAACTGGACCGAGCTGGACGTGTGGCAGTACATCGAGCACGAGGGCATCGACCTGCCCGAGATCTACTTCGCGCACCGGCGCGAGGTGTTCCGGCGCGACGGGATGTGGCTGACGGCCGGCGACTGGGGCGGCCCCCGGGCCGACGAACCCGTGACCGAGCGGCAGATCCGCTACCGCACGGTCGGCGACATGTCCTGCACCGGCGCGGTCGACTCCTCAGCCTCGACCGTGGAGGCGGTGATCGCCGAGATCGCGGCGAGCCGCGTCACCGAGCGCGGCGCGAGCCGGGCCGACGACCGGCTGTCCGAGGCCGCCATGGAGGACCGCAAGCGAGAAGGGTACTTCTAGACATGTCAACGGACCTTGCGGAGGCGGAAGTCCGCTCCGGCGCGTCCCGGCGGCCCTCGGGCGGCCTGCTGCGCCTGGCCACCTGCGGGTCGGTCGACGACGGCAAGTCCACGCTGGTCGGACGGCTCCTGTACGACACCAAGTCCGTGCTCGCCGACCAGATGGAGGCCGTCGAGGAGGCGTCCCGGCGGCGCGGGCAGGACGGCCCCGACCTGGCGCTGCTCACCGACGGCCTCCGGTCCGAGCGCGAGCAGGGCATCACGATCGACGTGGCCTACCGCTACTTCGCGACGGCCCGGCGGCGGTTCATCCTCGCCGACACACCGGGGCACGTGCAGTACACGCGCAACATGGTGACCGGCGCCTCCACCGCGGACCTGGCGGTGATCCTGGTCGACGCGCGCAAGGGCGTCGTGGACCAGACGATGCGGCACTGCGCGATCACGGCCCTGCTGCGGGTGCCGCACGTCGTGCTCGCGGTCAACAAGATGGACGCCGTCGGCTACGAGGAGTCCGTCTTCACCGCCATCGCGCAGGAGTTCACCGCGCGGGCCCGGGAGCTGGGCATCGCCGACGTCGTCGCCATCCCGATGTCGGCGCTGGCCGGCGACAACGTGGTGGAACCGTCGGCCAGGATGGACTGGTACGGCGGCGACACGCTGCTGTCCCACCTGGAGAACGTGACGGTCGGGGCGGACCCGGCCGGGATGCCGCTGCGCCTGCCCGTGCAGTACGTGATCCGGCAGCCCTCCGGCGACCGGCAGGCGGTGGAGCGCTGGCCGGCCGGGCAGCTGGCGTCCGGCCGGCTCGCGGTCGGCGACCGCGTCCTCGTCCAGCCGGGCGGGGCGGCCAGCACGGTCGTCGGCCTCAGCGTGCTCGGCCGGATGACCGACCTCGCGTGGGCGCCGCAGTCGGTCGCGGTCCGGCTCGCCGACGACATCGACGTCGCCCGGGGCGACCTGCTCACCGCCGGCCCCGCTCCCTCGCCCGTACGGCGCTTCGGCGCCACCGTGTGCCACCTCGACCAGCGCCCGCTGCGCCCGGGGCAGCGCGTGCTGCTCAAGCACACCACCCGGACCGTGCCGGCCGTGGTCGAGCAGATCACGTACCGCATGGACGTCACCGTCGCCGGCCGGCTGCCGTGCGAGGACGGGCTGTCCGCCAACGACATCGGCGGGGTGCGGATCCGCACCGCCGAGCCGCTCGCCCTCGACGGCTACGCCGACAACCGGCGCACCGGCTCGTTCCTGCTCATCGACCCGCAGGACGGGGCGACCCTCAGCGCCGGCATGGTCGACGCGGAGGCGGAGGACCCGTCGCCCGAGGACCCGTCGCCCCGATGACCCACCGCGCCAGTGTTCCACCGCACCAGTGATCAACCGCCGAAAGGGTGAACCACGCCATGAGTACGACCCCGGACGCCACTTCCCCTCAGGAACACGTCGCCTTGGCCGAACGCTGGGGCGCGCACAACTACCACCCGCTGCCCGTGGTGCTCAGCCATGGGGAGGGCGCCTGGGTGACCGGTCTCGACGGCCGCCGTCACCTCGACTTCGTCGCCGGGTACTCCGCGCTCAACTTCGGCCACCGGCACCCCGCGATCGTCGCCGCGGCCAAGGCGCAGCTCGACCGCCTGACGCTGACCGGCCGGTCGTTCCACAACGACCAGTTCGGCCTCTTCTGCCGTGAACTGGCCGAGCTGACCGGCACCGAGACGGTACTGCCCGCCAACACCGGCGCCGAGGCGGTCGAGTCGGCCGTGAAGGTGGCCAGGAAGTGGGCCTACCAGGTCAAGGGCGTACCGGACGGCACCGCCGAGATCGTGGTCGCGGGAGCGAACTTCCACGGCCGCACCACGACGATGGTCTCGCTGTCCACCGACGCGGTCGCCCGCAAGGAGTTCGGCCCGTTCACGCCCGGCTTCCGGGTCGTGCCGTACGGCGACGTCGACGCGCTGCGCTCGGCAATCACCGACCACACGGCGGCCGTCCTCCTGGAGCCCGTCCAGGGCGAGGCGGGCGTGGTCGTCCCGCCGAAGGGCTATCTCGCCGAGGTCCGTCAGCTGTGCGACGACACCGCCACGCTGTTCGTCGCCGACGAGGTGCAGTGCGGTCTCGCCCGTACCGGCGCGACCCTGGCGCTCGACCACGAGGGCGTCCGCGCGGACCTCTACACCCTGGGCAAGTCCCTGGGCGGCGGCCTGCTTCCGGTGTCCGCGGTGATCGGCCGGGCCGACGTCCTGGGCGTGCTCAAGCCGGGCGAACACGGCTCCACCTTCGGCGGCAACCCGCTGGCGGCGGCGGTCGGCCGCGCCGTGGTGAAGCTGCTCGCGACCGGTGAGTTCCAGGAGCGGTCCCGCGAGCTCGGCGCGTACCTGCACGCGCGGCTGGGCGAGCTGGACGGCGTCGCCGAGGTCAACGGGCGCGGCCTGTGGGCCGGAGTGGAGATCGCGGAGGGCCGGCCGAGCGGACGGCCGGTGTCGGAGGCGCTGCTCGAGCGCGGTCTGCTGGTGAAGGAGAACAGGTCGCACCTCCGGATCGCGCCGCCGCTGGTGATCACCCGCGAGGAGATCGACTTCGGCGTCGACGCCATCGCGGAGGTGCTCGGCTGACGTCTCGTCAGCCGGGTTGCGCCGTAGGGCGGTCACCCGGCCCGGTGAGGCTTACCGTGATAGCGTTGCGACCGGTGATCCTTTACCACGAGGACCAGCATTCCCTCTGACCAATTGGCAGGGACGACCCGTCGGCCGGACCACCGTCGGGGATCCCGCGCCGAACGTCCCACCGTCTCGACCGCACGTGGACGGACACGAGGCCGCTGATCCTCCGTGCGGCGCACCGCGCGGAGGTGCCGAACTGATCCTTCCAGCGCCGTGACGCCATTTCCGACTCCCGGCGATCCCGCGGGTCGGCACGCGAGAGAAGGAGCCGCATTGTCCATCGATGTCGAACCCACCGGACGGCCTCGCGTCCTGGTCGTCGGCGGCAAGCCGAAGCTTGTGCGCAAGGCCCGCGAGCTCGGCCTCGACGTGGTGCACGCCCAGTACCCCGACGCGTACGACCGTGTCCACTGGCCGCATGTCGACCAGGCGCTGCTGCTCGACTACGGCGACATGGACCGCTTCCTGCCGCTGGCCCGGGCGTTACACGAGGTGTACCCGTTCCAGTCGGCCGTGGCCCTGTTCGAGCTGGGGCTGCTGCCGGCGGCGCGGATCAACGAGGAGCTCGGCCTGAACGGCGAGTCCGTCGAGACGGTGGAACTGCTCCTGGACAAGTGGCGGATGCGGCAGCGGCTCGCCGAGAAGGGCATCAGCCCGATGGCCTCGGCGATCGGCCGGTCCGCCCAGGACGTGCGGGACTTCGTCAAGGCCCACGGGCTCCCGATCATCGTCAAGCCGGTCCGCGAGTCGGGCAGCGTGGGCGTGTTCCGCGTGGACGACGAGGCCGGCGTGGAGGCCGTCGCCGGGCGCTACCGGTCGCTCGACGACGAACAGTGGGCCGTCGGGGACCTGTTCAGCGCCGACTCCTTCGACGAGTTCCTGATGGAGGAGTACCTGGACGGCCCCGAGATCAGCGTCGAGACGCTGAGCTTCGACGGCCGGCACGTGGTCTGCGCCATCACCGACAAGGCGGCGTTCGGCGGTGGCTCCGGCTTCGTCGAGCTCGGGCTCTCGCAGCCCAGCCGCCACCCCGAGGAGACGCTGGACGAGGTCAGGCGGCTCGTGGCGGACTTCCTCGACGCCGTCGGACTGCGCAACGGCCCCGGCCACACCGAGATCCGGCTGACCTCGCGCGGCCCGCGGATCATCGAGTCGCACAACCGCATCGGCGGCTACGGGGTCAACGAGATGGTCGAGACCGCCTACGGCGTCGACATGGAGCGCTACACCCTGGGCGTCAGGTTCGGCCTGGTGGAGCCGCTGGCCTCGGCGCCGGAGCCGCTGGGCGGCGTGGCCCTCCAGGCCCTGACGCCGGAGCCCGGCCGGGTCGTGGAGGTGAACGGCGTCGACGCCGTGCGCGCGGACCCGGCGTTCGTCGACCTCCACGTGAAGGTGAAGCCCGGCGACGTGGTGAACCCCCTCACCTGGAACGAGGACATCGGCGGCTACGTCATCGCGCGCGGCGCCGACGCCACCGAGGCGATCGCCCACAGCAAGCGCCTCGCCGCGGCGATCCACGTGCGCACCGAGCCCGTCGCGTGAGCACCGCACCGCCGGACAAGTCGCGCGTCGAGGAGCCGCGGTTCCGCGACGCGTTACGCACCCTGCCGGCCCGGGTGTGGATCATCAGTCTCGGCATCCTGGTCAACCAGGTCGGCAACTTCCTGCCCGTGTTCATCGTGCTCTACCTGACCGAGCGCGGCTATTCCGCCGGAGCCGCGGGCCTCGTCCTGGGCGTGTCCGGTCTGGGCAAGGTCCTCGGCAACGCCGTCGGCGGCTACCTCGCCGACCGGCTCGGCCGGCGCTGGACCATCGTGCTCTCCGCGGTGACCACGGCCGCCCTCACGGCGGTCGTGCCGTACCTCGCGGCCCTGCCGGTCATCATCGTCGTGGTCGGCCTCATCGGCGTCACCTCGCAGATCTACCGGCCGGCGGCGGCCGCGGTGCTGATCGACGCGGTGTCGAGCAACCAGGAACGGCTCGCGGCCTTCGGGGTGTTCCGCTTCGCGATGAACGTCGGCTCCGCCCTGGGCGGCGTCATCGGCGGTGTCCTCGCCGCCACCTCGTACGTCGAGCTGTTCCTGGGCAACGCCGTCGCGTGCCTGCTGTTCGGCGTGGTCATGGCGCTGCTGCTGCGGGACGGGCCCCGGTCCGCGGCGGACGGGAAGGACGCGGAGGCGAAGGCGGACCGGGCGGCCGGCTACCGGCAGGCGCTCGCCGACCGCGCCCTGGTGCGATTCCTGGTGATGATCCTGGTGGCCGAGTTCGTCTACATCCAGTCGAGCGTCGCCCTGCCGCTGCACGTCAACGACGTCGGTCTGAGCGAGCGCGACTTCGGTCTCCTCATCGGCCTCAACGGTCTGCTGGTGCTGGCCCTCGAACTGCCCATCACGGGCTGGGTCTCCCGATACCGGCTCGAGTACGTGCTGGCCTTCGGCAACCTGGTCATCGGCGTCGGGCTCGCCCTGACCGGGTTCATGGACAGCATGCTCCTGCTGGCCGCGACGGTGGTGCTGTGGTCGCTGGGCGAGATGATCTCCACCTCCGTCTCGCAGGCCTACCTGGGAAGCATGGCCCCGCCGCACCTGGTCGGCCGCTACCAGGGCCTGTACGGAGTCGCGTACACGATCGGCACGGGCGCGGGACCGCTCGTCGGCGGCGCCCTG
Organism: Streptomyces sp. NPDC127092; assembly: GCF_042722475.1. Lineage (NCBI taxonomy): Bacteria > Bacillati > Actinomycetota > Actinomycetes > Kitasatosporales > Streptomycetaceae > Streptomyces > Streptomyces sp. NPDC127092. The sequence goes on from NZ_JBHXFE010000019.1 coordinate 121,164, forward strand.
TACGCCTTCAGCCCGTGGGGGCTGTGGGCCCTGGTCGGCCTGGCCGGGCTGCTGGCCGCACAGCTCTGCCTGCCGCGCCGCGGTGCGGCACCGGCGGTGAAGGAAGCGGATTCCTGATGTTCCCGAACGGATGGACAGGAGAGAACTCGTGAGTGACTTTGCAGGACTCGTCGCGATCGTGACCGGCGGTGCGTCGGGGATCGGCCTGGCCACGGCGAAACTGCTGACCGGCAGGGGCGCCCAGGTCGCCGCGCTCGACCTCAAGCCCGAGGGGCTGCCCGACGGCATCCTCGGCATAGCGGCCGACGTCACCGACGACGCCCAGGTCAGGGCCGCCGTCGACGAGGTGGTCGAGCGCTTCGGCAGGCTGGACGTGGTGGTGAACAACGCCGGCATCAGCGCGGTCGGCGACGTCACCGTGAACAGCGACGAGGAGTGGCTGCGCGTCCTCGACGTCAACGTGGTCGGCATGGTGCGGGTCGCCCGGCACGCGGTGCCACACCTGCGGCGCTCGCCGGCCGCGGCGATCGTCAACACCTGTTCGATCGTCGCGTGGGCCGGCGTGGAGCAGCGGGTGCTGTACTCGGCCAGCAAGGGCGCGGTGCACGCGCTGACGCTGGCGATGGCGGCGGACCACGTCCGCGAGGGCATCCGGGTCAACTGCGTCGCTCCCGGCACGGCGGACACGCCGTGGGTGGACCGGCTGATCGACCGCATGCCCGACCCCGACGCGGCCCGGGCGGCGCTCAACGAGTTCCAGCCGATGGGGCGCGTGGTGACGGCCGACGAGGTGGCGAACGCGATCGCGTACCTGGCCAGTCCGCTGTCGGGGTCCACGGTGGGCACGGTGCTGTCCGTGGACAGCGGCATGCACGGCCTGCGGCTGCGGCCGCCGACCGACAAGGGCGGCAAGTACTGAAGGAACGATGCGGCGGGGTTCCCCGTTGCGCGCCCCCGGGGACCCCCCACACCCCTTCCTTCCCCCCCGCCCCCCCCACCCCCACAAACCCCCCCCACCACAA
>NZ_JBHXFE010000019.1:122195-130705 GCF_042722475.1 Streptomyces sp. NPDC127092
GCGCGGGTTCGTGGGGGGAGGCTGCATAGAGAGAGGGGGGAAGGGCCTGGGGGGAGGGGGGGGGTGTTCTGTGGGGGCGCACGGGCGGGGAACCCCGCCGCACCCTTCATGTCCCTCAGCCACCGGCGGCCCGTGCGTGCGTGGCCGTGGCGTGCGCGGCCGTGGCTCGCAGGACGCCGAGCAGGCGGGTGACCTCCTCGGCCACGGCCGCCCGCCCGGCGCCCAGGTAGCCGCGCGTGTCGACCGCCGTGCGGTCCGCGGCGAGGGCTTCGCGGGCCGCCGTGGTGAACACGCGGTTCAGGTGGGTGGCGATGTTGACCTTGGTCATGCCGTGTTCGACGGCGGTGGTGAGGTCGCGGTCGGCGACGCCCGACGAGCCGTGCAGCACCAGGGGCACGGGGACGCCGGCGCGCAGGGCGGCGATGAGGCCGAAGTCCAGGGCGGCGTCTCGGGTGAGCATGGCGTGCGAGGTGCCCACGGCCACCGCGAGGGCGTCCACGCCCGTGGCGGCGACGAAGGCCGCCGCCTCCCCCGGGTCGGTACGGGCCCCCGGCGCGTGCACGCCGTCCTTGCCGCCGACCTCGCCGAGCTCCGCCTCCACCCAGACCCCTGCGGCGTGGCAGCGGGCCCGTACGGCGGCGGTGGCGCGGACGTTCTCCTCGTACGGCAGGGTCGAGGCGTCGTACATGACGGAGGTGAAGCCCAGCGCGACCGCCTCGGCGACGAGTTCGGGCGAGGTGGAGTGGTCGAGGTGGACGGCCACCGGGACCGCCGCGGCGCGGGCGACGGCCAGGGTGGCCGTGCCTATCGGGGCGAGGGCGCCGTGGTAGCGGACGGCGTTCTCGCTGATCTGGAGGATCACGGGGGCGCCGGCCGCCTCCGCTCCGGCGACGATCGCCTCGGCGTGTTCGAGCTGGATGACGTTGAAGGCTCCGACGCCGCGTCCGGCGCGGGCGGCGGGGTTGACGACGTCGGCCGTCCCTACGAGGGGCATGGTGTGTCTCCTGGAGTACGGGGCAGGGGTGCGACATCCACCAGGTGGCGGAGCCGGTGGTGCACGTCGGGCGCGAAGGAGCCCGCGAGCGGTGCCGCCACGGCGGCGGCCGACAGCGCCACGGCCTCGGCGAGCCGTACGGGCCAGGGGTCGCGTGCCGCGATCCCGAGGGCCAGCGCGGCGACGGCGGCGTCCCCGGCACCGGTCGGATTGCCGCGCAGCCGCTCGGGAGGCCGTGCCCGCCAGGCCCCCTCGACGGTGACAGCGACCATGCCCGCACCCCCGAGCGAAGCGACGACGGCCCCGGCCCCGGCGGAGAGCAGGGCCTCGGCCGCGAGAAGAGCGGCGCGGTGGGGATCGCCGGGCTCGGGGGCCGGACCGGCGTCACGGCCCGAGGCCGGGGCGGCGGCAGCGGACCGGCCGGGTTCCGGCGCAGGCTGGAAGCCCGGCGCGAGCCCGGCGCCCGCCGCCGGCCCCGTGCGCAAGGCAGCCGCGAAGTGGGTCGCCGCCTCCGTGAGTTCGTCGGCGTTCGGTTTCACCAGGGTCGGGCCGGCCGGCAGGGCGGCGAGGAGGGGCGGGCCGCTGGTGTCGAGGAGGGCCGGGACTCCCCGTGCGCGGGCGGCCCGGACGAGGACCGCGTAGGCGTCGTCGGGCAGGCCGGGTGGCAGGCTGCCGGAGAGGACGACGACGGTGGCGCGGGCGAGCAGGGCGCCGAAGGCCTCGCGGAAGAGGGACCATTCCTCCGGGAGCACGACGGGTCCCGGTTCCAGCAGGGTCGTCGTGTCGCCGGTGGAGGCGTCCACGACGGCCACCGTGCGGCGGGTCTCGCCGACGACGGGGACCAGCTCCTCCGGGATGCCGGCCCGGTGGAGTTCGCGGCGGACGGCGGCTCCCGTGCCGCCGCCGGCGAGGCCCGTGACGAGGGTGGGGTGGCCGAGGGCGTGCAGGACGCGGGAGACGTTGACGCCCTTGCCGCCCGCGCGGGCGGCCACGCCGTGGACGCGGTGGGCGGCGTGGGGACGGAGCCGGTCGACGTGGTGGGTGATGTCGAGGGCGGCGTTGAGCGTGACGGTGAGGATCACAGCGCCACCGCTTCCGGTCGGACCAGGAGGTCCTGGGCGAGGAACGCCGCTCCCATGCAGCCGGCCAGGTCCCCGAGGCGGGCCTCGACGACCTGGGGCACGGCCTGGAAGGTGAGGCGCTCGGCGAGCGCGGCGCGCAGGGGCGCGAGGCAGGCCTCCCCGGCCCGGGACAGGCCGCCGCCGATGACGACGCGCTCCGGGTCGTAGAGGGTGATCGCGGTGGACAGCGCGTCGGCGAGCGCCTCCATGGCCTCGGACCAGACGGACGCGGCCACCTCGTCGCCGGCCTGGGCGCGGCGCTGGACGTCCCGGGCGGTGACGCCGTGCCGGCGGGTGGCGCGTGCGTAGCGGCGGGCGACGGCGGAGGCGGAGGCCACGGTCTCCAGGCAGCCCCGCGCCCCGCACCGGCAGCGCTCTCCTCCGGGCCGCACCACGACGTGGCCCAGTTCCCCGGCCCGGCCGTGACGGCCCGTCAGGGCGCGGGCGCGGCCGGCGGTGAAGGCGGCCGCGGCGATCCCGGTGCCGACGGGGACGAAGAGGAAGTCGGCGCAGCCCCGGCCGGCGCCCGCCCGGGCTTCCGCGAGGCCGCCGGCCCGGACGTCGTGGCCGAACGCGACGGGCAGGCCGAGGTGTTCGGCCAGCCAGTTCCGGACGGGCACGTCGCGCCAGCCGAGGTTGGCGGCGCGTACGGACACGCCGTCGTCCTCGTCGACGACGCCGGGGACGACGACGCCGGCGGCCTCGGCGGCGGGGCAGCGCCCGGCCAGTTCGGCGGCGCAGGCGAGCACGGTCTCCAGGACGGCGTCCGGGCCGCGTTCGGCCCGGGTGAACCAGCGCTGGGTGTGGCTCGGCGAGCCGTCCTCCGCGAGGAGGGCGCCCTTGATGAAGGTGCCTCCGACGTCCAGGGCGATGACGGTCATGATCCGGCCCGGGCATCCCGCGGCCCGGCGTCGGCGAGGACGACGGAGCGGGTGAGGTTGCGGGGACGGTCCGGGTCGAGGCCGCGGCGCCCGGCCAGGGCCACCGCGAGGCGCTGGGCGCGGACGAGGTCGGCGAGCGGGTCGGACGGGGAGACGGAGGCGTACGCGCCGGTCGCCCGCACCTCGTCGAGGAGGCCGGCCGGCGGAGCGCCGAGGAACCAGACGGCGCGCCCCGGTCCCGCGATGCTGATCGGCCCGTGCCGGTACTCCATGGCCGCGTACGACTCCGTCCACGCACCGGACGCCTCGCGCAGCTTGAGCGCGGCCTCGTGGGCGAGGCCGACGGTCCAGCCGGTGCCGAGGAAGGTGAACTGCTCGGCGTTCACGGCCTCTTCGGACAGCGGGTCGAGCACGGCACGCTCGGCCTGCTCGGGCAGGTCCCGCGGGACGAGCCCGAGGCCGGCGCGCAGCAGCACGAGGGCCGTCGTGGCGAACCGGGTCTGCACGACGGACCGTTCGTCGGCGAACGAGAGGTCGACGACGGCGTCGGCGGCGTCGCGGACGGGCGTGTCGAGGTCGCCGGTGAGCGCGACGGTCGGGGTGCCGCGGGCCGCCAGGTGGCGCAGGGCGTCGAGCACTTCGGTGGTGGTGCCGGAGCGGGTGATCGCGAGGACGCGGTCGTAACGGCGGGTCAGGGGATACGCGGAGGCGGCGAAGGCGTCGGTCTCGCCGAGGCCCGCGGTCTCGCGCAGTTCCGCGTAGGCCTGGGCGATGTGGAGCGAGGTGCCGCAGCCGATCACGGCGAGGCGCTCGCCGTCCTGCGGCAGCCCGGCGGGCCGGGCCTCAAGCGCGCGACTCCAGCACGCGGGCTGGCTGGCGATTTCCGCTTCGACATGACTCACGGGGGCTCCCGGATGGTTCACGGCGGGCTTGCGTCCAGCCCGATGATTGAAGATGAAGTTTTTATAGGGCTTACAAGCAGCACTGCGCAAGTATGAGCAGCAGCGCGCAGGCCGCACGCGGGGCGGGTTACGCTCAGCACCCGAAGCAGGCAGGCCGTGACGAGCGAGGAGAACGGTGATGGGCACGCACGAGCGGTGGACGCGGCTCCTCGACGCCCTGAGCGAGCGGGGCAGCATCGAGGTGGGCGAGGCCGCCACGCTGCTCGACGTCTCCCCCGCCACCGTGCGCCGGGACCTGGAGGAGCTGGCCCGCCAGCAGCTCCTGACCCGGACCCGCGGCGGCGCAGTGCTCAGCGGCGTCACGTACGACCTGCCGCTGCGCTACAAGACAGCCCGCAAGGCGGACGAGAAGCAGCGCATCGCCCGCGCCGCCGCCGCGCTCGTCCCGCCGGGCGCCGTCGTGGGACTGAACGGCGGCACCACGACCTCGGAGGTGGCCCGCGAGCTGGCCACCCGCCCGGACCTGGCCGAGCACGCGGCGGCGACCGCGCTGACGATCGTCACCAACGCGGTGAACATCGCCAACGAGCTGGCCGTCCGGCCGTACGTGAAGACCGTCGTGACCGGCGGCGTCGCCCGCCCCCAGTCGTACGAGCTGACCGGCCCGCTGGCCGCCGCCGTCCTCCAGGGCCTGTCCCTCGACTACGCGATCCTCGGCGTCAACGCCGTCGACCCGGGCTTCGGCGCCTCCACCCACGACGAGGGCGAGGCCAGCGCCAACCGCGCCATGGCCGAGCGGGCCGACCGGGTGGTCGTGGTCGCCGACTCCACCAAGCTCGGCCGGCGGGCCTTCGCCCGGGTCTGCACGATCACCGAGATCGACGTGCTCGTCACCGACCACGACGCCCCGGACGAGCTCGTGGAGCAGCTGACGAGCCAGGGCGTGGACGTCCACTGCGTGTAGGGGCGTTCCGCCGGACAGGCCCTGAGGCCCGTCCGTAGCGGCCTGGGGACACCCGGCGTCGGCCATCGCCGGGTGGTTCTTCTACTCGAAGGCCTTGATCACGCCTGCCAGCAGGCCCGGCCGGGTTGTCGCCGTTGGAGCCGTGGTCCGCCGCGACCTGCCTATCGAAGCCTGCGCGATCGTGCGCGTTTCTGATTGGAACAAGCGGCGCGTGAGCACTTGACGTCATTCGGCGGGACTGTCGAGCATGTCGCGTCAGCACGTGTTGTCGGCGGCGCCGCGGACGGCGGCGGCCGCATGGCCCGAAAGGCGGCTGTGATGCAACGGAACTCCGCACGTCCCCCACGACCGTGGGGAGGAGGCCGGGCCCGGGGCAGACGCCCCGCGGTCCTCGGCCTGGTCGCGGCCATGGTGGCGGCCGTCCTCTCGGTCGCCGGCCCCGCGTCGCCCGCGGCGGCGGCGAGCGCCGGTGACGTCACCGGCGTCAGCCAGTCGGGGAACACCGTCACGATCAGCACGTCGACGGCGGCGAAGGCCAGAGTGGTGATCGCCCGCCAGGACATCTTCCGCATCTGGCTCTCGCCCGGCGGCGGCTTCACCGACGACCCGGCGGGCAACGCGCTCGCCACCACCACCGACTTCGGCCCGGTGACGACGAGCGTCACCGACGCCGGCACGTACTACCGCATCACCACGCCGGCCCTGAACATCCGCGTCGACAAGTCCCCGATGCGCTTCTCCGTCTACCGCGCCGACAACAGCACGCTCGTCTGGGCCGAGTCCCAGCCGCTGTCGTGGACGGGCACGCAGACCAGCCAGTACCTGACGCAGGGCGCCGACGAGCAGTTCTACGGCACCGGCCTGCGCCTCGGCGAGTGGGCGCTGCGCGGCAAGACGGTCCCGGTGGCCGTCGCGAACACGTGGAAGGAGAACACCAACGCGAGCCCGGCGCCCTTCTACATGTCGACCAACGGCTACGGCGTGATGCGCAACACCTGGGCACCCGGCAGCTACTCCTTCGGCGCGCCCGGCACCTTCACGCACAACGAGAGCCGGTTCGACGCCTGGTACTTCGTCGGCGACTCGCTCAAGGGCGTCCTCGACGCGTACACCGACGTGAGCGGAAAGCCGTTCCTGGCCCCGATGTGGGGCTTCGAACTCGGCAACGCCGACTGCTGGAACGCCTCCAACCCCGACTACACCGGCGACCACGGCCGGCTGCGGCACCAGACGACGAAGGACGTCCTCGGGTACGCGGCCGACGCCCGCGCCGCCGACATGCCGTCCGGCTGGTTCCTGCCCAACGACGGCTACGGATGCGGCTACACCGACCTGAAGGCCACGGTCGACGGCCTGAAGGCGAAGGGCTTCCAGACCGGCCTGTGGACGTCGACCGGCCTCGCGAACATCGGCACCGAGGTCGGCACCGCCGGCAGCCGCGGCGTGAAGACCGACGTGGCCTGGATCGGCTCCGGTTACAAGTACGCCTTCGACGGCGTGCAGCAGGCCGTGGACGGCATCGAGAAGAACTCCGACGCCCGCCGCTACGTCTGGACCGTCGACGGCTGGGCCGGCACCCAGCGGAACGCGATCGTGTGGACCGGCGACACGCCGGGCACCTGGGACGCCATGCGCTGGCACGTCCCCGCCATCACCGGCGCGGGCCTGTCCGGGTTCAACTACGCGGCCGGCGACGTCGACGGCATCTTCCAGGGCAGCCCCAAGACCTACGTCCGCGACCTGCAGTGGAAGGCGCTCACGCCCGCCTTCATGACGATGTCCGGCTGGGGCGCCACCAACCCGGAGGCGGGCTACCAGGACAAGCAGCCCTGGCGGTTCTCCGAGCCGTACCTCTCCGTCAACCGCAAGTACCTCAAGCTGAAGATGCGGCTGATGCCGTACCTGTACTCGGCGAGCCGCGTCGCCGCCGAGACCGGCACGCCGACCGTCCGCGCCATGGTCCTGGAGTACCCGGACGACCCGGTCGCGCGCGGCAACCAGACCAGCGGCCAGTTCATGTCCGGCGACTCGATCCTGGTGGCACCGGTCGTGACGGACACGACGACCCGTGACGGGATCTACCTGCCGGCCGGCACCTGGACCGACTACTGGACCGGCAGGACGTACACCGGCCCGGGCTGGCTGAACGGCTACGGCGCCCCGCTCGACACGCTGCCGATGTTCGTCAAGGGCGGTGGCATCGTGCCGATGTGGCCGCAGATGAACCACACCGGCGAGAAGCCCGTCTCCACCCTCACCTACGACGTCTACCCGCGCGGCGCCTCGACGTTCACCCTGTACGAGGACGACGGCATCACCCGCCAGTACCGGACCGGCGCCTACGCCGAGCAGAAGGTCGACGTCACCGCCCCGGCCTCCGGCACCGGCGACGTGAGCATCGCCGTCGGGGCGAGCACCGGCACGTACGCCGGCAAACCCGCCTCCCGCGGCTACGAGTTCACCGTCCACGCGGCCGCCGCCCCCTCGGCCGTCACGGTCGACGGCTCCGCCCTGCCCGCCCTGACCTCCAGGAGCGCGTACGACTCGGCGGCCACCGGCTGGTACTTCGACGCCGCCGACCGCTCCGGCACGCTCTGGATCAAGACGGGCCCGAAGTCGGCGGCCTTCACGGTGAAGGCCGCCGGGCTGACGCTGCTCCCGGCCTCGGCGGTACCGGCCACCGGCACGCCGATCCCGAAGGCCGGATGGAAGGTCCAGTACGCCGACAGCCAGGAGACCTCGGCCGAGAACGGCGCCGCCGCGAACGCGATCGACGGCAGCGCCTCGACCCTGTGGCACACCGCCTACTCCGGCGGCCAGGCCGCCGCGCTCCCCCACGAGATACAGATCGACCTCGGCGCGCGCCACGACGTCGACGGCGTCTCCTACCTGCCGCGCCAGGACGGAGGGAGCAACGGCCGGATCGGCTCGTACGAGGTCTACGTGTCCGACACGACGGCGAGCTGGGGCAGTCCGGTCGCCACGGGCACGTGGGCGGACACCGCCACGGAGAAGAAGGCCTCGTTCGCCCCGAAGACCGGCCGCTACCTGCGTCTGAAGGCCCTGTCGGAGGCGGGGAACCGGGGCCCGTGGACCAGTGCCGCGGAGATCTCGGCGACGGGCCGGGCGACGCCGCTCCCGGCGAACGCCACGCTGGTCAACGCGGCCTCCGGGACGTGCGCCGACCTGCCGTACGGCGCCACCACCGCGGGCACCGAACCCACCCTCTACACCTGCCACGGCGGCACCAACCAGCGCTGGACCTTCACCGCTGCGGGCACCCTCACCGGCAAGGACGGCGTCTGCCTCGACGGCTCCGGCACCACCGTCGCCGTCCAGCCCTGCAACGGGTCGGCCGGCCAGAAGTGGCAGCTCGGCGCCCAGTCGAGCGTCACCAGCGGCGGCCGCTGCCTGGCGCCGGCCGGGGCGGGCACGGCCAACGGCACGAAACTGACCCTCGCCACCTGCTCCGCCACCTCGGCGGCCCAGCGCTGGACACCCACTCCCTGACCCCGCCCCCACCCCCACCCGGGGCCCCCGGCATGTAGTCCCCGGACCGAGGGGGGGGGGAAGTAAAAACCCAGAACCCCAAAGTTTTTGGGTTCACTTGGTGGTTCGGGGGGGTTTGAGGCGCCTACCACACCCCCC
>NZ_JBHXFE010000019.1:130715-147486 GCF_042722475.1 Streptomyces sp. NPDC127092
CCCCTTCCTTCTTTCTGGCCACCCCCTGGCCGGACCCACGGTCACGTGAAAACCTAGACACCCAAAGTTTTCGGACTTACCGTGGCTTTACGGGCGGCTTCGAGCCGCCGACCGCGCCCCCTCCCCCCAGGCGCAAGGAGCCCCCACATGTCCGTCCCCGCCTCCCCCGCAGCCGTGCGGACCAGCTCGCCCGGCGTCTCCCCGAACGCCGTCCCCCACCAGCCCGGCCCGGGCCTCCCCGGCACCCGGCGGGCCCTGTCCGTCATGGCGGCGACGGCCGAGGCGGTCCCCGTGCTCCGGCGCTTCGCCCGGGACACGGTCCGTCAGTGGAACCTGGACGACCGGGCCGACGAGGCCCTGGCCGTCGTCGTCACCGAACTGGTCGCCAACGTCGTCCGGCACAGCGGCAGCCCCGACGTCGCCGTCCTCCTCACGGCCGCCGACCGGACGGTCACGGTCCGGGTCCACGACAGCGGCCGGTGGCGCCCCCGGCGCACGCGTCTGCCCGGCGACGACCTCGACGCGTGCTGCGGCCGCGGCCTCGACCTGGTCCGGGCCTACGCCACGGACTGCGCCGTGGTCCGCACGGCACTCGGCACGCGCGTGACCGTGACGCTCGCCACGGACGCCGCCCCCTCCGACGCCGACTACTCGGGCGCCGACTCGGGCGCCGGCTGCTCCTTCGGCTGAGTCCCGGCGCCCCGCCCGGTACCGCCGTCGCGGTTCAGGGCGTCGAGCAGCACGTCACGCAGCCGCCCGATGTCGCCCGCCATGTCGATGGACGGCTCGAGCAGCCACTGGAGCTGGAGGCCGTCCGTCGCCGCCAGCAGGATCCGGGCCGCCCAGTCCGCGTCGCACGCGGACTCCGGGCCGGCGTCCCGAGTCCCCTCGGGGGGACCGGCGAGGAGCAGGGCCGCCAGCTGACGCCGCAGCCCCCGGTAGCGCTCGGTGAAGAACTCGTGCCCGGGATGGTCCGGGTCCGCGGCGGCGGCCGCGATGTCCAGGAACAGCTTGACCAGACCGGGAGTGGCGGCGTTCTGGGCCAGCAGCTCGGTCCGCCACAGGACGGTCTCCGGCGTGTACGCCTCGAGAGCGGCGGTGTCGCGTGCCTCGATCACGGCGGTGAGCAGCGCCTCGCGGCTGCCGAAGTGATGCAGCACGCCCGCGTCGGTCATGCCCACCCGCTGGGCGATGTCCCGCACCGACACCCCTCGGCTGCCCGCCTCGGCGTAGGCCGCGAGGGCGGCGTCGAGGATCTTCCGTCGCCTGTCGGCGGTCTTGGCGTAAGGCCCCCGGGACCCGCGTGTGCTCACCCGCGCACTCTAACGACGGAAGCCCGGCCGGACCGCCGGACCGGGATCTGTGTTACGGTTCGGGTGTTGCAGTTGTGGTACCCATGAACCTATGTGCGCCTGACGGGAAATGCTTTCCTCCAGGCGCACTATTTGTTTTCCGGCATCTCCGGATGGGGCCTCTGCCTACAGAAGGAGAAATGTCATGGCTCAGGGAACCGTGAAGTGGTTCAACGCCGAAAAGGGTTTCGGCTTCATCGAGCAGGACGGCGGCGGCCCCGACGTCTTCGCCCACTACTCGAACATCGCGACGCAGGGCTACCGTGAGCTCCAGGAGGGCCAGCGGGTCTCCTTCGACGTCACGCAGGGTCAGAAGGGCCCGCAGGCGGAGAACATCCTCCCCGCCTGATCGCCTGACACGACTCCGTCCGCCGGGGTCCGCACTTCCGCGGTGCGGCCCCGGTTTTTGCGCTGTTTACAGGAAGGTTCAGACATTCGCATGTCCCGGAGGGCCCAGAAGCCGAACCGGCGTACGCCGTCGCCCGCAACCGCCGCAGCCGCGCCGAAGGAATTCCGGCTGCCGCAGAGCACGACCCCCGCGCTTCCCGCGGTCGAGGAGTTCGGCGACCTCGACATGCCCAAGGGACTGCTGAACACGCTCACCGCACAGGGCGTGACCACGCCGTTCCCCATCCAGGCCGCCACGCTGCCGAACTCGCTCGCCGGCCGTGACCTGCTCGGGCGGGGCCGTACGGGATCCGGCAAGACGCTCGCGTTCGGCCTCGCGCTGCTGGCGCGCACGGCGGGGCTGCGTGCCGAGTCCAGGGCTCCGCTCGCGCTCGTCCTCGTCCCCACGCGTGAGCTGGCCCAGCAGGTGACGGACGCCCTGGCCCCGTACGCGACGGCCGTGAACCTGCGGATCGCCACCGTGGTCGGCGGGCTGTCCGTCACCCGGCAGGCCGCCTCCCTCCGCCGCGGCGCCGAGGTCCTGGTGGCCACCCCCGGCCGGCTCAACGACCTCGTGGAGCGCGGGGACTGCGTGCTGGACCAGGTGCGCGTCACCGTGCTCGACGAGGCCGACCAGATGACCGACCTGGGCTTCCTGCCCCAGATCACCAAGCTGATGCGGCAGGTCCGGTCCGACGGTCAGCGGCTGCTCTTCTCGGCCACCCTGGACGGCAACATCGACCGCCTGGTCCAGCAGTTCCTCTCCGACCCCGTCGTGCACTCCGTGGACCCGTCCGCCGGTGCGGTGACCACGATGGAACACCACCTGTTCCACGTCCTCGACGAGACCGACAAGAAGGCCGTCACGACGCGCATCGCGGCGCGGGACGGCCGGGTGATCCTCTTCCTCGACACCAAGCGCTCCGCCGACCGGCTCGCCAAGCGGCTCCTCAACTCCGGTGTCCTGGCCGCCGCGCTGCACGGCGGCCGCTCCCAGTCCCAGCGGACCCGGACCCTCGAGCAGTTCAAGAACGGTCAGGTGACGGCGCTGGTGGCGACCAACGTCGCGGCCCGCGGCATCCACGTGGACGACCTCGACCTCGTCGTGAACGTCGATCCGCCGGCCGACCACAAGGACTACCTGCACCGGGGCGGGCGTACGGCCCGCGCCGGCACGTCCGGCAGCGTCGTCACGCTCGTCCTGCCCGACCAGAAGCGGGACGTCGACCGGACCATGGCCCACGCGGGCATCCAGGCCCGCACCACCCGCATCACGTCGAGCGACCCGCAGCTGGCGGCCCTCACCGGCGCCCGCGAGCCCTCCGGCGTGGCCGTCACGCTGGACGTGCCCGCGCCCACGGCGCCGAAGGCGTCCCGTCCGAGCCGGACGAACGCGACCGAGCCGGGCCGGCGACCCCGCCGCGCCCGCAAGGACGCGGCCGAGCCCGACCGGCCCCGACGGCGCCGGAACGGCGGCGGGGACGGACCGGCGGCCGACTCCCCCGCCGACCGCGGCGGCCGGTCCGCGGACCGCACCACGGGATCCCGTGCGAGGACGGGCCGCCCCGCCGCGGCGGACGGCCGCGGCTCCGGCCGCAGGCCCGCCTCGGACGAGGCCGCTGCCCGCACGACCGGGGCCCGGCGCGGCCGCGGGGGCTCCGCGCGCAGGAGCGGTTGACCTCCTGAGCGTCCCGGCCCGGGCGCGGGTCAGCCGTAAGTGAGCCCGTACGTCGGCCCGTGCGTCAGCCCGTACGCCAGGCGTCGTCGGGCAGGTGGGAGCCCGCCATCGGGCCCATGCGGAGCATGCCGCCGTCGACGCTCCAGGACGCGCCGGTGACGTACGAGGCGTCCGGGCCGGCGAGGAAGGCGATGACGGCGGCGACCTCGCGGGCGTCACCCGGACGGCCCAGCGGGATGCCCGGGCGGGACTCGGTGGTGACGTCGTGGTCCTCCTGGCCCGTCATCGGAGTGGCGATCTCGCCGGGGGCGACCGCGTTGACGGTGATGCCGTGGGCGGCCAGTTCCAGCGCCATGACCTGGGTGAGGAGCCCCAGTCCGCCCTTCGCCGCGCAGTAGGGCGCCGTCCCGACCCGCGGCTGGTGCTCGTGGACCGAGGTCACGTTGACGATCCGGCCGCCGTGGCCCTGGCGGATCATGCGCCGGGCCGCGCGCTGGGCGCACAGCAGCGGGCCGACGAGGTCCACGTCGATGATCCGGCGGACCGTGTCGTGGTCCAGGTCGAGGAAGGGCGTCGAGGTTCCGGTGCCGGCGTTGTTGACCAGGACGTCGACGCCTCCGAGCCGGTCGGCGAGCAGGTCGACGGCCTCGGCCGCGTCCGGCAGCCGGGTGAGGTCCATGGGCTCGACGAACGCCTCGCGCCCCAGGCTCCGTACCTCCGCCGCGGTCTCCTCCGCGCCGCGCAGGTCCTGGTGCCAGGTGATGCCGACGTCCGTGCCGGACGCGGCGAGGCGGACGGCCGTGGCGCGGCCGATCCCGGAATCGGCTCCCGTGACGACGGCGGTCCGCGGGTGGAAGCTCGACGGCGTGTTCATGGTGGCACCCTCCTCGGCGCGTTCCCGGACGACCGGACGGCGGACCCGAGCGCCTCTGCCCGCGGGAGCGCGGCGCATGCGCGCCGGCCGGGTCCGGCGGCGGTCCGTTTCACCACGGGTGCCCGGGGCAGACGCGCGACACGCCCTTGTGGCGCCCGTTCGCGTGACCCGACGGGGCACGGGACCCGATCAGGCGTACGGCTCGACGAGACGCGCGACCGCACGGGGAGGGGACACGACGAGAGGCGCGGCCCGCACACGCTCGCCCGGCGACACGCGCGGCCGACGACATGCGTGACCGACGAGACGGAGGAGTCATGGACCACTCGCGCGCACCGGTACTCGAAGCGCTGGAGGACTTCCGGCGGCGTGGGGACGTCGTCTTCGGCCCGCCGGGGCACAAGCAGGGCCGAGGCACCGATCCCCGGGTGGGCGACGTCGTCGGGTACGACGTCTTCCGTTCGGACGTGCTGCTGCTCAACGGCCTGGACGACCGGCGGGAGTCGCAGGGCGTGCTGGACCAGGCGCAGGAGCTCATGGCCGACGCGGTCGGCGCGGAACGGGCGTTCTTCTCGACGTGCGGCAGCTCGCTGTCGGTGAAGACGGCGATGCTGGCCGTCGCGGGGCCGGGAGAGAAGCTGCTGGTGTCGAGGAACGCGCACAAGTCCGTGATCGCGGCCGTGATCGTGAACGGCGTGGAACCGATCTGGGTGCACCCGAAGTTCGACACGGACCGGCATATGGCCCATCCCCCCGAGCCCGACGACGTGCGCGCGAAGTTGCGGGAGCACCCGGACGCCAAGGGCATGCTGCTGATCACGCCCACGGACTGGGGCAGTTGCGCCGACATCAAGGGCGTGGCGGAGGTGTGTCACGAGGCCGGGGTGCCGCTGATCGTCGACGAGGCGTGGGGCGCGCACCTGCCGTTCCACCCCGACCTGCCGGCGTGGGGCATCGACGCGGGCGCGGACCTGGTGGTGACCAGCGTGCACAAGATGGGCGGCGCGATCGAGCAGAGCTCCGTCTTCCACCTCCAGTACGACCGGGTGTCGCCGGAGGTCCTGAAGCAGCGGGAGGACCTGCTGGGCACGACGAGCGCATCCTCGCTGGTGTACGCGACGCTGGACGGCTGGCGGCGGCAGATGGCCGAGCACGGGCGGGAGCTCCTCGACGGCGCCCTCCGCCGCACGGCCCGGGTGCGCGAGAAGGCCGCGGGGCTGCCGGGTCTGGTGCCGATGGGCGAGGAGATCGTCGAGGCCGGTCTCGCCGCCGCGTTCGATCCGCTCAAGATCGTGATCGACGTGCGGGGCCTCGGCATCAGCGGGATGCAGGCGGCCGAGTGGCTGCGGGAGCACTGCCACGTCGACGTGGGCGGTTCCGACACCTGCCGGATCAGCGCCTCCGTGACGCACGCCGACGACGATACGACCGAGCGGATCCTGGTGGACGCGCTGCAGTCGCTCGTCGAACGGGCCGGCGAGCTGGAGCCCCGGCCGGCGGTGCGGCTGCCGGAGCCCTCCCGCCTGGAGCTGGAGCAGGCCAGGCTGCCGCGCGAGGCGTTCTTCGGGGAGGCGGAACACGTGGCGGCGAAGGACGTCGTGGGCCGCATCTCGGCGGAGACGATCAGCCCGTACCCGCCGGGCGTGCCGGTGGTGACGCCCGGCGAGGTGATCAACGCCGAGGTGGTGGAGTACCTGCGCAGCGGCCTCGCGCACGGCCTGCTGATCCCGGACGCCGCCGACCCTTCCCTGGACACGTTCCGGGTGGTGGCCCGCGGCGGGGGCGCCTGAGGGGCGTCGTCAGACGCCGCTCCCCCGCTTCAGCCCGCCTCCGTTCCGCCTCAGCCTCCGTTCCGCCTCAGCCCGCCTCCGTGAGGGTGATCACCAGGGCGTCATGGTGCGCGGGGCGCCCGGGCGCGCGGGGGCGCAGGGCGGACAGTCCGTGGAGGGTGCGGCGGTCGTCGCCGAGGAGCAGCGCGCCGGGCCGTTCGAGCAGCGTCCGGAAGAGGGGTGCCCCGTCCGCGTGGTAGACGGCGCTCTCGCCGCCGTCCGCGTTGCGCCGGTCGACCAGCAGCGACGAGACCAGGGTGACCCCGTCGCGGTGCACGCCTCCCGGTGCGTACGTGCCGGGAGGGCCGGAGGTCGCCAGCATCCGGAAGGGGTGGGTCCCGACGGTCCATTCGGGCGGGTCGGCGAGGACGGCCGCCGCCTCGCCGAGGAACGTCAGGATGTCCGCGAGGAGCGGGTCGGCCACGAAGGCGTCGGTGAGCGGTGCGAAGTGCCGCTCGCGTCCCACGTACAGCGGATTGCCGTTCCCGGGCTCGAGGTAGGCCCCGTGGGGTCGCGGTCGTCGTTCTCCGGTGCGGCGCAGGCCCATGTGGCCGTAGCGGCGCAGTCGCAGGGTGCCCGGGGAGTGCACGTACGGGTCGGGGACGAGGTCGTCCCAGTGGCGGTCGAACGCCGCCCACCGCTCGCTGCCCGCACCGAGCCTGCGTGCGGTCTCCTCCGCCGGGACGAGACAGACTCCGGGGCCGGAGAGCTGGCGCGTCAGGGGTTCGAGGTGGTGGTCGGTCATGGCGGGCGGATGCCCGGACTGCGCACCGCCATGCGCCCGTCGCCGTACGCCGGGGAGCCGGCGTACGAACCCGGGGGACACATCCCGCCGTACGAGCGTGGCATACGGCCGGAGCGTCCGCTCGCGCTACCCGGCGAGGCGGCGGAGAGTCGCCATCCCGTCCGAGAAGTCCATGTTTGGATGAATTCACCACGAATCGTCTCGCTCGCGAGGAGTAGCGCTGCTCCGCCCGGGTAGCAGCCGCCTGGACGACCGGAACTTCCGGTACGCAGCTACGTCACCAGCACATGAGCGCGGCACCGCGCACACAGCGGTCGGGTGGCGGCCCTCCCCTCCCCGGGTGAGACTGTCAGACGACGCGTGAAAAACGCCCGGCAGGCCGACCGGTCCCGGGCAGTGGCGGCAGCGACCGCCCGGAGCCGCGGCTCATCTCCCTCACTTTCTACGGTTGAGGAGATCTCCCATGGCCAATTCCCGCGCCCCGAGCTGGGAACATGCCGTCGTCACCGGAGGTTCGGGTTTCGTCGGATCCCATCTGTGCGCCGCGCTCCTCGCCGGCGGCACGGACGTGACCTGCGTCGACGACTTCAGTACCGGAACACGCGACAACGTGGCCGAGTTGCTGGGCCGTCCCGGATTCCGGCTGCAGGAAGCGGACGTCCGCGAGCCGTTCGCGGTGGACCGGGACCCCGATCTGGTCCTGCACTTCGCCTCCCCGGCGTCGCCCGCCGACTATCTCCGGCTGCCCGTCCACACGTTGGAGACCGGCAGCCTCGGCACCCGCAACGCCCTCGCCCTGGCCCATGCCTGCGGCGCCCGCTTCGTCCTCGCCTCGACCTCGGAGGTCTACGGCGATCCCGAGGAGCACCCGCAGAACGAGCGGTACTGGGGGCATGTGAACCCCATCGGCCCGCGGAGCGTCTACGACGAGGCGAAACGCTTCGGCGAGTCGCTCACCACCGCCTTCGCCCAGTCCCGGGGCACGGACACCCTGATCGTCCGCCTGTTCAACACGTACGGGCCGCGCATGCGCGGGTACGACGGGCGCGCCGTGCCCACGTTCATCCGCCAGGCCCTCGCCGGCGAACCGCTCACCGTCGCCGGTGACGGTCGGCAGACGCGTTCCCTGTGCTACGTGGACGACACCGTGCGCGGTGTCCTGGCGGCCGCGGCGCACGGGCTGCGGGGACCGGTGAACATCGGCAACCCCGCCGAGATCTCCATGCTCGATCTGGCCCGCTGGATCGTCGAGTTGACCGGTTCGCGCTCCGTCCTGCGCTTCGTCGAACGGCCCGTGGACGATCCGGCGGTGCGCTGCCCGGACATCACGCTGGCCCGCGACAAGCTCCAGTGGGAGCCACGGGTGCCGGCCGAGCAGGGGCTGCGCCGGACCATCGAGTGGTTCCGCACCCGCCATGAGGACAGCGCCCCGACAAGTCGTGCGCAGCGGACCGGGACCGGCCACGGGGAACGGGCCCTCCCCCTGCGCGAGTGAGGCACGCGGCCGGGCCGAGCCGGCCGCGGACCGCCCACGGCGAACCGCCATCCGCGGACCGGCCGCGTGGACCGCTCACGTGGACTTCCCGACGGTGCGGCCCGGCGGAGGTGCGCGGGCCCTCTGCGCCGCCGGCGCCCCCGGGCCCCACCGCCCCGCCCTCCCCCGCTCTCCCGCCCCGGTCCGCGCCGCCTCCTCCGCCCGCGTCCCGCTCGCACCCCGCCCCCACCCGCGCGCATCCTCCGCACCGCACCGGAAGGCCTCCTCATGCGAGTTCTCGGCATCAACGCCCTCTTCCACGACCCCGCCGCCGCCGTGGTCGTCGACGGCATCACCGTCGCCGCGGCGGAGGAGGAGCGCTTCTCGCGGCGCAAGCACGGCAAGAGGCCCGTGCCCTTCTCCGCGTGGGAGCTGCCCGAGCAGGCCGCGCGCTGGTGCCTGAGCCGCGCGGGGCTCCGCCCGTCCGACCTGGATGCCGTCGCCTACTCGTACGATCCCGAACTCGCCAGGCCCGCGGACGACATGGGCCTCGACGATCCCTGGGACAGCCTGCGCCAGGCCTACGCCCGGCACGCCCCCGGCTTCCTGGCGACGGCGCTGCCCGGCCTCGACCCGGACGCGGTCCGGTTCGTCGGACACCACATGGCGCACGCCGCGTCGGGGGCGTTCGCCGCCGAAGCCGCCGAGACCTCCTCGGTCCTGGTGCTCGACGGGCGCGGCGAGTGCGCCTCGCACCTGGCCGCCCGGCGCATGGGAGACCACCTGGAACCGCTGCGGGCGCAGCTGCTTCCCGAATCGCTCGGTCTGGTCTACGAGGAGCTGACCGAACACCTCGGGTTCCTGCGCTCCTCCGACGAGTTCAAGGTGATGGCGCTCGCCTCGCACGGCAGGCCGCGGATGGCGGACGAGATCCGCCGCCACGTGCATCCCACGGGAGACGGCGGCTTCCGTGCCCACGGCGTGCCCTGGGCGGAACTGTGCCCGGCCCGCGGCGCCGACGAGCCCTGGAGCGCCGCCCACGCCGACCTGGCCGCCAGCGCGCAGGCGGTCCTGGAGGAGACGCTGCTCGACCTGGTGCGGTGGCTGCACGGAGAGACCCACGACAGCGTCCTCACACTCGCCGGCGGCGTCGCCCTCAACTGCGTGGCCAACTCGCGGATCGCCCGCGAGGGCCCCTTCTCCCGCGTGTGGGTGCAGCCGGCCGCAGGCGACGCCGGAACGGCCCTCGGCGGGGCGCTGCTGCTGTCGGCGGACGCCGGCGAGGAGCCGGCGCCGATGCCGGGCGCCGCGCTCGGCCGGGAATGGTCGGACGCGGAGCTCGCCGGGCGCCTGAAGACGGCCGCCGTCCCCTTCGAGCGGCCCCCGGACATCGCCGCCGCCGTGGCGGAGGTGCTGGCCGAGAACGGCGTGGTGGCCTGGTTCCAGGGCCGTTCCGAGTACGGCCCGCGGGCCCTCGGGCACCGCTCGCTGCTCGCGCACCCGGGACACGCCGGGAACCTGGAGCGGCTCAACGACATCAAGGGACGCGAGCAGTTCCGGCCGGTGGCGCCGATGGTCCTGACCGAACGCTCCGCCGAGATCTTCGACGGCCCGCTGCCCAGCCCGTACATGCTCTTCGTCCACGACGTCGCACCGGAGTGGCGCGATCGCATCCCGGCCGTCGTCCACGTCGACGGCACGGCGCGGATCCAGACCGTCGACCGGCGCCACGAACCGCTCGTGGCGCGGATGCTGGAGGAGTTCGAGCGGCGGACCGGACTGCCGGTGGTCGTCAACACCAGCCTCAACACGGCGGGACGGCCGATGGTGGACGACCCTCGCGACGCGTTGGAGTGCTTCGGCTCGACACCGGTCGACCTGCTCGCGATCGGGCCCTTCGCGGTCCGCAGAAACGATCTGTTCGGCACCGGTCCCGACAGCCGGGACGCCACCTCCGGTGAGGGGTGCACCCAGTGACCGGCCGCCGCACCCCCACGGCCCCCGGCGCCGGCGGACGGACGACGGCCCCGCGTTACGCGGTCGTCGTGCCGACCACCGGCCGGCCGAGCCTGCAGCGCTGCCTGACCGCCCTCGCCCGGTCCGGCGGGCCGCGGCCCGCCCGGGTGGTCGTCGTCCACGACCGTCCCGGACGCGACGGCACCGTACCGCCGCTGGAGGTTCCCGAGGAGCTGCGCGAGGTCACCGTCGTGGTCCCGGGCCTGGCCCGCGGTCCCGCGGCCGCGCGCAACGCGGGCGCGCGGCTGGCCGGCGACGTGTCGTGGATCGTCTTCCTCGACGACGACGTCGTGCCCTCCGCCCGCTGGGGCGAGGACCTGGCCCGCGACCTGGCCGGCGCGCCCGCCGGTACGGCCGCGGTGGCGGCCCGGATCGAGGTGCCGCTGCCCGTCGACCGGCGCCCCACGGACGGGGAGCGGAACACGGCCGCGCTGGCCACCGCACGCTGGATCACCGCCGACATGGCCGTACGGCCGGAGGCCCTGGCGGCCGTGGGCGGCTTCGACGAGCGGTTCCGGCGCGCCTTCCGGGAGGACGCCGACCTCGCGCTGCGGCTCCGCGACGCCGGCTGGGCGCTGGACCAGGGAACCCGCCGCACCGCCCACCCGGCGCGACAGGGCGGCCGCTGGCTGTCGGTCCGGCAGCAGGCGGGCAACGCCGACGACGTCCTGATGCGCAGGCTGCACGGTCCCGACTGGCGTGTCCGCGCCGCCGCGCCGCGCGGCCGGCTGCCGCGCCACCGCGCCGTCACCGCCGCGGGCGCCGCCGCCCTCGTCTGCGTCCTCGCCGGGCGCCGGAGGGCCGCCGCGGTGTGCGGCGCCTGCTGGTGCGCCGGGACGGCCGAGTTCGCCCTGGCCCGGATCCTGCCCGGCCCGCGTACCCGTACGGAGGTCCTCGACATGATCCTCACCAGCGCGGCCATTCCCCCGGCCGCCACCTGGCACTGGCTGCGCGGCCTCGCCCTGCACCGCGCCGCCCGCCCGCGCGGCCCGGTGACCCGGCCGGCGGCGTCCGGTGCTCCGGCCCGGTCGCAGGCCCCCGAGGAGGCCGTGTCATGAGCGCCGACGCGACCACGAAGCCCACCTGGCCCACCCGGGCCACCCGAGCCACCCGGGCCGCGCAGCCCTCGACGGGCCGCGCAGAGACGGCCTTCGGACGTACGGGGCTGCCGGGCGGCGGGCTGAGGCGGAACGCGGCGTACGACGGCGGGAGCGCGGCGGTCGGCGCGAGCGCGGCCGTCGGCGCGGGCCCGACCGGGAACGCGGCCGCTGGCGCGAGCCCGACCGCCGGCGCCGGCCCGACCAGGAGCGCGGCCGCCGGCGCAAGCCCGACCGGGAGCGCCGCCGTTGGCGCGAGCCCCGCCGTCGGGTCCGGCTGCGCCGGGGAGCCGTGGCTGTTCGGCGGACGCCGCCCGGCGGCCGTGGCACCGAGGCGCGGATCCTCGGGCGGGCGGCCGGATGCCGTGCTGTTCGACCGGGACGGCACCCTGATCGCCGACGTGCCGTACAACGGCGACCCCCGGCGCGTGTTCCCGCTGCCGGGGGCCGAGGAGGCGGTGGCCCTGCTGCGGTCGCTCGGAGTGCCCGTCGGTGTGGTCAGCAACCAGTCCGGCGTGGCGCGCGGCCTCCTGACGCGAGGTCAGGTCGGCGCCGTACGGCGGCGCGTGGAGGGACTGCTCGGGCCGTTCGACGTGTGGGCGGTCTGTCCGCACGGTCCCGACGACGGCTGCGCGTGCCGCAAGCCGGCGCCCGGACTCGTCCTCGCCGCCTGCGCCCGGCTCGGAGCGCGGCCCTCCCGCACCGTCGTGATCGGGGACATCGGCACCGACATGGACGCCGCCCTGGCGGCCGGGGCGCACGGTGTGCTCGTCCCGACGCCCGTCACGCTGCCGGAGGAGATCGCCGCCGCTCCCCGCACCGCCCCGGACCTGGTCGCGGCGGTCCGCCTCGCCCTCACCGCGACGCCGACCCACGACGGCTTCGTCCCGCGCGACGACGCCCCGGCCGCGGGGCGCCGCCCCCACTCCGCCGACCGCCCCGCCGACCAGGGAGGTTCCTCGTGAGCGATGCCCCGCGCACCCTCGTCGTGCGTCTCGACAGCGCCGGTGACGTGCTGCTCGCCGGCCCGGCGGTGCGGGCCGTCGCCGCGGGCTCCTCGTGGACCGCGCTCCTGTGCGGCCCCGCCGGCGCGCCCGCCGCACGGCTGCTGCCCGGCGTGGACGAGGTGCTGGAGTACGAGGCGCCCTGGGTCGGCCTCGAACCGCCGCCCCTGACGGCGGAGGACGTGCACCGGCTCGTCGGGACCCTGGCCGCCGGCCGCTTCGACCGGGCGCTCGTGCTCGTCTCGTACCACCAGAGCCCGCTGCCCGCGGCGCTCCTGCTCCGCATGGCCGGGGTGCCGTGGATCGGCGCCGACAGCGAGGACTACCCGGGCGCGCTCCTCGACCTGCGGCACCGGCGCGCGGACGGGCGGCACGAGGCAGAGGCAGCCCTCGACCTGGCCCTCGCGGCGGGCTTCCGGCTGCCTCCCGGCGACGACGGCGGGCTCCGCGTCCGGCCCGCCCCGGACGGGACGCGGCTGACCGGCGACGGCCCGTACGTCGTGGTGCACCCCGGGGCCGCCGTCCCGGCCCGCGCGTGGAGCCCCGACCGGGCCGCACGGGCGGTGGCCGCGCTGCACGAGGCCGGCCACGTCGTGGCCGTCACGGGGTCGGCGGCGGAGCGCGCCCTGACGGCGCGGGTGGCGGGCCGGCACGGTCTGGACCTCGGAGGCGCGACCGCCGGCCTGGGCGACCTCTCGGGCGTCCTCGCCCGGGCCGGCGCCGTGGTCACCGGCAACACGGGGCCCGCGCATCTCGCGGCGGCCGTCGGCACGCCGGTGGTCTGCCTCTTCGCCCCGGTGGTGCCCGCCGAGCGCTGGCGTCCCTACGGGGTGCGTCACGTGCTGCTCGGCGACCAGCGGGCGGCGTGCGCGCTGACCCGGGCGCGCGTCTGTCCCGTACCGGGGCACCCGTGCCTCGACGCGGTGAGCGACGACGAGGTGGTCGCCGCCGTGGCGTCCCTGCTGTCCCCGCGCCGAGAACCGAAGCGCGAACCACACCGCGAGCCACACCGCGAACCGGCCGCCGGGCCCGAACGCCGGCCTGAGGCGCGGCCCGGCGCGGAGCCCGAGCAACGGCCCGGTGCGGCGCCCGACGAACGGCCCGGTGCCGAGCCCGAGCAACGGCCCGGTGCCGAGCCCGGGCAACGGCCCCTGTCCGTCTCCAGAGCGCGGCCCGCGTCCGCCGAGCCCGAGCCGCGACCGCCTTCGGAGCCGACGACCGGCTCCGAGGCGCCGCCCACGACCGGGCCCCGCCCCGGGTCCCGTCTGCCGGGCGGCCCCCAGACCCGCCCCCGTCCCCGTCCCCTTCCCCGGGAATCCGGTGGTCCGCTCGGTGCCGGCGCAGGCCGGGACCGGTCGGCCGCCGCGGCCGGGGCGAGAGGAGGAACGCCCGCATGAACATCCTGCTGTGGCACGTCCACGGATCCTGGACGACGGCCTTCGTCCAGGGCCCCCACGCCTATCTGACCCCCGTCACGCCCGACCGCGGCCCCGACGGCCGCGGCAGGGCGCAGACCTTCCCGTGGCCCGGCTCGGTGCGCGAGGTGCCACCGGAGCGGCTCCGGGACGAGCCGGTCGACCTGGTCGTCCTCCAACGGCCGCACGAGGAGGAGCTCGCCACCCGGTGGCTCGGCGGCCGGCGTCCCGGCAAGGACGTGCCGGCGGTGTACGTGGAGCACAACACCCCGCGCGGCGACGTCCCGCTGTCCCGGCATCCGGTCGCCGACCGCGCCGACCTCACCCTGGTGCACGTCACGCACTTCAACCGGCTGCTGTGGGACAACGGGACGACCCGTACCGCCGTCGTCGAGCACGGGATCGTGGATCCCGGCCACCGCTACACCGGTCGCCTCGCGCGGGCCGCCGTGGTGGTCAACGAGCCGGTCCGGCGCGGGCGTTTCGTCGGTACGGACCTGCTGCCCGAGCTCGCGCGCGAGACGCCGCTCGACGTCTTCGGGATGCGTACGGAGGGGCTGGCCGCGCATCTGGGGCTGCCGGAGGAGCGGTGCCGCACGGCCGACCTCCCCCAGGCCCGGCTGCACTCCGCCATGGCGGAACGGCGGCTCTACCTCCATCCCGTGCGCTGGACGTCGCTCGGTCTGTCCCTCCTGGAGGCGATGCACCTGGGCATGCCGGTCGTCGCCCTCGCCACCACCGAGGCGGTCGAGGCGGTGCCTCCGGGCGCCGGAACGCTCTCGACGCGCCCCGAGGTGCTCGCGCGGGCCGCCCGCCGTTACCTCGCCGACCCCGACGCGGCCGCCGCCGACGGCGCCAGGGCCCGTCAGGCGGCCCTCGAACACTACGGCCTCAAGCGCTTCCTGGACGACTGGGAGCGCCTCATCACGGAAGTGCTCTCATGACTCCTCTCCACGCACCCCTGCACTCGAACGCCTCGGGCCTCCGCGCGGCTCCTTCGGGCCGGGACCCGGCCCGACATCCGGGAGACCCGCTCGCGATCGCCCTCGTCTCCGAGCACGCGAGCCCGCTCGCGACGCTCGGCGGCGTGGACGCCGGCGGCCAGAACGTGCACGTCGCGCAGCTCGCGGGCGCGCTCGCCGACCGCGGTCACCGGGTGACCGTCTACACCCGTCGTGACGACGCCGCCCTGCCGGAGTCGGTGCCGCTGCGCCCGGGGGTGATGGTCCATCACGTGCCGGCCGGGCCCGCCGAGCAGCTGCCGAAGGACGAACTCCTGCCGTACATGCGGCCCTTCGCCCGCTATCTCGCCGACCGGTGGCGCGAGGACCGCCCGGACGTGGTCCACTCGCACTTCTGGATGTCGGGACTCGCCGGGCTCTGGGCGACGGAGGGGACCGGGACTCCGTTCCTGCACACGTACCACGCGCTGGGCACGGTGAAGCGGCGCCACCAGGGCGCGGCCGACACCAGCCCTCCCACGCGTGTCGCGCACGAGACCGAGGTGGGCCTCGGCTGCGACCGGGTCGTCGCCACCTGCCGTGACGAGGTCGAGGAACTGGCCGCCATGGGCATCCCGCGCGCCAAGGCCGACATCGTGCCCTGCGGCGTCGACCCGGCCGCCTTCCGGCCGGACGGGCCCGCCGCGCCGCGCGGTCCGCTCCGCTACCGGCTGCTGCACCTGGGCCGGCTGGTGCCCCGCAAGGGCGCGGCCGTCTCCATCGCCGCCCTGGGGCGGCTGCCGCACACCGAGCTCGTCATCGCCGGCGGCCCCCCGCCCTCGGCGATGGACGCGGACCCGGAGGTGCGGCGGCTGCGGGCGCTCGCCGAGGAGGCGGGCGTCGCCGACCGGGTGCGCTTCACGGGCGCGGTGCCGCCGGCGGCGGTGCCGGGCCTGATGCGGAGCGCCGACCTCGTCCTGTGCCCGGCGGACTACGAGCCGTTCGGCATCGTGCCGCTGGAGGCCATGGCCTGCGGCAGGCCGCTGGTGGCGAGCGCCGTGGGAGGCCAGCTGGACACGGTCGCCCACGGCGTGAACGGCCTGCTGGTGCCGCCCGGCAGCCCGCCCCTGCTGGCCGCGGCCGTACGGCTGCTGCTCGCCGATCCCGCGCTGCGGGCGGAGTACGGCAGGGCGGGGCGGCGCCGGGTGCTCGAACGGTACTCGTGGCAGCGCGTGGCAGGGGCAACGGAGGAGTCCTACCGGGCCGTCCTCGCCGCGCACGCGCCGATGGCCGGAGCGGCCTGACCGTCCTCCCGGGCCGCGGGGAACCCCGGCGGCCCCGGACCTGACAGGCGAAGGAGGTGCGGCCCGGACCCGGCAGGGCGCGCGGCCGACCAGCATGAACGAATCCCAGACCTTCGAGGACGCACGGCTGCACTGCCGGGCGCTGTGCCGGGCGGTCGACCGCCTGGACGGCACGGACCTGCGGCGGCTCTCCCGCTGGGGACGCCACCTGGCGGCCGTGCTCACGGACGGCGGGCGGCTGCTGGCCGCCGGCAACGGGGGCAGCGCCGCCCAGGCGCAGCACCTCACCGCGGAGCTCGTGGGGCGCTACCGGGAGGACCGTCCCGCCTACTCCGCGCTGTCCCTGCACGCCGAGACCTCCAGCGTCACGGCCATCGGCAACGACTACGGCTTCGAGCAGGTCTTCGCCCGTCAGGTGGCGGCGCACGGCCGCCCCGGCGATCTGCTGATGCTCCTGTCGACGTCGGGGCGCAGCCCCAACCTGCTCTCCGCCGCGATGACGGCCCGCTCCCGCGGCCTGGACGTCTGGGCCCTGACGGGACCCGCGCCGAACCCGCTGGCCGAGGCCGCCGACGACGCCCTGACCGTGGACGCCGCGACCACCGCCACCGTCCAGGAGGCGCATCTGGTCGTCGTCCACCTGCTGTGCGAGTTC
>NZ_JBHXFE010000020.1:0-142950 GCF_042722475.1 Streptomyces sp. NPDC127092
AGCGCCCCGATAGCTCCGCTATCGCGACGCCCCGGCGCCTTGCGATGCACCGCACCAGACGCCGCGGCCTATCCGGCCCTGATCCGAAAGAAACGACCTAGGCCCGGCGGGCCGCCAGGGCCAGGACGCGGCGGGCGCCGGTGACGACGGCCGCGTCGACGAAGCGGCCGTCGGGCAGCGCGAGCGCGCCCTCCTGGGCCTCCGCCGCCTTGACGACCTCCTCGGCGGCGGCGATCTCGTCGGAGGTGGGCAGATAGGCCCGCTCGATCACCGGGAGCTGGCGGGGATGGATGGCGGCCCGGCCGAGGAATCCCGTCGCCCGGCCCCGCGCGCAGCTCGCGGCGAGGGCGTCGAGGTCGCGGACGTCGGGGTGGACGGACTGGGCGGGCGGCGGCAGGGAGGCGGCCCGGGCGGCGACGACGATCCGGCTGCGCGGCCAGTCGAGCCCCCGGTCCTCGCGTACGCCCAGGTCGGCGGCGAGATCGGTCTCGCCGAGCGCGATGCCGTGGACCGAGGGGTGGGCGGTGGCGATGGCGTAGGCGTGCTCCACCGCGAGGGCGTTCTCCAGGAGCGGGTAGAGCGGGAGGCCCGCGGAGAGCTCGGCGATCCGGGCGATGTCAGTGGCGTGTGTCACCTTGGGAACACGGAGAGCGACGAGTCCGGGGAGGGAGACCAGGGATGGGATGTCGCGGAGTGCGTGGACGCGGACGTGGACCGGTACGGGCTGGGGGTCGGCGAGCAGCTCGCGGGTGGCCGCCAGGGCGTAGGCCCTGCGGTCCGGGGCCACCGCGTCCTCCAGGTCGACGATGACGACATCGGCGCCGGAGGCCAGGGCCTTGTGGACCACGTCGGGGCGGTCGCCCGGGGCGTAGAGCCAGGTGAGGGGAGGGGCGTCCGGGTTCATACGGCTCCTTCGGCGCGGAGGGTGTCGATCTCTTCGGGGCCGAGGCCGAGCTCCGCGAGGAGTTCGGCGGTGTCGGCGCCGTGCGGCCGGCCGGCCCAGCGGATGGCGCCCGGCGTGTCGGAGAGCCGGAAGAGCACGTTCTGCATGCGGAGCGGGCCGAGCTCCGGGTCGGGGACCTCGGTGACGGTGCCGAGGGCCTGGAACTGGGGGTCGTCGAGGACGTCGCGGACGTCGTAGACGGGGGCGATCGCGGCCTCCGCCTTCTCGAACGCGGCCAGGGCCTCGTCGCGGGTGTGGCGGGCGATCCACGAGCCGACCGCCTCGTCGAGGACCTCCGCGTGCGCGGCGCGGCCGGTGCCGGTGGCGAACCAGGGCTCGTCGATCAGCTCCGGGCGGCCGACGAGGCGCAGCACGCGTTCGGCGATCGACTGGGCGGAGGTGGAGACGGCGACCCAGGAGCCGTCGGCGGTCCGGTAGGTGTTGCGGGGCGCGTTGTTGCGGGAGCGGTTGCCGGTGCGCGGCTGGAGGTAGCCGAGCTGGTCGTACCAGAGGGGGTGGGGTCCGATGACGGAGAGCATCGGTTCGATGATGGCCATGTCGACGACCTGGCCGTGGCCGGTGGTGTGCCTCGCGGCGAGCGCGGTCATCACGGCGTACGCGGTGGCGAGGGCGGCGATCGAGTCGGCGAGTCCGAAGGGCGGCAGGGTCGGCGGTCCGTCGGGTTCGCCGGTGATGGCGGCGAAGCCGCTCATCGCCTCGGCGAGGGTGCCGAACCCCGGCCGGTGGGCGTACGGGCCGAACTGGCCGAAGCCGGTGACCCGGGCGAGCACGAGCCGCGGGTTGACCGTGGACAGCTCCTCCCAGCCGAGACCCCAGCGTTCGAGGGTGCCGGGGCGGAAGTTCTCCACGACCACGTCGGCGCCGGCGGCGAGCCGGAGCAGGGTGTCGCGCCCGCCGGGCGCGGACAGGTCGAGCGTCATCGTCCGCTTGTTGCGGCCGAGGACCTTCCACCACAGGCCGACGCCGTCCTTGGCGGGGCCGTGGCCGCGGGAGGGATCGGGCTTGCGCGGGTGCTCGATCTTGACCACGTCGGCGCCGAAGTCGCCGAGCAGGGTCGCGGCGAGCGGCCCGGCGAAGAGGGTGGCGAGGTCGAGGACGCGCAGTCCGTCGAGCGGCCGGGCGGGGCCGACGCGGCCGGCGGCGGGAGCCGGGGTGTGCGGGTGGCTCATGCGAGGGCCGCCTCGATCGCGACGCGGTACGGCATCGAGGTGGACGCGCCCGCGTGCTGGACGGAGAGCGCCGCGGCCGCCGCGGCCCAGCTGAGGGCCTCCGGCATGGGCCGGCCCTCGGTGAGGGCCACGGCCAGGACGCCCACGAAGGTGTCGCCGGCGGCGGTGGTGTCCACGGCCCGCACGCTGGGCGCGGGGACGGTCAGCGGTTCGGCGCCGCGTGCGGCGTAGAGGCAGCCGGCCGAGCCGAGCGTGACCACCACCTCGGGCACCTGCTCCAGGAGGGCCTGCGCGGCGGCCTGCGGGTCGGTGCGGCCGGTGAGGGCGACGGCCTCGTGCTCGTTCGGCACCAACAGGTCGGTGGCGGCGAGGAGTTCCGGAGGGAGGGCGCGGACGGGGGAGGGCGTGAGGACGGTGCGGACACCGCGCTCACGGGCGGCGCGGGCGCCCTCGACGACGACGGAGAGGGGGAGTTCGAGCTGGAGGAGCAGGGCGTCGGCGGTGCCGATCAGCGCCTCGTCGCCGTGGTCGAGGGAGGTGACGGTGCCGTTGGCTCCGGGCACCACGACGATGGCGTTGCCGCCCTCGTCGTCGACGACGATGTGGGCGGTGCCGGACGGGCCTTCGACGGTGCGCAGCAGATCGGTGTCGACGCCGCTGTGCTCCAGGGCGGCCCGCATCCGCACGCCGAAGTCGTCGGCGCCGACCGCCCCGATCATCGAGACCTCGGCGCCGGCGCGGGCGGCGGCGACGGCCTGGTTGGCGCCCTTGCCGCCGGGCACGGTGAGGAACTCGCGGCCGGTGACGGTCTCGCCGCGGGCGGGTGCCTTGGCCACGTAGGCCACGAGGTCCATGTTCGTGCTGCCGAGCACGACGATGCTGCTGGTCATGGGCGTACTGCCTCCGAGTGCGTCAGTGCGGCCAGGGTGTCGAAGCCGATGCCGTCGAAGGACGGCACCGAGGTGGAGAGCCGGTTCTTGAGGGGGGAGGTCCAGGATTCGGGAAGGCGGTCCGGGTGCCCGGCCAGCAGCCCCGCGACCGAGCCGGCGGTGGCGCCGTTGGAGTCGGTGTCCCAGCCGCCGGAGACCGCCGCGCAGACGGAGCGCGTGAAGTCGCCGTCGGCGTGGGTGAGCGCGGCGGCGAGCAGGGCGGCGTTGGGCACGGCATGGACCCAGTGATACCCGCCGAGTGCGGCGTGGAGCCGGTCCACCACGGTGTCGAAGTCGCGGTGGCCCGGGTGCGCGCGGGCGGTGGCGATGCCGAGCCGGACCGCCTGGGCGAGCCGGGACTCCGGCGGCACGACCGCGAGCCCGGTGGCCAGGGCCTCGTGGACGTCGGCGGCGCCGACGGCGGCGGTGGCGACGGTCGCGGCGACGAACATGGCGCCGTACACGCCGTTGGCGGTGTGGGTGAGCACCGCGTCCCGGTGGGCCTGCCGGGCGGCGGCGGCCGGGTCGCCGGGGTTGGTCCAGCCGTGCATGTCGGCGCGGATCTGCGCGCCGATCCACTCCCGGAACGGGTTGCGGCGGGAGGCGGTGAACGGCGGCTCGACGCCGTCGAGGAGGTTGCGGTAGGCGATCCGCTCGGCGGTGAAGGTCCGCCCGGCGGGCAGTTCGTCGAGCCAGAGCCGGGCGACGTCGGCGGTGGTGAAGCCGCGGCCGTGGCGCTGGAGGAGGAGCAGGTTGAGGAGGGGGTAGTTGAGGTCGTCGTCCTCGGGCATCCCGTCGATGTTCTCGGCGAGGGAGGTGCCGGCGGAACGGCGGTTCCAGGGATGCGCGGCGAGCAGCTTCGGCGGCACGCCGCGCGCCGTGAACCAGTCGCCGAGCGGCCAGTTGCCGGTGGCCCGGGCCAGTGCCCGGATGGCGTGCAGCGGCAGCTTCTCCACGGGCTTGCCGAGCAGGCACCCGGCGGCCCGGCCGAGCCAGGCGGCGTGCAGGCGCGGGAGCAGGGCGTTGTCCCGCACCCCGCCGCCGCCCGGAACGGGTGGGCGAGGCGTGGGCCAGTGGGGGCAGGCGGTGGTGATGTCGGCGAGGCGGGTGGGTTCCCGAGGGACAAGCGAGGAGGGGAGGGCGGCGAGGGCGTCGAGGAGTTCCTCGGCCAGGGGGCGCAGCGCGGGGCGCGGGGTGGGGGAGGCGCCCGCCGTGGGCGGCGCCTCGGGGCCGCCGGCGGCGTGCCAGCGGGCGGCGAGGGCGCGGGCGTCGCGGCCGTCCTCCGCCGCCTGGCGCAGTTCGTGGCCCACCAGGTCCTCGGGCTGGACCCAGGTGAGCCGGACGGCGTCCGCCGTCGCGCCGGGCGTCATCGCGCGCTGTCCGTCAGCGCCGCGTAGGCCGACTCGTGGGCGCGGCGGCGTGCCGTGTCGCGGGCGAAGACCTCGTGGGCCACCGCGGCCAGTGCGGCGGCCGGGCCGTGCAGATCGAGCCGGCTGGCCTCGGAGACCTGTTTCGCCCATTCCGCCGGGACGGCGGACTCGCCGTGCAGCGCACCGGCGAGCGCGCCCGCCATGGTGGCGATCGAGTCGCAGTCGCGGCCGTAGTTGACGGCGCCGAGGACCGTGCGGCGGTAGTCGCCCTCGCCGACCAGCAGCATGCCGAGGGCGACGGGCAGTTCCTCGATCGCGTGGACGCGGGACGGGCGGCGGGCGTCGAGCGAGGGGGCGCGGTAGTCGGGGCCGACCGAGTCGTACGGGGCGACGGCCGAGCGCAGCGGGGCCAGCGCCGTCTCGAAGTCACGGTGCTCGTCCGCCACTTCGGCGACCGCCTCGATGGCCGCCCGGGTGCCGTCCTTCGCCAGGGCGAGTGCCGTGTCGACGACCGAGCGCGGCGTGGCGCCGGGCGCGCACGCCGCCGCCACCGCGGCCGCGAAGACGCCCGCGGCCTCCCGCCCGTACGAGGACTGGTGGGCGCCCGCGACGTCGAGGGCCTCGGCGTAGGCGCCCGCCGGGTTGGCGGCGTTGACCAGGCCGACCGGCGCCATGTACATGGCCGCACCGCAGTTGACGATGTTTCCGCTGCCGGCCTCGCGCGGGTCGGCGTGCCCGTAGTGGAGCCGGGTGACGATCCACTTCTCGGCGAGGAAGACCCGCTGGAGCGGCAGCGCCTCGGCCTCCAGTTCCGGGATCCAGACCGTACGGCCCATGAGTTCGGGCACCAGGTGCTCGGCGACCGCGTACGCGTCGAGGTGGTCGCGGACCTTCTCGTACACCCTGATGAGGGCGTGCGTCATAAGGGTGTCGTCGGTGACGTGCCCGTCGCCCTTGTGGTACGGCGCGATGGGGCGCGCGGTGCGCCAGGCCTCGCCGTTCCACGGGCCGACGATGCCGGTGACGCGGCCGCCGTGGCGTTCCAGGATCTGCTCGGGGCTGTAGCCCTCGACGGGACCGCCGAGGGCGTCGCCGACGGCGGCCCCGAGCAGGCTGCCGGTGATCCGGTCATCCAGCGGGGGGACGGACCGAGGGATCGGCCGGCTTTGAGGGCTTTGAGGTGTTTGAGCGTTCTGAGGTGTTGGAGAGGTTTGCTGCGGTTGAGGGCTCATGGCGGAATTGTCCACCCGGGGTGGCCGGTTCCGTGGCTGCGAGGAGACCGGCGAGTTCGACCAGGTCCGTGCCCGCGAGGCGGGGCAGCGCGCAGCCCGCGAGCCTGCGGCACGCCTCCCGCCAGGTCGCCGGGACCGCGCCTCCGCCGCCCAGCGCGCCGGTGAGCGCGCCCACGAGCGCCGGGGCCGAGTCGGCGACGCGGGACAGGCAGGCGGCGGCCGGCACCGCTGCCGCCGCCTCGCCGCGGGCGGCCAGGGCGAGGGCGAGGGCGACCGGAACGGTCTCGGCGGCGGCGATGCCGTAGCTGTAGACGTGGTCGACGATCTGGTGCTCGAGAAGCGGGACCAGCTCGAAGGCGGTGGTGGCGGTACGGGCGAGCCGCACCGCGTACCGGCCGTTGCGACCGATCTCCGTCGAGGGCGGCAGCTGCGCGAGGGCCGCCTGCACCGCGTCGTCGGCCGAGGCCCCGCCGAGTGCGGCCGCGACGGCCGCCGCCATCGCGCGGGCGCCGTGGACTCCGTCGCCGTCCTGGGTGTAGCGGGCGTCGAACTCGGCGAGTTCGGCGGCGGGCAGCGGTTCGCCCGGGTGGGCGAGCGCGAGGACGGCGGCGCGGACGCAGGCCGCGTCGTCGAAGTAGTGCGGGTTGTCGTGACCGGTGGCGGGCGGGCGCAGACCGGTCGCGAGGTTGCCGAGCCCGGCCCGGACGGAGATCCGGGCGCGCAGCGGAAGGACGGCTGACTCGACCTCGGGCGCGCGGTCGGCGGCTGCGGCGACCTGGCTCGCGAGGGAGTTCCAGGCGAGGTCGACGGCGGCGCGCAGACGGCGTTCGGGGGCGAGGGTGCGGAAGAGGGGGCCGGTCGCGGCGAGCAGCGACTCGGCGGTGAACACCGCCCACTCGGCGTCGTCGGAGGGGCCGAGGCGGAGCGGCTCGGGCGGCTGGTTGAGGGCGATGGGGACGGGGAGGGTGGTCGTCGCGTTGTCCTCGGCGAAGGCGTCGAGCTCGCGGGTGAGACGGCGTGTCCACTCGGGCATCCGGGCGGCCCGGTGCCGCGCGGCCGGCCACCCGGCGGCGTCCCCGGCGGCGAGCCCGAGCAACAGCCCCTCGACCCGCCCCCGGTACGACACGCCCGAGCGCCCCTTACGCCCCCCGGCTCCGAGCACGGGCGCCCGACGTGCGCCGTCCGGCGCTCCGACCGCGGGCCGGCCGCCCTCCTCCGCCGGCGGCCACGCCGGGCGGGCCGGCTTCCGCCGCTCGTCCCGCAGGACGCGGTGACCCGTCAGGGCCGCGCCGCGTGCTGCGGCGGTGTCACCGTCGGCCGACGGCCACGGCGGGCACTCCGGCACCCCGCCCGGCGAGCCGTGAGCGCCGGTGGTGTCGGCAGCGTCGGTTCCGGAGTCCGGCTCCTGCGGCGAGGTCCGGTGCGCCAGGGCCTCCGGCGGGGCAGTGGTCGTCAGGTCGGCGCTCATCAGGAGTCCTCCTCCGGGGTCAGAAGGTCCGCGATGTCCAGGACGTGGTAACCGCGCATCGAGGGAAGGCAGCTGCCGGCGACCGGCGGGATGACGGAGGACCACTCCTCCGGGATCGCCGCGGCGCCGCCCAGCGCCCCGGCGAGGGCGCCCGCGACCGCTGCCGTCGTGTCGGCGTCGCGGCCCATGTTGACGGCGGTCAGCACCGAGGTGCGGAAGTCCCCGCGGGCCGCGGCGAACGCGCCGAAGGCGAGGGCCACCGCCTCGGGGGCCAGGTCCGTCCACGGGTAGCCGCCGATGACGACCGCCGAGCGGACCGCGCGTTCGCGCGTCAGCGGATCCGGCTCGACCCGCTGCGCCGCCACCACCGCGCGGCGCATCGAACGCGCCGTCCACGAGTCCATCGGCACCACCGACAGGGCCGCCGCGATCACCGACGTCACCGACGCGCCGTCCATCGCCGCCGCCACGCCCGCCGCGACCGCCTGCCCGCCGTAGATGCCCTCGCCCTCGTGGCTGACGCTGCCGTCGATGGCGACGAGCCTCGCCGCCTCGGCGGGCCGCCCGGCGGCGAAGACGCCGAACGGCGCCGCCCGCATGGCGAGGCCGTCGCTCCACGCGTGCCGGTGCTGCGCCGAGATGGGCGCGGCCAGACCCCGGCGGAGGTTCTCCAGGGTGCCGCGCTCCGAGAAGCCGGCGCCCCGGAACGGACCCTCGTCCAGGTCGGCGATCCAGTGGTGCCAGGCCCGTTCGACATGGGCGACGGTGAGGGCCGAGCCGTGCCGGGCGAGCAGCAGCCCGGAGAAGATGGCGTACTCGGTGTCGTCCGTTCCCGCCGGCCGGTCCGTCAGGAAGCCCTCGATCCGGCCCCAGCGGCGGCGGATCTCCGAGGGCCGCAGGTTCTCGGCGGGCGCGCCGAGCGCGTCGCCCACCGCGAGTCCGAGCAGCGCGCCCCGCGCCCGCTCCCGCAGCCCGCCGCCTGCCGCGCCTCCGACGGCCCTCCCCGTCGTCGCCGCCGTTCCCTCTGTCGCCGTTCCCGCTGTCGCTGTCGCTGTCGCAGCCGCCGCCCCACCAGCCGTCGCACCGGCCGCCCCGCCCGCCGTCCCAGCGGCCGTCCCACCTGGCGTCGCGCCGGCCGCCCCACCAGCCGTCGCGCCGGCCGCCCCGCCCGCCGTCCCACCAACCGCCGCGTCAGTCGTCCCGCCGGTCGTCCCGGCAGTCGTCACCCCGGTCATCTCGTCCTCGTTCCCCTTCCTCGCCCGCCACTTCGCCCCGCCGTTCCTCCACTCCCGCCCCTTCGCCTCTCCGCCCCTTCGCCTCTCCGCCCCTTCGCCTCTCCGCCTCTCCGCCCCTCCGTCTCTTCACCTCCCTCCCGCGTTCCCCCTCGCGCTCCCCTTCCGCGCTCCTCCACATCCCTGCCACGCGCGTGCGTCCCACGCTCACGGAAACGTTTCTGTCACCCCGTTGACACCTCGTCAGTCGCCGTTCCCCACCAAGGCGAGCCTTACTAAGTACGGCCTGCCTTGCTGGCGCGCCCCTTACATCGGGCGTATTTTCGATCGTGTCGAAGGGGGGCGGGCAGCCGAACCCGCAGAAAGACAAGGGGAGAAGCATGTCCATCATCGAAGCCGTCGCACCGCTCCACGAGGCCCACCGCGACAACCACACCCACCGTGACGTCAACGGCGGCTGGCTGCGTCCCGCGGTCTTCGGCGCGATGGACGGACTCGTCTCCAACCTCGCGCTCATGACCGGTGTGGCGGGCGGCGCGGTGTCCTCCCAGACCGTCGTCATCACCGGTCTCGCCGGACTCGCCGCGGGCGCCTTCTCGATGGCCGCCGGCGAATACACCTCCGTCGCCTCGCAGCGCGAGCTCGTCCAGGCCGAACTGGACGTCGAGCGCCGCCAGTTGCGCAAGCACCCCGTCGACGAGATGGAGGAGCTCGCCGCGCTCTACGTCTCCCGCGGCGTCGAGCCCGCGCTCGCCCGCGAGGTCGCCATGCAGCTGTCCCGCGACCCGGAGCAGGCGCTGGAGATCCACGCCCGCGAGGAGCTGGGCATCGACCCCGACGACCTGCCGTCGCCGACCGTCGCCGCGGTGTCGTCGTTCGGCTCGTTCGCGCTCGGCGCGCTGCTGCCCGTCCTGCCGTACCTGCTCGGCGCGACCGCCCTGTGGCCGGCCGTCCTGCTGGCGCTGGTCGGTCTCTTCGCCTGCGGCGCGCTCGTCGCCCGGGTCACGGCCCGCAGCTGGTGGTTCAGCGGTCTGCGCCAGCTCGTCCTCGGCGGTGCCGCCGCGGCCGTCACGTACGGCCTCGGCATGGCGTTCGGAGCCGCGTTGTAGCCCGTTCCGCGCGCGCCCTTCGCGCCCGCGGCGCCGTAACGCCGTAGCGCCGCACGCCGCAGCGTTCCCCCGCAAGGCCCCTGGTCGTCCCGGCCGGGGGCCTTTCGACGCCCCGCGCGCGGTTCGTCCGTCCCTGTCCCTGTGACGTATCTCCCTGGGCGGATCGGCCCCACCGGTGGGACACTATGCACAGCGCCACATAACTAGCCGGTTACCTGCCGGTTTCGAAACCTCGGCCGCCGGGCATGAGGGACAAGCGCCGCGGGCAATGAGGCCCGCTCTGCGACGGGTCGCCGGAGAACCCGGAATCACCCCGGAATCCCGGGCCCGTCCCCTGCGGGAACGCCGAAGTTCCCGTGTCTCACAGCTGAACCACCCGCCACCGCCCGTATCGGCGGTGTCCGCATGCTGGAATGAGCTATCCGCTTCCCGAGAAGCCAGCCATCATGTAACCTGCACGAAATTTCGCGGAGGGCCAACGTCGTCCCTCGGCTGCTGCATATGCCACGACGACGACGGGAGAGCCGATGCGTTCCGACGCCTGGTCGCCCATGGACGGTCGCCCCGCCCCGCAGGGGCTGTACGACCCCCGTAACGAACACGACGCCTGTGGTGTCGGGTTCGTGGCCACCCTCACCGGTGTTGCCAGCCACGCACTGGTCGAGCAGGCGCTGACCGTACTGCGCAACCTCGAGCACCGCGGCGCCACCGGCTCCGAGCCGGACTCCGGTGACGGCGCCGGCATCCTGCTCCAGGTCCCCGACGCCTTCCTCCGCGAGGTCACCGACTTCGAGCTCCCCGAGGCCGGCTCCTACGCCGTCGGCATCGCCTTCCTCCCCGCAGACGGCTCCGCACAGGCCGTCTCGCGGATCGAGACGATCGCGTCCGAGGAGGGTCTGAACGTCCTCGGCTGGCGCGAGGTCCCCGTCGCCCCCGAGCTGCTCGGCGCCTCCGCCCGCGCCACCATGCCGGTCTTCCGCCAGCTCTTCGTCGCCGACGGCGAGAGCACGGGCATCGCGCTCGACCGCAAGGCCTTCGTCCTGCGCAAGCGCGCCGAGCGCGAGGCGGGCACCTACTTCCCGTCGCTCTCCGCCCGCACCATCGTCTACAAGGGCATGCTGACCACCGGCCAGCTCGAGCCCTTCTTCCCGGACCTGTCGGACCGCCGCTGCGCCACCGCCGTGGCCCTGGTCCACTCCCGGTTCTCCACCAACACCTTCCCGAGCTGGCCGCTCGCCCACCCGTACCGCTTCGTCGCCCACAACGGCGAGATCAACACGGTCAAGGGCAACCGCAACTGGATGACCGCCCGCGAGGCCCAGCTCGCCGGCGACGTCTTCGGCACCGCCGCCGACGGCCGCGGCATCGAGCGGATCTTCCCGGTCTGCACGCCGGACGCCTCCGACTCCGCCTCCTTCGACGAGGTGCTCGAACTGCTCCACCTCGGCGGGCGTTCCCTGCCGCACGCGGTCCTGATGATGGTCCCCGAGGCGTGGGA
Source organism: Streptomyces sp. NPDC127092 (assembly GCF_042722475.1). Taxonomy (NCBI): domain Bacteria; kingdom Bacillati; phylum Actinomycetota; class Actinomycetes; order Kitasatosporales; family Streptomycetaceae; genus Streptomyces; species Streptomyces sp. NPDC127092. The sequence goes on from NZ_JBHXFE010000020.1 coordinate 10,972, forward strand.
GAACCACGACTCCATGGACCCGGCCCGCCGCGCCTTCTACCAGTACCACTCCACCCTGATGGAGCCCTGGGACGGCCCGGCCTGCGTCACCTTCACCGACGGCGTCCAGGTCGGCGCGGTCCTCGACCGCAACGGTCTGCGCCCCGGCCGCTACTGGGTCACCGACGAGGGTCTCGTCGTGCTCTCCTCCGAGGTCGGCGTCCTCGACATCGACCCCGCCAAGGTCGTCCGCAAGGGCCGCCTGCAGCCCGGCAAGATGTTCCTCGTCGACACCGCCGAGCACCGCATCATCGAGGACGACGAGATCAAGGCCGCCCTCGCCGCCGAGCAGCCGTACGCGGAGTGGCTGGAGACCGGCGAGATCGAGCTCTCCGACCTGCCCGAGCGCGAGCACATCGTGCACACCCACGCCTCGGTCACCCGCCGCCAGCAGACCTTCGGCTACACCGAGGAAGAGCTCCGCGTCATCCTCGCCCCGATGGCCCGCACCGGCGCCGAGCCGATCGGCTCCATGGGTACGGACTCGCCGATCGCGGCCCTGTCCGAGCGCCCGCGGCTGCTCTTCGACTACTTCACCCAGCTGTTCGCGCAGGTCACCAACCCGCCGCTGGACGCCATCCGCGAGGAGCTCGTCACCTCTCTGCGGTCCTCGCTCGGCCCGGGCAGCAACCTGCTCGACCCGACGGCGGCCTCCTGTCGCTCGGTCACCCTGCCCTTCCCGGTGATCGACAACGACGAGCTGGCCAAGCTCATCCACATCAACGCCGACGGCGACATGCCCGGCATGAAGGCCGTGACCCTGTCCGGTCTCTACCGGGTCTCCGGCGCCGGCGAGGCGCTCGCCGCCCGCATCGAGGAGATCTGCGCCGAGGCCGACGCGGCGATCGAGGGCGGCGCCCGCCTGATCGTCCTGTCCGACCGGCACTCCGACGCCGAGCACGCGCCGATCCCGTCGCTGCTGCTCACCTCGGCCGTCCACCACCACCTCATCCGCACCAAGCAGCGCACCCAGGTGGGCCTGCTCGTCGAGGCCGGTGACGTCCGCGAGGTCCACCACGTCGCCCTGCTCATCGGCTACGGCGCCGCCGCCGTCAACCCGTACCTGGCCATGGAGACCGTCGAGGACCTGGTCCGGGCCGGGACCTTCATCACGGACATCGAGCCCGAGCAGGCCATCCGGAACCTGATCTACGCCCTCGGCAAGGGCGTCCTCAAGGTCATGTCCAAGATGGGCATCTCCACCGTCGCCTCCTACCGCGGCGCCCAGGTCTTCGAGGCCGTCGGCCTCGACACCGCCTTCGTCGAGAAGTACTTCAACGGCACCGCCACCAAGATCGGCGGCGCCGGCCTCGACGTCGTCGCCAAGGAGGTCGCCGCCCGGCACGCCAAGGCGTACCCGGCCACCGGCGTCGCCTCGGCGCACCGCGCCCTGGACATCGGCGGCGAGTACCAGTGGCGCCGCGAGGGCGAGCCGCACCTCTTCGACCCGGAGACCGTCTTCCGCCTGCAGCACGCCACGCGCTCCAAGCGGTACGACATCTTCAAGAAGTACACGCAGCGCGTCGACGAGCAGTCCGAGCGCCTGATGACGCTCCGCGGCCTCTTCGGCTTCAGGAGCGACCGCCCGTCGATCTCCGTCGACGAGGTCGAGCCGGTCTCCGAGATCGTCAAGCGCTTCTCCACCGGCGCCATGTCGTACGGCTCCATCTCGCGCGAGGCCCACGAGACCCTCGCCATCGCCATGAACCAGCTGGGCGGCAAGTCCAACACCGGTGAGGGCGGCGAGGACCCGGAGCGCCTGTACGACCCGGCGCGCCGCTCCGCGATCAAGCAGGTCGCCTCCGGCCGCTTCGGCGTCACGAGCGAGTACCTGGTCAACGCGGACGACATCCAGATCAAGATGGCCCAGGGCGCCAAGCCCGGCGAGGGCGGCCAGCTGCCCGGCCACAAGGTCTACCCGTGGGTCGCCAGGACGCGTCACTCGACGCCGGGCGTCGGCCTGATCTCCCCGCCGCCGCACCACGACATCTACTCCATCGAGGACCTGGCTCAGCTGATCCACGACCTCAAGAACGCCAACCCGGCCGCCCGCATCCACGTGAAGCTGGTGTCCGAGGTCGGCGTCGGCACGGTCGCCGCCGGTGTCTCCAAGGCCCACGCGGACGTCGTCCTCATCTCCGGCCACGACGGCGGCACGGGCGCCTCGCCGCTCACCTCGCTGAAGCACGCGGGCGGCCCCTGGGAGCTCGGCCTCGCCGAGACCCAGCAGACCCTGCTGCTCAACGGGCTGCGCGACCGGATCGTCGTCCAGACCGACGGCCAGCTGAAGACCGGCCGCGACGTCGTCATCGCCGCGCTGCTCGGCGCCGAGGAGTTCGGTTTCGCGACCGCGCCGCTCGTCGTCTCCGGCTGCGTCATGATGCGCGTCTGCCACCTGGACACCTGCCCCGTCGGCATCGCCACCCAGAACCCGGTCCTGCGCGACCGCTTCTCCGGCAAGGCCGAGTACGTCGTGAACTTCTTCGAGTTCATCGCCGAAGAGGTCCGCGAGCTCCTCGCCGAGCTGGGCTTCCGCACCCTGGAGGAGGCGGTCGGCCACGCCGAGCTGCTCGACACCAGCCGCGCCGTCTCCCACTGGAAGGCGCAGGGCCTGGACCTGGAGCCGCTCTTCCACGTGCCCGAGCTGCCCGAGGGCGCGGTCCGCCACGCCCTGGTCGAGCAGGACCACGGCCTGGAGAAGGCCCTCGACAACGAGCTGATCGAGCTCGCCGCCGAGGCCCTGGGCGCCGAGTCCGCCGAGACCGCCCAGCCGGTGCGCGCGCAGGTCCCGATCCGGAACATCAACCGGACCGTCGGCACCATGCTCGGCCACCAGGTGACGAAGAAGTTCGGTGGCGCGGGCCTGCCCGCCGACACCATCGACATCACCTTCACGGGCTCCGCGGGCCAGTCCTTCGGCGCCTTCCTGCCGGCGGGTGTCACCCTCCGCCTGGAGGGCGACGCCAACGACTACGTCGGCAAGGGCCTCTCCGGCGGCCGTGTGATCGTCCGCCCGGACCGCGGCGCCGACCACCTGGCCGAGTACTCCACCATCGCGGGCAACACCATCGCGTACGGCGCGACCGGCGGCGAGCTGTTCCTGCGCGGCCGCACCGGCGAGCGCTTCTGCGTCCGCAACTCCGGCGCCCTGGTCGTCTCGGAGGGCGTGGGCGACCACGGCTGCGAGTACATGACCGGCGGCACGGCGGTCGTCCTCGGCGAGACCGGACGCAACTTCGCGGCCGGCATGTCGGGCGGCGTCGCCTACGTGATCGACCTCGACCGGGACAACGTCAACTCCGGCAACCTGGAGGCGATCGAGGCCCTGTCGGACACCGACCGGGAGTGGCTGCACGACGTGGTGCGCCGCCACCACGAGGAGACCGGCTCCACCGTGGCCGAGAAGCTCCTCGCCGACTGGGACGCGGCGGTGAGCCGCTTCAGCAAGATCATCCCGACCACGTACAAGGCAGTGCTCGCCGCCAAGGACGCCGCTGAGCTCGCCGGTCTCTCCGAGCAGGAGACCACCGAGAAGATGATGGAGGCGGCGACCCATGGCTGACCCGAAGGGCTTTCTCACCACCGGCCGCGAGGTCGCCCGGACCCGTCCCGTGGCCGAGCGCGTCAAGGACTGGAACGAGGTCTACGTCCCCGGCTCCCTGCTGCCGATCATCAGCAAGCAGGCCGGCCGCTGCATGGACTGCGGCATCCCGTTCTGTCACAACGGCTGCCCGCTGGGGAACCTGATCCCCGAGTGGAACGACTACGCCTACCGCGAGGACTGGTCGGCCGCGTCCGAGCGCCTGCACGCCACGAACAACTTCCCGGAGTTCACCGGCCGTCTGTGCCCGGCTCCGTGCGAGTCCGCGTGCGTGCTCGGCATCAACCAGCCGGCCGTCACCATCAAGAACGTCGAGGTCTCGATCATCGACAAGGCCTGGGACGCGAACGACGTCAGGCCGCAGGCGCCCGAGCGCCTGTCCGGCAAGACCGTCGCCGTGATCGGCTCGGGCCCGGCGGGCCTCGCCGCCGCCCAGCAGCTGACCCGGGCCGGCCACACCGTGGTCGTGTACGAGCGGGCCGACCGCATCGGCGGTCTGCTGCGCTACGGCATCCCCGAGTTCAAGATGGAGAAGCGGCACATCAACCGCCGCATCGAGCAGATGCGCGCGGAGGGCACCAAGTTCCGCACCGGCATCGAGGTCGGCCGCGACATCACCGCCACCGACCTGCGCAAGCGGTTCGACGCGGTCGTGATCGCCGCCGGCGCCACCACCGCCCGCGACCTGCCCGTGCCGGGCCGCGAGCTCAAGGGCGTCCACCAGGCGATGGAGTACCTGCCGCTCGCCAACAAGGTCGTCGAGGGCGACTTCGTGACCTCGCCGATCACCGCCGAGGGCAAGCACGTCGTGGTCATCGGCGGCGGCGACACCGGCGCGGACTGCGTCGGTACGGCGCACCGCCAGGGCGCGGCCTCGGTCACGCAGCTGGAGATCATGCCGCGGCCGGGCGAGGAGCGGAACGCCAACCAGCCCTGGCCGACCTTCCCGATGCTCTACAAGGTCACCTCGGCGCACGAGGAGGGCGGCGAGCGGGTCTACTCCGTCTCCACCACCCACTTCGAGGGCGACGAGGACGGCAACGTCCAGTTCCTGCACCTGGTCGAGGTCGAGTTCGTCGACGGCAAGCTGACCCAGAAGCCGGGCACCGAGCGGAAGATCCCCGCCCAGCTGGTCACGCTCGCGATGGGCTTCACCGGCACGGACGTGGAGAACGGCCTGGTCGCCCAGTTTGGTCTGGACCTCGACGAGCGGGGTAACATCGCGCGTGACGCGGACTTCGCCACCAACGTCGATGGCGTCTTCGTCGCCGGTGACGCCGGCCGCGGTCAGTCGCTGATCGTGTGGGCCATCGCGGAGGGCCGTTCGGCCGCCCGCGGCGTGGACCGCCACCTGACGGGCGCCAGCTCCCTGCCGGCCCCGATCCGCCCGACGGACCGTGCACTGACGGTCTGATCCGCCGGATCACCCCTCATCCGTCCCGTACAACGACGTGCGGAACTGAGCGCGGCGCTTGCCCCACTGTCCCCGACCTGGACGACTGGGCGAGCGCCGCGGTGCGTCTGGGTGCGGGTGCGCGGAGGTCCGCTGTGGCCGAGGCGGTGCCCGTGCGCTCCGCGTGTGGTTGCCGCAGGTGATCCGGTGCGGGTGGGTGGGGGCGGGCGATTCTCGGGGGTGCGGGAGGCGTTCTGGAGCCTCATGTGGCCAGCCCGCTGAGCCAGGCCGCCGCCCCCTCCAGCGCCCGGTCGGCCTCCGGAAGCAGGCCGACGCCGCCCAGGAAGCCGTGGAAGACGCCCGTGTGGAGCTGGACGTGGGCCGTCACACCGGCGGCGGAGAGGCGGCGGGCCCAGGCCAGGCCCTCGTCGCGCAGGGGGTCGCAGTCGGCGAGGACGAGCAGTGCCGGGGGCAGGCCCGTGAGGTCGGCGGCCAGGCCCGGGGAGGCGGCGACCGGGTCGCCGGCCGGGCCCAGGTACTGCTCCCAGTACCAGCGCATGTGGGCCGTGGTGTGGAAGAAGCCCGTCGCGTACGTGCGTGCCGACTCCCCGTCGAGGCGGTGGTCCAGGACCGGGTAGACGAGGAGCTGGCCCGCGACGGCAGGGCCGCCCCGGTCGCGGGCGCGCAGGGCCGCCGCCGCGGCGAGGTTGCCGCCGCTGGAGTCGCCGGCGACGACGAGGGGGCGGCCCGGGTGGCGGGCCGCCGCCCACTCCAGGGCCGTGTACACGTCGTCCTCGGCCGCCGGGAAGCGGTGTTCGGGGGCGCGGCGGTAGTCGACGGAGACCACGGTGGCGCCGGTGCGGGCGGCCAGCGCGCGGCAGAGGCGGTCGTGGGTGTCCAGGTCGCACAGGACCCAGCCGCCGCCGTGCGCGAAGACGACGACCGGGCCGGCCTCCCCTTCGTACACGCGGACCGGGACGCCGTACGCCTCGGCGTCCGCGGAGCCCGGCGGGATGTCGCCCAGGTGCGCCCGGGCCGCCGCGCGGAAGGCCGCCGGGTCCGCCCCGGGAAGCGGGAAGGCGGCCGCCATCGCGTCGCACAGCGCGCGGGCGGCCGGAGTCAGGGGGTCCGGCGTCATGCGGTGAGGCCTCCGTCCACGGTGAACTCGGCGCCCGTCACGTACGAGGCCGCGTCCGAGAGCAGGAAGGCGACCAGTTCGCCGACCTCGCGCGGCCGGCCCATCCGGCCGAGCGGCAGGTGCGACCAGTCCCGGTCCGCCACCGCCGCCGTCATGGGCGTGTCGACGGCGCCGGGGTGGACCGTGTTGACGCGGATGCCGTACGGGGCCAGGTCGCGGGCCGCCGAGCGGCTGAGGCCGCGCAGGCCGAACTTGGCCGCGCCGTAGGCCGCGTGCCCGGGGACGCCGACCAGGCCGGCCGTCGACGAGACGTTCACTATCGAGGCCCCCGGCGACTCCCTCAGCGCCGGCAGCGCCGCCTGCATGCCGAGGAAGGGCCCCAGCAGGTTGACCCTGAGGAGGAGTGCGAAGTTCTCGTACGTCTCCGACTCCACCGGCGCGGTCCGCCACAGGGCCGCGTTGTTGACCAGGCCGTCCAGCCGTCCGTGGACGGCGAGGGCGCTCCCGACGACCGTCTTCCAGTCCTCGGCCGAGGTCACGTCGTGCCGGACGAACACGGCCGTCCCCGCGCCCAGCTCCGCCGCGACCGCCCGGCCCTCCTCCTCCCGTACGTCGGTGAGGACCACCCGCGCCCCGGCCTCCGCCAGGAGCCGTGCCTCGGCGGCGCCCTGACCGCGCGCCGCGCCGGTGACGATCACGACCTTGCCGGCCGGCCCCTGCCCGCTCACGACGCCGCCCCGGTCGCGCGGAAGCGCGGGATGACGTGCTCGCCCCACTGCCGGATGGTCTCCAGGCAGACCTCCTGCGGCACCGTCCCCATCTGGATCAGGCACATCACCTCGTCGACCCCGATCCGCCGCAGCCGCTCGACGTAGGCGACGGCGGTCTCGGCGTCCCCGTAGGCGTGGTCGGTGTTGTACGTGCCGGTGTCGACCGGCCGGGCGGGGATGTCCGCCTCGTGGAGGCGGGCCACCAGCGCGTCGCGCTCGCGGGCCAGGGCGCCGGCGTGGTCCTCGTCCTCCGCGTATCCGGTGGGCGCGGGCGCGCCGCCGTACCAGTGGGCGATCGACTCGGCGAAGAAGCGCTGTCCGCGGGTGCCGAGCCGCAGCGCGCGGGCCCGGTCGTCCAGGACGATCGTCGGACAGAGCGCCGAGAAGTGGTCGTTGACCTCGGTGGAGACGAACCGCGAACCGTCGCGGGCCGCGATGGCCTCGTCGTACACCGTGCGCATCGCGCGCACGTCGTCGGCGCCGGCGAAGCCCATCACCAGGGCCCCCATGCCGAGTTCGGCGGCGAGCCTGAGGGTCTCGTGCCGGGAGCAGGCCATGAAGAGCGGCGGGTGCGGGTCCTGCACGGGACGGGGCAGCACCGCGCCGGGGCCGATGTCGAGCGAGCCGTGCCACTCGAACTCCTCCTCGCGCCACGCCGAGGCGAAGATCCGCAGCGCCTCCTCCGTCTGCGGGTGCGTGTCCTCGGGGCTGACCCCGAACATCCGCATCTCCTGCCTGGTCGCGCCGCGTCCGGCGCCGACGTCGACCCGGCCGCCGGAGAGGACGTCGAGCATGGCGGCGCGCTCGGCCACCCGCACCGGGTGCTGGTAGCCGAAGGGCATCGTGACGACGCCGTGGCCGATCCGGATGGTGCTGGTCCGGGCGGCGACCCAGGCCAGGAAGATCTCGGACGCGCTCATGTGGGCGTACTGGGTGAGGGAGTGGTGCTCGACCGCCCAGATCCGGTCGAAGCCCGTCTCCTCGGCGAGGACGGCCTGTTCGACACAGTCGTGGAGGACCTGGCGTTCGCGCTCGCGGGTCGGGTCGACGAGCTGGGCTTCGAAGATCATCGAGAACTTCACGGGGAGCTCCTCCCGGTGCCGACCGGCCTGCTGCCGACGGCTGCCGACGTGTATGCCTAATCGAAATACTTCTAGCAGGCATAGAGAGGGGAGGGAAGAGCCGTACACTGCCACCCGTGGTGGACGAAGAAGGCGTGCCGGGGCTTCCCCCGACCAGCTGGGCGGTGCTCGGCCTGCTGTCCTTCGGGCGGGAGTTGTCGGGCTACGACCTGAAGAAGTGGTCGGACCGGTCGCTGGGCCTCTTCTACTGGAGCCCGTCGTTCAGTCAGATCTACGGCGAGCTGAAGCGCCTGGAGAAGGCCGGCTACGCGACCTCGCGCCTGGTCGCGCCGGAGGCCGGCACCCGGGACAAGCGGGTCTACCGCATCACCGACGCGGGCCTGTCCGCCGTGCGCGCCTGGGCCCGCACCGCGCCGATCGACCCGCCGGTCCTCAAGCACGGGCCGATGCTCCGGCTCTGGCTCGGCCACCTCCTCGAACCCCAGCGGACGCGGGAGGTCCTGGCCGGCCACCGCGAGTTCGCCGAGACCATGCGGCAGCGGGCCGAGGAGGACGCCGAGGGCGCCAGGGCCGACGAGGCCTGGGCCTATCCGACGCTCACCCTGAAGTGGGCCGAGCGGTACTACGCCTCCGAGCGCGACCTCGCCGACGCCATGCTCGCCGACATCGAGGAGCTGGAGGCGGAGCGCGAGCGGCGGCGGGGCGCCGACGGCACGAAGGAGGGGGACCGTCCGTGGCTCTGAGTCTGCGCAAGGTCGAGGAGGCCGCGCCCGCGCTGGTCGACCTGTACAAGAAGGCGGGGGATTCCCTCCGGCGGCACGGGATCGACGGACAGCGGGTCGCCGTCTATCTCGTCGTCGACTACTCCGGCTCCATGAAGCCGTACTACGCCGACGGCACGGTGCAGGCCCTCGCCGACCGCGTGCTCGGGCTCTCGGCCCAGCTCGACGACGACGGCCGCGTGCCGGTGGTGTTCTTCTCCACCGACGTGGACGCGGAGACCGACATCGTCCTCGGCGAGCACGAGGGGCGGATCGACCGGATCGTGGCCGGCCTCGGCCACATGGGGAAGACCAGCTACCACCTGGCCATGGACGCGGTCATCGACCACTACCTCGACAGCGGGTCGACCGCGCCCGCCCTGGTCGTCTTCCAGACCGACGGCGGGCCGATCAACAAGCTCGCCGCCGAGCGGTACGTCTGCAAGGCGGCCCGGCTGCCGATCTTCTGGCAGTTCGTCGGCTTCGGCGACCCGGGCAGCCGTCAGTTCGAGTTCCTGCGCCGGCTCGACGAGCTGGCGGTGCCGGCGAAGCGGCCGGTCGACAACTCCGGGTTCTTCCACGCCGGCAAGGACCCGCGCCGGGTCAGGGACGAGGAGCTGTACGACCGGCTGGTCGCCGACCTGCCCGCCTGGCTCGCCGCCGCCCGCGCCCAGGGCATCGTCCGCACCTGAGCCGGACGGCGACCGCCCGGACCGCACCTCAGACCGCACCTCCGATCGCCGCGAACTGCTCGTCCGTGAGCCGGACGTCGAGCGCGGCCATGTTCTCCTTCAGATGGTGCTCCGAGGTCGTGCCGGGGATCGGGACGACGTGCGGGCCGCGGTGCAGCAGCCAGGCGAGTGCCGTCTGGGAGGGCGTCGCGCCGACCTCGCGGGCGACCCGGGCGACCGGTCCCTCCGGATCCGCGTGCGCGCCCATGGCCACCGGGAAGAAGGGCACGAAGGCGATCCCGCGCTCCGCCGTGTGGTCCAGGACCGCCTCGTGGTGACGGGCCGACAGGTTGTAGAGGTTCTGCACGGCCGCGACCGGCGCCGTGCGCTCGGCCTCCGTCAGCTGCTCGACGGTCACCTCCGAGAGCCCGATGTGCCGCACCTTGCCCTCCTCCTGGAGGGCCTTCAGGGCGCCGAGCTGCTCGGCGACCGGGTAGTTCTCGTCGATGCGGTGCAGGTAGAGCAGGTCGATGCGCTCGGTGCGCAGCCGGCGCAGGCTCAGCTCGGTCTGCTGGCGCAGATACGCGGGGTGGCCGAGCGGCACCCATTCGGTGGGGGAGGGCCGCAGGTTGCCGACCTTGGTGGCGACGGCGACCTCGTCCCCGTACGGCCGCAGCGCCTCGGCGAGGAGTTCCTCGCCCGCGCCGAGCGCGTAGGCGTCGGCGGTGTCGAAGAGGGTGACCCCGGACTCGACGGCCGTGCGCAGCAGGTCCAGGGCGGCGGCCCGGTCGGCGGGCGGCGACCAGATGCGGGCCTCGGGGCCGGTGGGGTCGCCGGGGCCGTCGGCGAGGCGCATGGTGCCGTAGCCGATGCGGCGGACCGGGAGATCGCCGCCGAGGTGAAATACGTTGGGGAAGTCCGTGCGCGCGGGCTTGTCCGCGGGCGTGTTCGCGTTCGTGTTGGTCATGGCGGGAACGCTAGGAGCTCACACCCATGTGAGCTTCAAGGGTGTGTGAGGGGGATCACAGTGAAGATCGGTGAGCTGTCACGGGAGACCGGCGTCAGCGTCCGGCTGCTGCGCTACTACGAGGAGCAGGGCCTGCTCGGCTCGGAGCGCACGCCCGGCGGGCAGCGGGTCTACGGCGCGGACGCGCCCGCCGTCGTCCGGCGGATCCGCGCGCTCCTCGGGGCCGGGCTGCCGACCCGGGTCATCGCGGAGGTCCTGGACTGCGTGTGCGGCAGTGAGGCGGAGATCGAGCCCTGCCTCAGCCCGCTCCTGGTCGCCCAGCTCGACGCGATCGACGAGCGCATCCACGACCTCCAGGGCACCCGCTCCTCGCTCGCCGCGCTGGTCGCCGCCACAGAGGGGCGGGAGTTGGCCGCGACGCGGGAGTAAACCGTTCGTCAGGGAGCGCGGAGCGGGCGATAGTGACCGCATGACCACTCTTGTGCGACACGTCACCATCGACTGCTCCGACGCCTACGCCCTCGCCTCCTTCTGGGCCCGGGCCCTGGACTCCCAGGTCTCCGACGACGACAAGCCCGGCGACCCCGAGGCGCTGGTCGAGACGCCCGGCGCCGGCCTGCTCTTCATCCAGGTCCCGGAGAAGAAGTCCCTGAAGAACCGGGTCCACCTGGACCTCCAGCCGCAGGACCGCACCCGCGACGAGGAGGTCGAGCGGCTGATCTCGCTCGGCGCGACGCTCTTCGACGACCAGCGTCGGCCCGACGGCACGGGCTGGGTGGTCCTCCAGGACCCGGAGGGCAACGAGTTCTGCGTCGAGCGCAGCAAGGCCGAGCGTGCCGCCACCGAGGCCGCGCAGGCGTAGTCGGAGTAATCCGGACAGAGGATGTCGGGTTTCCGGTGTTCCCTGGAACCATGGGAACCACCGGAACCACCCCGACCGCCGTCTCCTGGTCCGCCTTCGAGTCCGCCGAGCCCGAGCTCGCCGCCACCGTGCGCGAGCGTTTCGGCATGTACACCCACCACGCCCTCGCCACCCTGCGCAAGGACGGCTCGCCGCGGCTCAGCGGCATCGAGGCCGACTTCCGGGCCGGTGAGCTGTGGCTCGGCATGATGCCCCGCTCGCTCAAGGCCCGCGACGTGCGGCGCGACCCGCGCTTCTCGCTGCTCGCCAACCCGGGCGAGGGCACGAGCATGGGCGGCGGCGACGTCCGCGTCTCCGGGCGGGCGGTCGAGATCACCGACCCGCGGAAGCTGGACTGGTACGCGGCCGAGGTCGGCATGCCGATGCCGTTCCACGTCTTCCGGGCCGAGCTCACGGAGGTCGTCCGGACGTACGTCGACGGCGAGGAGATCGTCCTGCGCACCTGGTCCCCGGGACGCGGGGCACGGACGCTCCGGCGCGGGAACGACGACAGCCCGCCGCGCGAGGACACCCCTCAGGCCTGACCGCCCGTCAGTCCCCGTCCTCTCGCTGGTCCCTGCCCGCCCGCCGGTCCCTGCCCGCCCGCCGGTCCCTGACGCTCGCCGGTCCCTGGCCGGGCGCCGCGAGCACCTGTGCCCGGCACCAGGACGGCGTGCCCCAGGCGTCCCGCAGCGGACGGGCCTTGCGCAGCCAGAGGGAGAGGTCCAGCTCCTCGGTGTAGCCGACGGCGCCGTGGATCTGGAGGGCGGTGGCGGCCGCCGCGTGCGCCGCCTCCCCGGCCGCCACCTTGGCCGCCGCGAGATCGCCGCTCTCGAAGGTGAGCGCCGCTCCGAACAGCAGCGGCCTGGCGAACTCCAGGCCGATCAGGGTGTCCGCGAGCCGGTGCTTCACCGCCTGGAACGAGCCGATCACCGTGCCGAACTGGGTGCGCTGCTTCGCGTACGCCACCGTCCGGTCCAGGAGCGCGAGGCCGACGCCGAGGGACTGGGCGGCCGTCGCGAGCAGCGCCCAGTCCCGGGCGTGCCGGGCCGCGGCGGCGACGGCGGGCCCGGCCGCGAGCAGCTCGCCGCCCGGCGCCGGCCGCGCCAGCCGCCGTACCGGGTCGGCGGACACCCGTATCTCCTCGTGCCCGGGAGCGAGCCGCAGCTCCTCGCCGTCGACGGCGAACACCGGGCCGGCGGCGTCGGGGTCGAGCGCGTACGGCGAGACGTCGGCCATCGCGAGCGTCGCCACCGTGTCCCCGGAGACGAGTCCGGGCAGCAGCCGCTTCGCGGGGGCCGGCTCGCCCCGCGCCGCCAGCCCGGCGAGCAGCGCGGTCGCCGCGACCGTCTCCGTCAGCGGGCCGGGGACGGCGTGGCGGCCCGACTCCACGAGGGCGTGGGCGAGTTCCACGGGCAGCGGGCCCACGCCCTCGTACGCCTCGGGCGCCGCGAGCGCGAAGACGCCGGCCGCGCCGAGCCGCGCCCACAGGGCGCACCCGGGTGCCGGGTCGCCGGCCGCCCAGGCCCGTGCCACCGCCGGAGTGTCCGCCGCGGTCAGCATCGCGTCGAGGGAGCGCGCGAAGTCGCGCTGTTCGTCGGTCGGCAGGAAACGCATCAGCGGCGGCCCTTCGGGAGGCCGAGCAGGCGCTCGGCGATGATGTCGCGCTGGATCTCGTTGGTGCCCGCGTAGATCGGCCCCGCGAGCGAGAAGACATGGCCCTCGGCCCACTCGGTGTCCGCCCGCTCGCCGTCCGGGCCGAGCAGGTCGAGCGCGGTCTCGTGGAGGGCGATGTCGTACGTCGACCAGAACACCTTGTTGAGGCTGGACTCGGCGCCCGTGGCCCCGCCGGCACCGACGCCACCGGCGGACCTGCCGGCCCCGGCGGCACCTCCGGCCCCCGAAGCCCCGCCGGTGTCGCCGGCCGCGAGGCGGGAGGCGCCGGCCGCCGTGAACAGCTGGTAGGCGCGCGCCCCGATCACCGCGTCCGCGACCCGGTCGCGCAGCGCGGTGTCCTCCTCGTCCGCCCGCTCCCGCCACAGCCGTACGAGCCGGTCGGCGGCGGCCAGGAAGCGGCCGGGCGAGCGGAGGGTGAGCCCGCGCTCGTTGCCGGTGGTGGACATGGCGATCCGCCAGCCCTGGCCCGGCTCGCCGATGACGTCCTCGTCCGGTACGAACACCTCGTCCAGGAACAGCTCGGCGAAGGCCGGCCTGCCGTCGAGCCGCCCGATGGGCCGCACGGTCACCCCGGGGGCGCGGAGGTCGAACATCAGGTACGTCAGGCCCCGGTGCGGGCGGCCTTCCGCCGCCGGCGCCGGGTCGGTGCGGAAGATGCCGAAGGCCCGGTCGGCGAACGCGGCCCGCGAGGACCAGGTCTTCTGCCCGGACAGCAGCCAGCCGCCCTCGGTGCGCACCGCGCGCGAGGTGAGCGAGGCGAGGTCCGAGCCCGCCTCGGGCTCGGACCAGGCCTGGGCCCAGATCGTCGCGCCGGTCGCCATGGACGGCAGGACACGGGCCCGCTGCTCCTCGGTGGCGTGCTCGAAGAGGGTGGGCGCGAGCAGGCTGATGCCGTTCTGGGAGACCCGGCCGGGCGCGCCCGCCGCGTAGTACTCCTCCTCGAAGACCAGCCAGCGGAAGACGTCGACGCCGCGGCCGCCGTAGCGCTCGGGCCAGGAGACCACCGACCAGCGGCCGGCGGCGAGTTCCGCCTCCCAGGCGCGGTGGGCGGCGAAGCCCTCCTCGGTCTCCAGGGAGGGCAGCGGCTCGGCGGGCACGTGGGCGCGCAGCCAGGCGCGGGCCTCGGCCCGGAACTCCTCCGTCTCCGCGTCGTGGGTGAGGTCCATCAGGCGTGCGCCTCCTTGGCGGACGGGGATCGGCGGACGGGACCGGCGGACGAAGGCCCCATCCTTCCCTAACAAGTGTTTGGTAGGTTAACGTACGGTCATGAGCAGCGCCATGAGGAGCGCCACGGGCGGCGTCGAGGAGTTCCGCACCGAGATACGCGACTGGCTCGAGGACCGGCTCGGCGGCGAGTTCGCCGCGCTGAAGGGCCTGGGCGGACCCGGCCGGGAACACGAGGCGTTCGCCGAACGGCTCGCCTGGGAGCGGCACATGGCCGCCCACGGCTGGACCTGCGTCGGCTGGCCGGAGGAGTACGGCGGCCGCGGCGCGAGCGTCGCGGAGCAGATCGCCTTCCACGAGGAGTACGCCCTCGCCGACGCCCCCGCCCGCGTCAACCACATCGGCGAACAGCTCCTCGGCCCCACGCTGATCGACCACGGCACGGAGGAGCAGAAGGCCCGCTTCCTGCCGTCGATCCGCGCCGTCGAGGAACTCTGGTGCCAGGGCTACAGCGAGCCCGGCGCCGGCTCCGACCTCGCCGCCGTCCGCACCCGCGCCGTCCGCGACGGCGACGCATGGGTGGTGCACGGCCAGAAGACCTGGACCTCGCTCGCCCACGAGGCCCAGTGGTGCTTCGTCCTCGCCCGCACCGAGCCCCGCGCACCCGGCGCCCGCCCGCACGCCGGGCTCTCCTACCTCCTCGTCCCGCTCGACCAGCCCGGCGTCGAGATCCGGCCCATCACCCAGCTCACCGGCACCAGCGAGTTCAACGAGGTCTTCTTCGACGGCGCCCGGACGCCCGCGAGCCACGTGGTCGGCGCGCCCGGCGACGGCTGGCGCATCGCCATGGCCACCCTCGGCTACGAGCGCGGCGTCTCCACCCTCGGCCAGCAGGTCGGCTTCCGCCGCGAGCTCGAAGCCCTGATCGGCCTCGCCCGCGCCAACGGCGCCGCCGCCGACCCCCTCATCCGCGACCGGCTCGTCCGCGCCTGGACCGGACTGCGCACCATGCGCGCCCACGCCCTGTGCGGCACCGACCCCTCCACGGCCAAGCTCTACTGGTCCCACTGGCACCGCGACCTCGGCGAGCTCGCCATGGACGTGCGCGGCGCCGCCGCGACCCTCGCCGCCGGAGAGCCGTACGAACTCGACGACTGGCAGCGGCTGTTCCTCTTCTCCCGCGCCGACACCGTCTACGCCGGATCCAGCGAGATCCAGCGGAACATCATCGCCGAGCGGGTGCTCGGCCTGCCGAAGGAGCCGCGCCCATGAGCACCGCACCGGAGTACGTGCCCGGGCACGGGCTGCTCGCCGGCCGCACCGCCGTCGTCACCGCCGCCGCGGGCGCCGGGATCGGCGGCGCCACCGCCCGCCGGCTCCTGGAGGAAGGCGCCCGCGTCCTCGTCAGCGACGCCCACGCCCGCCGCCTCAAGGAGACCGAGACCGCCCTCGCCGCCGAGTTCGGCGCCGGCCGGGTCGCCGCCCAGCCCTGCGACGTCACCGACGAGGGCCAGGTCCAGGCCCTCTACGACACGGCCGTACGGCTCCACGGCGGCCTCGACGTCCTCGTCAACAACGCGGGCCTCGGCGGCACCGCCGCACTCGCCGACATGACCGACGAGCAGTGGAACCGCGTCCTCGACGTCACCCTCACCGGCACCATGCGCTGCACCCGCGCCGCCCTCCGCCGCTTCCGCGACAGCGGCACCACGGGAGTGATCGTCAACAACGCCTCCGTCGTCGGCTGGCGCGCCCAGACCGGCCAGGCCCACTACGCCGCCGCCAAGGCCGGCGTCATGGCCCTCACCCGCTGCGCCGCCGTCGAGGCCGCCGCCCTCGGCGTCCGCGTCAACGCCGTCGCGCCCTCGCTCGCCATGCACCCGCACCTGGTCAAGGTCACCTCCGCCGGGCTGCTCGCCGAGCTGACCGAACGCGAGGCCTTCGGCCGGTACGCCGAACCCTGGGAGGTCGCCAACGTCATCGTCTTCCTGGCCAGCGGCTACTCCTCGTACATGACCGGGGAGACGGTCTCCGTCAGCAGTCAGCGCGCCTAGGACCAGAATGGACGGGTGCCAACGACGAAGAAGAAGACGCAGGTGACCGCCTCGCCCGAGCGGCGCAGGGAACTCCTCGACACGGCGGCCGAGGTGTTCGCCGCCCAGGGCTACAACGCCACCACCGTCCGCAAGATCGCGGACGAGGCGGGCATGCTCGCCGGCAGCCTCTACTACCACTTCGATTCCAAGGAATCGATGCTCGACGAGATCCTCTCCACCTTCCTGGACGAGCTGTGGGACGGCTACGACGCCGTGCTCGCCGCCGGGCTCGGCCCCCGGGAGACCATCGAGGCCCTCGTCACCGAGTCCTTCCGGGAGATCGACCGGCACCGCGCCGCCGTCGCGATCTACCAGAAGGAGGCCCGTCACCTCGTCGACCAGCCCCGCTTCCACTACCTCGCCGACTCGCAGGTCAAGTTCGAGAAGGCCTGGCTCGGCACCCTGGAGCGCGGCGTCGGATCCGGCGCCTTCCGCGCCGACCTCGACGTCCGGCTCACCTACCGGTTCGTCCGCGACACCGTCTGGGTCGCCGCGTCCTGGTACCGCCCCGGCGGACAGCACAGCCCCGAGGAGATCGCCCGTCAGTACCTGTCGATGGTGCTCGACGGCATCGCCGTACGCACCCCCTAGCCACAGGAGGAACAGCCATGGCCGAGGCCTACATCGTCGAAGCGGTCCGCACCCCGGTGGGCCGGCGCAAGGGCGGATTCGGCGCCGTCCACCCGGCGGACCTCGGCGCCCACGTCCTGAAGGCGCTCGTCGACCGGAGCGGTGTCGACCCGGCCGCCGTCGAGGACGTCGTCTTCGGCTGCCTCGACACCGTCGGGCCGCAGGCCGGCGACATCGCCCGCACCTGCTGGCTCGCCGCCGGACTGCCCGAGGAGGTCCCCGGCGTCACCGTCGACCGCCAGTGCGGCTCCTCCCAGCAGGCGATCCACTTCGCCGCCCAGGGCGTGCTCTCCGGCACCCAGGACCTGGTCGTCGCGGGCGGCACCCAGAACATGACCATGATCCCGATCGCCTTCGCCTCCCGGCAGGCCGCGGAACCGCTCGGCCTCACCCAGGGCCCGTACGCCGGATCCGAGGGCTGGCGAGCCCGGTACGGGGACGCGCCGGTCAACCAGTTCCACGGCGCCGAACTCATCGCCGCCAAGTGGGGCATCACCCGCCGCGACCAGGAGGAGTTCGCCCTGCGCTCGCACCGGCGGGCGGTCCGCGCGATCGACGAGGGCCGCTTCGCCCGCGAGACCGTCCCCTACGGGGACGTCACGGTCGACGAGGGGCCGCGCCGCGACACCAGCCTGGAGAAGATGGCCGCACTCGACCCGGTCGTCGAGGGCGGCACCATCACCGCCGCCTGCTCCTCGCAGGTCTCCGACGGCGCCGCGGCGATGCTGATCGCGAGCGAACGCGCCGTACGCGAGCACGGGCTCACCCCGCGGGCCCGCATCCACCACCTGTCGGTGCGCGGCGAAAATCCCATCCGCATGCTGTCCGCGCCGATACCGGCCACCGCCCACGCCCTGAAGAAGACCGGGATGACCATCGACGACATGGACCTCGTCGAGATCAACGAGGCCTTCGCCCCGGTCGTCCTGGCCTGGCTGAAGGAGACCGGCGCCGACCCCGAGCGCGTCAACGTCAACGGCGGCGCGATTGCCCTCGGCCACCCGCTCGGCGCGACCGGCGTGAAGCTGATGACGACCCTCCTGCACGAACTGGAACGCACCGGCGGCCGCTACGGACTCCAGACCATGTGCGAGGGCGGAGGGCAGGCGAACGTGACGATCGTCGAGCGGCTGTAGCACTACGGGGGCTGCAGTACCGCGGGGGCTGCAGTACTGCGGGGAGGAGCGCGGCCCCCCGGCCGCGCTCCGTCCCGTCCGGTCAGCCGACCAGCCGCTCCCGCAGCCCCGCCAGGGTGCGCAGGTCCACGCCCAGGCCCTGCGTGACGTACTGGTAGAGGCTGCCGTAGCCGGTGCGGACCTCGGCGAGGGCCGCGTCCAGGTACTCCTGGCGCACCTCCTGGAGCGGGATGAGCAGGTCCGGGTTCTGCATCAGCCCGGCCTGCTTCAGGCCCTCGCGCACCCGGGCGTCGTACGCGGCGCGGAAGGTGTTGGAGGCCAGGTAGTCCTCGGTGGCCGAGCGCTCCGGCACTCCCACGAGCGTGAGCACCAGCCAGCTCGCCCAGCCCGTGCGGTCCTTGCCCGAGGTGCAGTGGTAGAGCTGCGGGCCCGCGCCCGGCGCGGCGAGCTCGCGCAGGGTCGCGCCGAACTGCTGCCGGTTGGCGGCGTCGGTGACGAAGGTGCGGTACACCTCGGTCATGAAGGCCGCCGCCCGGCCGCCGCCCAGCATCTGCTCCTGCCGGACCGGGTCGCGCGAGCCGATCGCGGTGAGCAGCTGCCCGAACAGGCCGTTGTCCGTGACGGACCGGGAGACCCCGGCGACCCCGGCCGGCAGCCGGTCCGCGCCGTCGTACTGGACCTCCAGCGGGATCCGGAAGTCGATCACCCGGGTGAGTCCCAGCGCGCCGACCGCGGCCACGTCGGCGTCGGTCAGCTTGCCGAGGTGGTCGCCGCGGTAGACCAGGCCGTGACGCACCCTGGCCCCGTCGTACGTGAGGTATCCGCCCAGGTCGCGGACGTTGACCGCGCCCTGGAGCGGGATCTGCCGGATGGCGTCCGTGGTGAGCCCGGGCCGCGGCCGGGGCCGGGCGAGCGAGGGCGGGGCGGCGACCGCGAGGAGGGCGGTGGCACCGGCGGTGCTCAGCAGTGCGCGTCTCGACAGAGACATGGCTGACTCCCTTACGTGGGTGGAAGGGTACGGAGCACGTGCGCGGCCTCGGACATGACGCGGTTCACGAGTTCCGCGCAGCTCGGCAGGTCCTCGATCACCCCCGCGACCTGTCCGGAGGCCATGACGCCGAGGTCGGTGCGGCCCTCGACCATGGAAGCCTTCAGGAGCATCGGGGTGTTCGCGGCGAGCAGGACCTGGCTCCAGGACAGGTCCTTGCCGTGGCGCATCGCGAGCCCGTCGCGGACCATCGCGGTCCAGGACAGGCCGGAGACCTTCCGGAAGCCGGAGGCGCGGCGCACGGCCTGCGCCAGCGCCCGTACCCGCCCCGCCCGTTCGAGCGCGGCGACCATCTCGGTGCGCAGCATCCGGTGCGGCAGCCCGTCCACCGCCGTGGTGACGGTGACGTCCCTGACCGTCGCCGCCAGGTACCGCGCCTTGACGGCATCGGGCACGGTCGAGTCGGAGGTGAGCAGGAAACGGGTGCCCATCGCGATGCCCGCCGCCCCGTAGGCGAGCGCCGCGACCAGGCCGCGGCCGTCGTGGAAGCCGCCGGCCGCGATCACCGGGATGCCGACGGCGTCGACCACCTGCGGCAGCAGCACCGTCGTGGCCACCTCGCCGGTGTGTCCGCCGCCCTCGCCGCCCTGGACGACGACCGCGTCCGCGCCCCAGGCGGCGACCTTCTCGGCGTGCCGGCGCGCCCCGACGGACGGGATGACGACGACTCCGGCGTCCTTGAGCTCGGCGATCAGCTCGCGGGAGGGCGCGAGGGCGAAGGACGCGACCCGGACGCCCTCGTCGATGACGATCCGGACGCGTTCGCGGGCGTCGCCCGCGTCGGCGCGCAGGTTCACGCCGAAGGGACGGTCGGTGCGGGACTTCACCTCCCGTACGGCGGAGCGCAGTTCGCCGACGGTCATGGTGGCGGAGGCGAGGATGCCGAGGGCGCCCGCGTTCGCGGTGGCGGAGACCAGCCGGGGCCCGGCGACCCAGCCCATGCCGGTCTGCACGATCGGGTGCTCGACGCCGACGAGCTCGGTGAGCGCGGTCTTGAGGACGGGGACCGTCATCGGGGCGCGACCTCCCGGTCGCGCAGCCCGCCCGGGTCGACGACCTCGCGGATCAGGCGCAGCTCCTCGGCGCTCGGCTCGCGGGTGTACGGCACCTCGCCGTCGGTCACGAGCTGGAAGCCGGTCGCGGCCCTGACCTCGTCGACGGTCACTCCCGGGTGCACGGACGCGAGCCGCATGCGGTGGTCGGGCGTCGCGAAGTCGAGCACGGCGAGGTCGGTGACCACCCGGGGCAGGCGGTGGTACGGGCCGACGGCGTGGTCGTAACCCACTCCGCTGATCATGTCGACGCGTTCGACGAAGACGCGCGGCGAGTGCCGGGAGATCCAGTAACTGACTGGGTTGTTCAGGGTGTTGACGGGTGCGCCGCGCACGCCGAGCAGCTGGCGGGCGGGCCGGTCCCAGTCGCCGATGCAGGAGATGTTCTGGTTGCCGTAGCGGTCGAGCTGGCTCGCGCCCATCATCACGTGCCGTCGGCCGCCGGTGACCATGGTGAGGTGGCGGCGGTACGGCAGCCAGCCCTCCGGCCGGCCGTCGAGGCCGACCAGCAGCGCCTCGCCGTCGGTGAGCAGGAGGTCGGGGGAGAAGGTCCGCCTGGCGAGCCGGGCGCCGAGCGAGGGCACGAGGCCCATGGGGCTGGCGAGCACCTCGCCGTTGTCGCGCCAGGCCTCGGCGCAGGCGACGACGCAGTACTCGGCACGGGTGATCACTTCTGGTCCTCCTCGCGCCAGACGCGGACGGCGGCCTGGTAGTCGTCCTCGCTCTTGCCGGACAGGAAGCGTGCGGCGAACTCGGGCCAGGGAGTGGTCGCGTAGAGCTTCTGGAAGGGCTCGTCGCGGCCGTGGTCGGGGACGCAGGAGGTGAAGTGCGCCCCGTTCGGGGTCTCGACGACGCCGGTCACGCTGTGCCGGCTGACCAGCAGGGTCTGCGGGACGGTGTCGGCCGGGAAGGCGTCGACGAGCCGTTCGCAGGAGACGTACGCGGTGTCGGCGGCCTCGCAGAACAGGTCGTCGAAGTACGGGTCGGGGCCCAGGTACTGGCCGTTGCCGAGCCGGTCGGCGCGGTTGAGGTGGACGAGGGCGGCGTCCATGCGCAGCGCGGGCACGGCGACGAACTCCTCGCCGTCCGCGTAGGGGGAGGTGACCGTGCGCAGCTCGGGGTTGACCCGCATGACGTCGGAGCCGAGACCGGCCCGTACGGGCAGGAAGGGCAGCCGGTTGGCGGCGGCGTGCAGCCCCCACATGAACATGGCCTCGTCGTACTCGGTCATCGCGATCCGGCCCTGCTCGCGGGCGGCCCGGAAGTGCGGTTCGAGCGGGATGGAGTCGAGGGTCGCGAAGGGGGCGACGAGCCGGCGGATCCGGCCGGCGGCGGCGAGCAGGCCGACGTCGGGGCCGCCGTAGGAGATGACGGTGAGATCGGTGATCTCGGACCGGAGCAGCGCTCTGACCAGGGCCATCGGCTTGCGCCGCGAGCCCCAGCCCCCGATTCCGACCGTCATGCCGGAGCGGAGCCGTCCGGCCACCTCGTCCGGGGTCATGGTCTTGTCGGTCACCGCTCGCCGCCGTCCTTCCCGAAGGCGTCGCGGACCCGGTCGGCGACTCCGGCGAGAGCGGCCTCGAAGGTGAAGCCCTGCTCGAAGCGGTAGCCGCGGCGTACGTCGACCGGGTCGATGCCGTTGATGGCGGCCTTGGCGAGCCGGATCAGCGTGCCGTCCTTCGCGGCGATCTCGCCCGCGAGTTCCAGGGCGGAGGCGAGGAGTTCCGCGCGTGGCACCACCTTCCAGACCGAGCCGTGGGCGTGCAGCTCCCGGGCGGTGGCGGTGCGCGAGGTGTAGTACAGCGCGCGCATCAGGTGCTGCGGCACGAGCCGGGCCAGATGGGTGGCGGCGCCGAGCGCGCCCCGGTCGAGCTCGGGCAGCCCGAAGACGGCGTCGTCGGCGGCGACGATCGCGTCCGCGTTGCCGACGAGGCCGATGCCGCCGCCCAGGCAGAAGCCGCCGACCGCCGCGACCACCGGCACCTCGCAGTCGTAGACGGCGGCGAAGGCCTCGGCGCAGCCGTGGTTGACGCCGACCAGCGCGTGGTGGCCCGGGTCGCGCTGGAGCTCCTTGATGTCGACGCCCGCGTTGAAGCCGCGGCCCTCGGCGGCGAGGACGACACAGCGGATCTCCGGGTCGCGCCCGGCGCCGCGCAGGGCGTCGGCGAGCTCGTACCAGCCCCGCACCGGGAGGGCGTTGACAGGGGGGAAGTCGACGGTGACGAGTGCGACGCCCTTGTCCGGGCGGGAGGTGGAGACACCCATGAGCGGATCAGCTACCTTTCCACCAAACGTTTGTTAGGTGTGCGCTGGGAGGAAGGTAGCAGCCGATGGAGCTGGACGGGAGGGTCGCCGTCGTCACCGGCGGAACCCGAGGAGTCGGCGCGGGCATCGCCCGGGCCTTCCTGCGGGCCGGCGCGCAGGTCGTGGTCTGCGCCCGCCGGCCACCGGACGAACCGGTCGAAGAGGCGGGCCGCACGGCCGTGTTCGAGCCTGCCGACCTGCGCAGACCCGCCGACGTGACGGCCTTCCTCGCCCGCGTCGACGAGCGGTACGGACGGCTCGACACGCTCGTCAACAACGCGGGCGGGACGCCCTACCGGCCCCTGACGGGAACGGACGGCGCCGAACGGCACGCGCGCGTCCTGGAACTCAACCTGACCGTCCCGCTGGCCGTCTCGCTCGCCGCGTACGAGAAGCTGCGCGCCGCCCGCGGCTCCGTCGTCATGATCGGCAGCGTCAGCGGCACCCGGCCCTCGCCCGGCACCGCCGCGTACGGAGCCGCCAAGGCCGGACTCGAGAACCTGGCCCGCAGCATGGCCGTCGAATGGGCCCCCGAGGTACGGGTCAACACGCTCGTCCTCGGCATGGTGCGCACCGAACTGTCCCACCTGCACTACGGAGACGCCGAGGGCGTCGCCGCCGTGGGCCGCACCGTCCCGCTCGGCCGGCTCGCGGAGCCGGCCGAGATCGGGGAGGCGGCGGTCTTCCTCGCCTCCGACCGGGCCGCGTACGTGTCGGGGGCGTCGCTGCTCGTGCACGGCGGCGGGGAGCGCCCCGCGTTCCTGGACGCCGCAACAGCCGACAAGGAGGACGGACATGGGTCTGTGTGACGGACGCGTGGTGGTCGTGACGGGCGCGGGACGGGGGCTCGGGCGGGCGCACGCCCTGGCCTTCGCCGCGGAGGGCGCCCGGGTGGTCGTCAACGACCTCGGCGTCGGGCTCGACGGGCGGCCGGACGCCGACAGCCCGGCCGGACGGGTCGCCGAGGAGATCCGCGCGTCCGGCGGCGAGGCCGTCGCCCACGGCGGCGACATCGCGACGGAGGAGGGCGCGGCGGCCCTGGTGCGGACCGCCCTCGCCTCCTTCGGCAGGCTCGACACCCTGGTCAACAACGCCGGCTTCCTGCGCGACCGGATGCTCGTCAACCTGACCGAGGACGACTTCGACGCGGTGGTACGGGTCCACCTGAAGGGCCACTTCCTGCCGCTTCGGCACGCCGCCGCGCACTGGCGGGCCGAGTCCAAGGCGGGCCGTCCGGTGGCCGCCCGCGTGATCAACACGACCTCGGGCGCGGGCCTCCTCGGCAGCGTCGGCCAGGGCAACTACGCGGCGGCCAAGGCGGGGATCGTCGGCCTCACGCTGGTCGCGGCGGCGGAGACGGCCCGCTACGGCGTCCAGGTGAACGCGATCGCCCCGGCGGCCCGCACGCGCATGACCGAGCAGACCTTCGCGGACCTCGCCGCACTCCCCGAAGACGTCTCCCCCCTCGTGGTCTGGCTCGGCTCCACCGCGTCCGCCGGCGTCACCGGGCGCGTCTTCGAGGCGGAAGGCGGCCGCCTGACGGTCATGGAAGGCTGGCGCCCCGGCCCCACGGCGACCAGCCCCACCCGCTGGACCCCCAGGGAAGCGGGCGAGGCCACCCGGAAACTCCTGGCCGCGTCGGAACCCCCGCATCCCGTCTACGGCACCTGAACCGGCCCCGCCCGCACCCAGGATGCCCGGGTGAACGACACCCTGGTGCCGGCAAGAGCGTGACGGTCTGGCCGAACGCGACCGAGCGGGGCGCCACGGCCGGGCGCTGAACCGCGGCCGGCGGCCGGGCCCGGCGACGGCTCCCTCCGCCGGGGCGGGAGGGTCAGCGGCAGCGCGGCGCGGTCCACTCGAGGCGGGTCCTGACGCGGGGGTCCGTCACGTGCTCCAGCGCGGACAGGGCCGTCTCGCGGGCCGGGCCCTCCGGGTCGCCGTCCGCCAGGGCGCGGGCCAGCGCCTCGATCGCCCGCGGGTCCTGACGGATGGCCAGGCCGCGGGCCGCCTCGGCGGCCGTCTCCGGGTCCGGGTCGGCGAGCCGGGCGGCCAGCGCCTCCCGGACGACGGGCGTGTCGTCGGGCAGCTCGGCGAGCGCGAGCGTCGCCCAGTCCCGTACCCGCGCGTCGGGGTCCCTGCTCAGCGCCACGATCGTCCCGACCGCCTCGGCGTGCCCCGCCGGCACGATGCCCGTGAGCGCGGCGGCCACCTGCCGCCGTACCTCGGGGTCCGGATGCCCGGCGAAGGCGAGCAGCTCGGGCACGGCGCTCCCGTCCCCGCACCGCCCGAGCGCGACGACCACGGAAATAACGGGCTCCCGCCCGACCTCTCCCGACCCGGCTCCGGGCCCCGCGCCGGCTCCGTCCCCCGCCCCGGCCCCGTACCCCTCCGCGACCTCCGTCTCCGTCGCCGCCAGGCGGCGCAGGACCGGTACGGCGCTTGCCGTGAAGCCGGGCAGGGCCGCGAGGACGCGGGCGCCCAGTGCGCGGCGGAGGGGGTCCGGGCTCGCGCACCAGCCCGTGGCGGTGACGAACACCGTCTCGTCGGCGCGGGCGGCCAGCGCGTCGACCGCCGTCGTCCAGTCGTCCTGCTCGGGATCGCCGCAGGCCAGCGCGCGCCCGGCGAGTTCCTCGAGCGGCACGGACGCGCGGAGCGCGCCCTCCAGGAGAGTGGCGACGGCCGCGTGGCCGGTCTGCCGCTCGTCGCCGCGGCTCGGCGCGCCGTCCTCGCGCAGCAGCTCGACGACCACGGTGATCCCGCCGTCCTCCGGCACGCGCCGCACCACCGCCTCGTACGTGTCCGCCGCGCCGCCGCTTCCGACCAGCCCGCGCCGCAGCACCGCCGCCATGTCGGCACCGATCCAGCGCCGGGCCTCGGCCAGCGCCTCCGCGAGGACCGCGCGGTCGCGTCCGTCGCCGTGTTCCAGGAGCAGGCGGACGAGCGAGGGCGAGCCGCGCCGGGCGGCGGCGGTCAGCGGGACGAGCCCGTCGGGGCCGGGCCGGGCGGGATCCGCGCCGGCCGCGAGCAGCGCCCCGGCCGCCTCGGTGTGTCCGAGCCGTACCGCCCAGGCCAGGGCGGTGAAGCCGTAGCCCTCCTCCTGGTCCGGGTCCGCGCCGGCCGCGAGCAGCGCCCGTACGACCTCGGTGTGGCCGCCGCAGGCCGCCCCGCACAGCGGCAGGTCCCCGTCGTCCTCGCCGCTCGCCCGCCCCGGGTCGGCGCCGGCGGCGAGCAGCAGGCGCACGGCGACCGGCTGGTTCCCGACGGCCGCGCGGTAGAGCGGCGTCTCGCCGTCGTCCCGGGCCTCGGCGTCGGCACCCTCGCGCAGGGCCCGGACGAGCCCGTCGTCGTCATCGGTCCACAGTGCGTCCCACAACCTGCTCATGGGCCCGACCTTCACCCGAAGCGCCCGAACGGCGCAAACCCATTGCGGTGCGCGGTGCCCCTCGCGGTCAGGTCGCGCACTCCAGGACGGTGCCGCACACCCCGCACCTGGCCTTGACCCGCCGCTGCCCGCCGGCGGCCACCCGGAGCCGCTGCCCGCACACCGGGCAGGGGAACACGCCGTCCCCGCCCGCCGCCCTGGCCCTGCGGCGGGCCGCCCAGCCCGCGCCGGCCAGCGGCGGGCGCCGCCAGTCGCGGGCGGCCTCCTCCCGGCCGCGCAGCCACGCCTCGTACGCGACCGCGCTGGTGAACCAGGGCGACGGGTCCTCGTCGAAGACCGCGGCCCGCTTGGCGAGCACGTAGCCGAACTCCTCGGGCGTCAGGTAGCCGAGCTTCTGGCTGGACATGCCGTCCCGGCGGAAGGCGTCGAGGAGCAGCCAGCCCGCGCCGAGGTAGGTGGCGGCGACGTCGGTGAGGATCTCGTTCCCGGCGGTCGTGGGCATCGTGAGGCCGAGCCGGTGCAGCAGGACGTGGGTGATCTCGTGGGCGAGCGCGGCGCCGATGTCGCGCCGGTGCTCGCGGCGGGCGAAGCGCTCGTTGAGCTCGACGAAGTACTCCGGGCCCGCGCCCAGTTCGACGCTCGCCGCGTGCTCCATGGCCCGGAAGCTCACGACCATCCGGGCCTCCGGCAGCCGCAGCTGGCGGACGAGCGCGCGGGCCACCCGCTGGGCGCCGAGGTGCAGCCCGTCGCTGTCGTCGACCAGGACGTCCGAGGCGGGGACGCTGACCTCGTAGCGCCGTACGCCGTCCGGGGAGAGCCGCCGATAGAGCGCCGTGACGGACGAGCGGACCGTGTCGAGGTGCGGGAACCCGTGGACCACGGGAGAGACTTCATCGCTGTGCGGCATCCCGGATCACCCCCTGCCGTCCAGGGTACGGGCGCCGGCCGACCTGGAGCCCGTACGGCTGACCCCGGCCGGGTCCGGCCGGCCCCGGCCCGGCCCGGGCCGTCGCCCGTCTGGCCGAAAAGGCCTTCTTGTGACGCCCGTTGCGCCGTCTCCATAATCCGGACCACGTCTTGACGGGCACATGCCATCAAGATCAACCCCCCATGAAAGAAGGCAGTCGTATGCAGAAGAAGAACAGGCTGGTCCGCGCGCTGCAGAAACTCGCCGCAGCGGGCGCCGTCGTCCTCGCCGCCGTCAGCCTCCAGCCCACCACCGCCTCCGCCGCGCCCGCGCCCGTCGTCGGCGGCACCCGCGCCGCCCAGGGCGAGTTCCCCTGGATGGTCAGGCTCTCCATGGGCTGCGGCGGCTCCCTGATCACCCCTCAGGTCGTCCTCACCGCCGCGCACTGCGTCAGCGGCTCCGGCAACAACACCGGCATCACCGCCACCGCCGGCGTCGTCGACCTCCAGTCGAGCAGCGCCATCAAGGTCCGCTCGACCAAGGTCTACCAGGCCCCCGGCTACAACGGGCAGGGCAAGGACTGGGCCCTCATCAAGCTCGCCTCGCCCATCACCAGCCTGCCGAACCTGAAGATCGCCGAGACCACCGCGTACAACAGCGGCACGTTCACGGTCGCCGGCTGGGGCGCCACCCGTGAGGGCGGCTCCCAGCAGCGGTACCTGCGCAAGGCGACCGTCCCGTTCGTCTCGGACGCCGACTGCCAGTCCGCGTACGGCAGCTCCCTCGTCCCCGGCGAGGAGATCTGCGCCGGCTACAACGAGGGCGGCGTCGACACCTGCCAGGGCGACTCCGGCGGCCCGATGTTCCGCAAGGACAACAACGGTGCCTGGATCCAGGTCGGCATCGTGAGCTGGGGCGAGGGCTGCGCCCGCGCGGGCTACCCCGGCGTCTACACCGAGGTCTCCACCTTCGCCTCCGCGATCAAGTCCGCGGCGGCCACCCTCTAGCACCTCATCCTGTAAGACCGCACGCCGACCGACCGGCGACGCACGTACGGAGTGCCCGGGACCGACAGGTCCCGGGCACTCCGCCTTCAGGCGACACCGGCCCCGGTCCGCCGGACGGGCCCCGGACCGACCGCGGAAACCACGCCCTACGCCAGCTCCACCGGCCCGGCCGCGTCCCCGCCCTCCAGTTCGAGCACCCACACCTCGTTCGCGCCGGCCGTGAGCACCGGGCCCGGCACGTACAGGGACTCCTGCGGGCCGGCGTTCCAGTAGCGCCCCAGGCAGAAGCCGTTGACCCAGACGAAGCCGCGGGTCCGGCCCGGCAGCCGCAGCCACGCGTCGCCCGGCGAGCCGACCTCCACGGTGGCCCGGTACAGCCCCGGCCCGGCCCCGGCGCCCACGGGACCGAACGGCACTTTCGCCACCGCCGCCGCCTCGAACGCGTCCAGCCGCAGGCCCCGCGCCCGTACCCCGTGCAGGAACTGCCGCTCGTGCCGGATCCCGCCCGTGATGCCCTTCGGCTCCGCCTGCCGCGGCCCGTAGTTCACCCGGCCCAGCGACTCCACCCACAGGTCCACGACGGCCGGTCCCGCCACCGGCTCGGCGAGCACCGCGTCCTCCGTCTCCAGGACCCCGGCCGGAAGCCCGTCCACGTACACCACGGCCCGGTCCCGCAGGCCCGTCACGGACAGCGGATACGGCTGCCGCGGCCCCGGCACCGTCACCCGGTAGCGGACCAGGCCCCGGTCCACGCCCAGCTCCTCGAAGGCCGGCGGCACCGGCGACTGCGACTCCTCGTCGCCCAGCACCTCCAGGACCTCCGCGAGCGGCGCCCAGCCGTCCGGGACGCCGGCCGCCGGCGCCCCGATCCGCACCGGCGGCTCCGGCACCTCCGGCAGCGGTCCCTCCGCGTACTCCGCGAGGACCTCGCGGAACCGCCAGAACTTCTCCGTCGGCAGCCCCGCCTCGTCGACCGGCGCGTCGTAGTCGTACGAGGTCACGGTCGGCCGCAGCGCGCCGTCGTGCAGCCTGCCCGACCGGTTCGCCCCGGCCCAGCCGGCGAAGCTCGTCCCGCCGTGCGCCATGTAGACGTTGACCGAGGCCCCGCACTCCAGGATCTCCCGCAGCGCCGCCGCCGCGTCCGCCGCGTCCCGCCCGGCGTGCTCCGTGCCCCAGTGGTCGAACCAGCCGCACCAGAACTCCATGCACATCAGCGGCCCCTTCGGCTGGTGCCGCCGCAGCGTCGCGAAGGCCTCCCGGGCGCCCGAGCCGAAGTTCGCCGTCGCGAGCACGCCCGGCACCGAGCCGCCCGTCAGCATGTGGTCCTCCGGGCCGTCCGAGGTGAACAGCGGCACCTCCACCCCGCACTCCACCAGCAGGTCCGCCATGTGCCGCAGATACCCGGCGTCCGTGCCGTAACTGCCGTACTCGTTCTCCACCTGCACCAGGATCACCGGGCCGCCCCGCGTCACCTGCCGCTCCACCACCTGCGGAAGCAGCCGCCGGAACCAGCGGTCCACGGGAGCCAGGTACTCCGCGTCGTCCGTGCGGACCCGCCGCCCCAGCGGCCCCGTCAGCCAGTGCGGCAGGCCACCGTTCTCCCACTCCGCGCAGATGTACGGCCCCGGGCGCACGATCGCCCGCATCCCGGCCCGTGCCACCGCGTCCAGGAACCGGCCGAGCGCGTCCACGTCCCCGTACCGGCCCGGCTCGGGCTCGTACAGGTTCCACGGCACGTACGTCTCGACACAGTCGAGGCCCATCGCCCGCAGCATCCCCAGCCGGTGCTCCCACTGCTGCTCGTGCACCCGGAAGTAGTGCAGCGCACCCGACAGGAGGCGCACCGGCCGCCCGTCGAGCAGAAAGTCCTCGTCACCCACCACGAACTCGCTCATGCGCCTCACCTTCGCCCTCTGGCGGCGGACCGGTCCATGGACAAAGATCGTCGCAGTTTGGACGTTCAGCGGGACGTTGAGGAGGCAGCCGCGCGATGTACCACACCTGGATGCGCTACTTCACGCCGAGCCCCGTCCACCACCGGCTCGGCCTGGTCTGCCTCGGCGTCGGCCTGCAGCACGGCGCCCTGCCCACCGTCGGCCCCCGCACCCTCGACCACCACGTCGCCGTCGTCGTCAGCTCCGGCAGCGGCTGGTACCGCGGCCCCGACGGCCGCCGCGCCACCGTCACCGCGCCCGCCCTGATCTGGCTCACCCCCGGCGTGCCCCACCACTACTCCGCCGATCCCGGCACCGGCTGGGACGAGTCCTTCGTCGACTTCACCGGACCCGCCACCGCCACCTACACCGAACTCGGCTACATCGAGCCCGAGCGGCCCGTCGTCCCGCTCGCCGACGCCGCGCCCGCCCGCGCCGCCGTCGGCCGCATCGCCCGCGCCGCCCGCCCCGGGAACCCGCTCCTGGAGGTCGAGACCGCCGCGGCCGTCCACGAACTCCTCGTCGCGCTGCGCCGTGCCCGCGCCGACACCAACGCCGACGGCGACCCGGTCCTGTCCGCCCTCGCCCGCGACGCCTTCAGCCGGATGTCCGTCGCCGAGCACGCCGCACGACACGGCATGACGGCCGCCGAGCTGCGCACCGCCGTCCGCCGCGCCGCCGGCTGCAGCCCCAAGGACTACCTGCTCACCGTCCGCCTCGGCCGCGCCAAGGAACTCCTCGCCGCCACCGACCTGCCCGTCGCCGCCGTCGCCCGCCGCGTCGGCTACGACGACCCGGCCTACTTCTCCCGGCTCTTCACCCGCCGGGTCGGCACCGCCCCCATCCGCTTCCGCGAGCAGCAGGGCAGGACCGTGCCGGGCGGCTGGAGCAACACCGTTCCGGATCCCGAACACCCGCCCACCATCCTCACCGGATCCGGATAGGCTCGCTGGTCATGAGCGAGATCGACGAGTCCGTACGGGCCGAGCTGACCCGGCTGCGCGAGAGCATCGACAACATCGACGCGGCGGTGGTCCACATGCTCGCCGAGCGCTTCAAGTGCACCCAGCAGGTCGGCGTCCTCAAGGCCAGGCACCAGCTGCCGCCCGCCGACCCGGCCCGCGAGGCCCGTCAGATCGCCCGGCTGCGGGAACTCGCCGAGAGCGCGAAACTGGACCCGGCGTTCGCGGAGAAGCTGCTGAACTTCATCATCGCGGAGGTCATCCGCCACCACGAGACGATCGCGGACGGCACGACCGCGGACGACGTGGCCGAGGGCCGGCCCGGCGCCGAGGGCACCACGACGACGGCGACGACGGACCGGACGATCGCGGACGGAGCACGCTGATGGCACGCGTCACCGTATTCACCCTCGGCGGCACCATCTCGGCCCGCGGCGGTGACGCGAGCCGCATGTCCGGCGCCGAGGTGCTCGCCGAGCTCGGCGTCGCGCCCGCCGGCGTCGACGTCGAACTGCGGGACTTCCGGCGCGTCCCCAGCTCCACCCTCTCCTTCGAGGACGTCGCCGCCCTGGCCGACGAGGTCGGCAAGACCGTCGCCGAGGGCTCCGGCGTGGTCGTCGTCCAGGGCACCGACACCCTGGAGGAGACCGCCTTCCTCCTCGACCTGCTCTGCACCACCGAGGAGCCCGTCGTCGTCACCGGCGCCATGCGCCGCCCCGACCTGCCCGGCGCCGACGGCCCCGCCAACCTGGCCGCCGCCCTCGCCGTCGCCGCCGACCCGGGGTGCCGCGGGCTCGGCGTCCTCGTCGTCCTCGCCGACGAGATCCACGCGG
Source organism: Streptomyces sp. NPDC127092 (assembly GCF_042722475.1). Taxonomy (NCBI): domain Bacteria; kingdom Bacillati; phylum Actinomycetota; class Actinomycetes; order Kitasatosporales; family Streptomycetaceae; genus Streptomyces; species Streptomyces sp. NPDC127092. Next base: position 42,430 of record NZ_JBHXFE010000020.1, read on the forward strand.
CCCGCTTCGCCCACAAGGCCCACACCACCTCCGTCGCCACCTTCACCTCGCCTGGCGCCGGCCCGCTCGGATCCGTCGTCGAGGGCGTGCCGCGGATCCTGCTGCGCCCCGCCGTCCCCGCCCGGGTCTGCCCGCTGCGCCTCGACCCGGACGTGAGGGTGGCCCTCCTGACGCTCTCCCTCGGCGACCGCGGCGAACTCCTCGACGCCGTCGCCGACCGCCACGGCGGCCTCGTCGTCGCCGCCTTCGGCGCCGGACACGTGCCCGCCTGGTTCGTCGAGCCGCTGGCCGCGCTCGCCGAGCGCATGCCGGTCGTCCTCGCCTCCCGCACCGGTGCCGGCGCGACCCTCTCCGACACCTACCGGAGCCCCGGCTCCGAGTACGACCTGCTGCACCGCGGCCTGATCCCGGCGGGCCCGCTCGCCCCGGCCAAGGCCCGTCTGCTGCTGCACGCCCTGCTCTCCAGCGGCGCCAGGGGACCGGCCGGCTACGACCGGCCCCGGATCTCCGCCGCCTTCGCCCACTTCGACGGCGCCGGACTCGCCTGACCGGCAGGGCGGGCCCGGCACACCAGGCGGGCCCGGCAGGCCCGGCACCCCCGGCGGACTCGCCTGACCCGGCAGGCCCGGCAGGCCCGGCAGACCCGGCGGACTCACCTGACCCGGCAGGCCCCGCAGGCCCGGTCCGGACGGCACGCCCCGCGGCCCGTCCTGGCCCACCACGGCGGGGCCGCCGGACGGGCCCGGTCCTGAGCTCTCGGTGAACGCCCCTCCCCGGGCCCGGAGGCATCGGGCAGCATGGGGCCCATGTCCGTACTGACGCGCGACGAAGCGCAGACCCGTGCCCAGCTCCTCGACGTCCACCACTACACCGTGGACCTCGACCTCACCACCGGCGACGAGACCTTCGGGTCCACCAGCCTCATCCGGTTCGGCGCCCGCGCCGCCGGGACCACCTTCGTCGAGCTCAAGCCGGACACCCTCCACTCCGCCGTCCTCGACGGCGAACCGCTCGACGTCACGACCCTCGACGGCAACCGGCTCCCCCTCACCCTGACCGAGGGCGAGCACACCCTGTCCGCCACCGCCACCATGCGCTACTCGCGCACCGGCGAGGGCATGCACCGCTTCACCGACCCCACCGACGGCGAGGCGTACGTCTACACCCAGCTGTTCATGGAGGACGTCCAGCGCGTCTTCGCCGCCTTCGACCAGCCCGACCTCAAGTCCGTCTTCGAGGTCTCCGTCACCGCGCCCGAGGGCTGGACCGTCCTGTCCAACGGCATCACCGAGCAGCAGCCCGACGGCCGCTGGAAGGCCGCGCCCACCCCGCTGCTCTCCACCTACCTCGTCTGCGTCGCCGCCGGCCCCTGGCACTCGGTCCGCACCGAGCACGCCGGCCTGCCGTTCGGCATCCACTGCCGCCGCTCGCTCGCGCCCCACCTGGACGCCGACGCCGACGAGATCCTCGACGTCACCAAGGCCTGCTTCGACCGCTACCACGAGAAGTTCGACGAGCCGTACCCCTTCGACTCGTACGACCAGGCCTTCGTCCCCGAGTTCAACGCGGGCGCCATGGAGAACCCCGGACTCGTCACCTTCCGCGACGAGTTCGTCTTCCGCTCCGCCGTCACCGACACCGAGCGGATGACCCGCGCCATGGTCATCGCCCACGAGATGGCCCACATGTGGTTCGGCGACCTCGTCACGCTGCGCTGGTGGGACGACATCTGGCTGAACGAGTCCTTCGCCGAGTACATGGGCTTCCAGACCATCAACGAGGCCTGCGCCGACCGCTTCGCCGACACCTGGATCGACTTCGGCGTCACCCGCAAGTCCTGGGGCTACGAGGCCGACCAGCGCCCCTCCACCCACCCCGTCGCCCCCGACCCGGACGCCGTGCCCGACACCGCCTCCGCCCTGCTCAACTTCGACGGCATCTCCTACGCCAAGGGCGCCTCCGCGCTGCGGCAGCTCGTCGCCTGGATGGGGGAGAAGGACTTCCTCGCCGGCATCAACATCCACTTCAAGCGGCACAAGTTCGGCAACGCCACCCTCGCCGACTTCGTCGACAACCTCGCCGCCGCCACCGACCGCGACGTCCACGCCTGGGCCGAGCAGTGGCTGCGCACGACGGGCGTCGACGTCCTCACCCCGCGCCTGGAGGGCGAGGGCACCAGGTGGCGGCTCACCGTCGACCGCCGGGGCAGCCGCCCGCACCGGCTCTCCGCCGGCGTGTACGACCACGACGCGGCCGGCGAGCTCGTGCTGCGCGAACGCGTGGGGGCCGACGTCCCGCAGGACGCCCCGATCGAGCTGGACGGGCCGCGGCCCGCGCTGGTCGTCCTCAACGACGGCGACCTCACCTACGCGAAGATGCGCTTCGACGAGGTGTCCGAGGAGAGCGCGCTGCGCGGCATCTCCCGCATCCCCGACCCGCTCACCCGGGCGGTCGTCTGGAACGCCATGCGCGACATGGTCCGCGACGGCGAGCTCGGCGGCGCCGAGTACCTGGAGTTCGCCTCCGCGCACCTCCCGGAGGAGACCGAACTCGCCGTCGTCCAGGGCGTGCTGGGCTTCGCCCGCACCCAGATCGCCGACCGGTACGTCTCGGAGGCCGAGCGCCCGGCCGCCCTCGCCACGATCACGGCGATCACCCGCGACCTGCTGCGCCGCACCGAGGACGGCGAGGCGCCGGGTCTGCGCCTGACCGCCGTGCGCGTCCTCGTCGACAGCGCGACCACGCCCGACAAGATCGCCTCCTGGCTGGAGGAGGGCACCGTCCACGGCGGCCCCGAGCTCGACCCGGAGCTGCGCTGGCGCATCCTCGCCCGGCTCGCCGTCCTCGGCGCGACGGACGAGGCCGCGATCGCCGCCGAGCTGGAGCGCGACCCCAGCGCCACCGGCCAGGAGGGCGCGGCCCGCTGCCGCGCCGCGCTGCCGACGGCGGAGGCGAAGGCGGCCGCCTGGTCCGCCATGTTCGACTCCGACGACCTGTCGAACTACCTGTTCACGGCCACCGCCCAGGGCTTCTGGCAGCCCGAGCAGGCCGAGCTGCTGCGCGGCTACCTGGCCCGCTTCTATCCCGACGCCGTCGCGATGGCCGAGCGCCGCGGCCCCGCCATGGCGGAGGCCGCCGGCCGCCGGGGCTTCCCGGCGTACGCGGTCGACGCGGAGGCCCTGGCCCTCGGCGAGCGGCACCTCGCGGAGGACACGATGATCCCGGCCCTCCGCCGCCAGCTGACCGACCAGCTGGACGACCTGCGCCGGGCCCTGCGGGCACGCGGCTAGACGGGCCGGCCTAGGCCGGCCCGGCAGCCCAGTCCCAGCCGGTGAGCGCCGCGTGCATCAGGCGCGCGGCGCCCGCCGGCCGGCCGTCGGCGTACCGCAGCAGCGTGAGGGTGCGCCGGCAGCCGGGGCCGTCGACGGCCAGCCAGGCGACCGGGGCGCGGGTGGCGCTGCGCCGCGCCATGTCCGGGAGGAGGCCGATGCCGAGCCCCGCCGCGACCAGGATCGCGGTGGCGCTGGGCTCGTCGCCCTCGCAGACGACCTTCGCGGGTGCGAGGCCGTTCCCCGCGAAGAGCCGGTCGAGGAGCCGGCGCTGCCAGTGGCCCGCGCGGGTGGTGACGAAGGGTTCGTCGGCGAGTTCGGCGACGGTCACCGAGGTGCGGCCCGCCAGGGGGTGGCCGAGCGGCGTGACCACCCAGACCTGCTCGTCGAGCAGCCGCACCGCTTCCAGGCCCTCGGGCGGCACCGGCTGCGAGGCCACGCAGAGGTCCACCTCCCGGGCGCGCAGGCGGCGTTCCATCTCGTCGGCGGCCATCTGGTGGAGTTCCACCTCGACGCCGGGATGGGCCCGTTTGAACGCCCCCAGCGGGCCGGTCAGGGTGAGGAAGGTCTCCGAGGCCAGCCGTACGGTGCCGGACTCCCCGCCCGTGATCGCGGCGACGGCCCGGCGGCCCGCGTCGAGCTCCCCGAGGGAACGCTCGGCGTGCCGCAGGAACGCCTTCCCGGCCTCGTTGAGCCGGAGCCGGCCGGCCCGGTCGAACAGCGGCGCACCCAGCTCGCTCTCCAGCCGGGCGATCGTCCGGCTCAACGAGGGCTGGGCCACGCGGAGTTCCTCGGCCGCGCGGCTGAGGTGCTCCAGGCGTGCGACGACGACGAACTGTCTGAGCGCGTGGAGATCCATCCTGCCCCCGGGGACACAGCTCCCTAGCGATATTGATCTTGGAAAGCATATCGCCCCGGTCATGCCGGGCCACGGCCCTCCCCTCCCGCGGACAAAAGGGAGGGACGCACGATGCCGACAGCAGCGGCCACCGGGCCGGTCACGGGCGCCGGCCCGCAACCGCCCGTCCCCCTTTCGGGTCACACCACCGCACTCTCCGGACAATCCCCGACAACCCCCGGCACCCTGTCGTCCATGCGTGCCGCACCCCTCGCCGGAGGCGTTCACGGGCCGGAGGCCCTGCGCCCGTTGCTCGACGTCGTCCTCGGAGCCCTGCGCGACGGCGCGGCAGCGCGGGGCGGACCCCTGCCGAGTGGAGGCGCGGACGCGGCGGCGCGACGGGTACGGGAAGCCGTCGGCGCCGTGCTGCCGCAGCACGGAACAGGCCAGGACGAGGCCCTGCGCACCCTCGTGCACGCCCTCGCCGCCGGCGCCGCCGACCCCGCACACCCGCTGTGCGCCGCACACCTGCACACCCCGCCGCTCGCCCTCGCCGCCGCCGCCGACCTCGCCGCCTCCGCGCTGAACCCCTCCCTCGACTCGTGGGACCAGGCCCCCGCCGCCTCCGCACTCGAAACGCTGGTCACCGCCGCCCTCGCCGCCGAGGTCTTCCCCGGCGCCCCGGCGCCCGACGCCCTCGTCACCACCGGCGGCACCGAGTCCAACCAGCTCGCCCTGCTCCTCGCCCGGGAACGACACGGCACCGTCCGCACCGTGACCGGAGCCAACGCCCACCACTCCTTCCGGCGCGCCGCCTGGCTCCTCGGCCTGCCCGAGCCCGTCGTCGTCCCCGCCCCCGGCGGCACCATCGACCCCGTCGCCCTCGACCAGGCCCTCACCGCACTCGCCGGGCGGCCCCTCCTCGTCACCGCGACCGCCGGCACCACCGACGCCGGCCTGATCGACCCGCTTCCCCGGATCGCCGAACTGTGCGCCGCACACGGCGCCGACCTCCACGTCGACGCCGCCTACGGCGGCCCCGCCCTGTTCAGCGACACCCACCGCCACCTCCTCGACGGCCTCGACCGCGCCCGCACGGTCACCGTCGACCTGCACAAACTGGGCTGGCAGCCCGCCGCCGCCGGACTCCTCGCCGTACGCGACACCGCCGACCTCGCCGTACTCGGACACACCGCCGACTACCTGAACGCCGACGACGACACCGAAGCCGGGCTGCCCGACCTCCTCGGCCGCTCGCTGCGCACCACCCGCCGCCCCGACGTCCTCAAGACCGCCGTCACCCTGCGCGCCCTCGGCCGCTCCGGCCTCGGCGCGCTCGTCGACGCCTGCGTGGACCGGGCGCGCCACCTGGCCGACCTCGTCGAGAAGGCACCGGGCCTGGAGCTGTACGCCCGGCCCACCCTCACCACCGTCCTCCTCCGGCCGCACGGCGCCCCCGACGAGGCCGTCGCCGAGATCCGCCGCACCCTGCTCGCCGACGGCCGCGCCGTCCTCGGCCGGGCCGCCGCCGACGGCCGTCTCTGGCTCAAGGCCACCCTGCTCAACCCCCACGCCACCCCCGGCGACCTCGAAGAGATCCTCACCCTCGTGGAAGGCAGCACCCACCGATGACCGGCAGCACCCCGCAGCACGACCTCGACCGTCCGCTCGACCTGGTGGGCGTCGGCATCGGCCCGTTCAACCTGTCGCTCGCCGCGCTCGCCCACGGCGTCCCCGGCGGCCTCGCGACCGCCTTCTACGAACAGCGGCCCGCGTTCCAGTGGCACCCCGGGCTCCTCATCGAGGGCTCCACCCTCCAGGTCCCCTTCCTCGCCGACCTGGTGACCCTCGCCGACCCGGCCAGCCCCTGGACCTTCCTCAACTACCTCCGCTCCCGCGACCGGCTCTTCCCGTTCTACTTCGCGGAGAAGTTCCACATCCACCGCGCCGAGTACGACGCCTACTGCCGCTGGGTCAGCGAGAAGCTCCCCGGACTGCACTTCGGCCACCAGGTCGACTCGGTCCGCTGGAACCCCGAACGCCGCCTGTTCGAGGTCGACTTCACCCAGCTCGACGCCGACGGCGAAGCCGAGGCCCTGGGCCGCTCGTACACCCGCAACGTCGTCCTCGGCGTCGGCACCGAGCCCTACGTGCCCGAACCCCTCAAGCCCCTCGCCGACGCCCCCGGTGTCCCCGTCATCCACTCCGCGGACTACCTCGCCCACCGCGAGTCCCTGATCGCCGCCGGACACGTCACCGTCATCGGCTCCGGCCAGTCCGGCGCGGAGGTCTTCCTCGACCTGCTGCGCGCCCGCCCGGCCGGCGCGGAGAAGCTGCACTGGCTGGCCCGCACCGAGGCCTTCGCGCCGATGGAGTACTCCAAGCTGGGACTCGAGCACTTCACACCCGACTACACCCGCTACTTCCACGGTCTGCCCGAACCCGTCCGCGGCGAACTCGTCCCCCGCCAGTGGCAGCTGCACAAGGGCATCGACGCCGAGACCATCGCCGCCATCCACGACGAGCTGTACCGCCGCACCCTGCACGGCGGCTGGCCGGACGCCGTCCTCACACCCGGAGTCCGGGTCCGCACCGCCGGCCGCGTCGCCACCACCCGGGTCGAGCTCCACCTGGAACACGTCCAGCAGTCCACCCGCTCCCGGCTGACCACCGACGCCGTCGTCCTGGCCACCGGCTACCGCGAGCGCCCGGTCGACCGGATGCTCGCCGGCCTCGACCCGTACCTGCGCCACGACTCGGCCGGCCGGGCCCGGATCGACGCCGACTACCGGCTGGTCCTCGACGGGTCGGTCGGCGGCTCGGTCTACGTGCAGAACGCGGAGCGGCACACCCACGGCGTCGGCGCGCCCGACCTCGGCCTCGCCGCCTGGCGCAGCGCCGTCATCCTCAACTCGGTGACCGGCAAGGAGCCGTATCCCCTGCCGCGCCGCACCGCCTTCACCACCTTCGGCCTGGACGCCCGAGAGGCGCCGGGCATTCCGGCCCAGGGCCAGAAGCTGACGCCTCTCGTCCAGCACTGACGTACGGGAAGTACGCCGCCGGCGCGCGTACTAGAAGACCGGAACGCCGTCCCGGGTCAGCTTCCAGTCCACCGACGCGAACGCCGCCGGGTCGACGGTCCCCTTCGCCTTCACCCACTGGATGATGGTGTTGCGGATCTCGTCCGAGTTCGACCACAGCTTCTGCGCGGCGGCGACGTGCGGGAAGGCACCGCCGCCGTTCGCCCGGTAGTTGTTGACCGCCAGCACGAACTGCGCCGCCGGGTCGAGCGGCCTGCCCTGGAAGGACAGGTTCACGATCCGCGAGCCGGCCGGCTTGGCGATGTCGATCTCGTACGTCAGACCGGACACGGCGTCGTAGTTGTAGTCCGGGGTGCCGTTCGCGTTGGTCAGCTTCGCGGTGTCCACCGGCGCGCCCGCCGGGGTCTGCACGTAGTACCGCGCCGAGAACTCCAGGTAGTCCTTCAGCTGGGCGCCCGTCATCAGACGGGCCTCCATGGTGTTCTCGAAGGGGTAGAGCCCGGCGGCGTCCTTGATGGTGATCTGCCCGGACGGGATGCGGGCCGTGCGCGAGAAGCAGGAGGCCTGCGAGAGCACCGGCAGGCCCGCGTACGGGCCGCCCGCGAGGGCCGCCTTCACCGTCTCGGCCTGGACGGTGTTGATCAGGTCGATGATCGGCTCGTCCTTCCACGGCGCGTCGGCCGTGGTCATGACGGCGGTCGAGGTGCCGATGACCTGGTTGACGTACTCCACGACCTTCTTGTGCTCGTCGGAGAGCAGCGCCGTGATCTCCGGGTCCTCCGCCACCGTGTTGGAGTTGAGGACCTGGGCGCCGACCTTCTCGACGACCCAGCGGCCCTTCTGCCACACCAGGTCGAAGTCGAAGAGGGTGAGGCGCTGGCCCCACTTGAGCGGCTCGGACAGCACGACGTCCTTGCCGGTCTCCTTGTTCGTGACCCTGTACTCGGGGATCTCGGTGTGCGCGTGACCGACGAGGATCGCGTCGATGCCCGGGACCTGCTCGGCGACCAGACCCGCCGCGTTCTCGATGTACGGGAGCTGGTCACCGTAGGAGGAGGTGCCGCTGGAACCGGAGTGCGCGGAGACGATCACTACGTCGGCGCCCATGGAACGCAGCTTCGGCACCCACTTCGCGGCCTGCTCCTCCAGACCGGGGAAGACCATCTGACCGGTGACGTTGGCCTTGTCCCAGATGGCGATGCCGGGGTTGGTGAGGCCGAGCACGGCGACCTTGACGTCACGGCCGTGCGGGGTCCGCAGGCAGTGCATGCTGTACGGCGGGAAGGCCGGGCGCAGCGTCTTCGCGTCGAGCGCGTTGGCGCCCAGCAGCGGGAAGTCGCACTGGTCCTGGAACTTGCGGAGCACCGGGATGCCGTAGTTGAACTCGTGGTTGCCGAGCGCGGCGGCGTCGTAGCCGATGGCGTTCATGGCCTGGGCCATGGGGTGGACCGGGCCGCCGGCCTGGGTGATCGGGTCGACCTTGGCGTAGTAGTAGGACAGCTGGGTGCCCTGGATGGTGTCGCCCGCGTCGATGAGCAGGGTGTTCCGGCGGCCCTTCTCCTCGCGGACCTGGTTGACCAGGGTGGAGATCTTCGCCAGGCCGACGTCGTTGTGGGCCTTGTCGTCGAACTCCTTGTCGGTGAAGTAGTCCCAGTTGAAGACGTTCCCGTGCAGGTCGGTGGTGCCCATCACGGTGAAGGAGTACCGCTTGGCCGGCCGCGGGCGGGCTTCGTGGGCCTCCGCGGGGGCGGTGGCCCCGGCGGTGAGTGCGACTCCGGCTCCGACGGCGGCGGAGCTCTCCAAGAAGGCCCGGCGGTTCAGCGGCATGTGCGTTTCTCCCCTTGTGATCTGCGGCGTCCGCGCCTTCAGTGGCGCACAACGCGCGTAGATTCTGGCTCAGACCGCACTGTCGCAACAGCCCTTTCGGGTTACGGAGTGGGAAAGTGTTCGGTATGACACAGCCGCACCCCACCCCCGAGGCACCCCAGGTGACGGTCCGCGGCGAGGGCCGTCTCGAGGTCGAGCCGGAACTCGCCCGCATCGGCGTGTCCGTACGCGCCAGAGGCACCGAGCGGGCCGACGTCCTCGCCGCCCTCACCTCCCGCAACGCCGAGGCGATCGCCCTGGTCACGTCCTACGGCGAGGCCGTCGCCGCCCTGGAGACCGGCGCCCTGTCCGTCACACCCGAACCGGTCCGGCACGGCCGCGGCGAACGGGTACGCGCCTACCAGGGCTGGGTGCACCTGACGGCCGAACTCACCGACTTCTCCGCCCTGGGCGAGCTCAGCATGCGGCTCGCCGACCTGGAGTGGACACGCGTCGACGGCCCGTGGTGGTCGCTGCGCCAGGACTCGCCGGCCCACGCGGAGGCCCGCCGGCAGGCGGTGCGGGACGCGGTGCGACGGGCACGCGAATACGCCGAGGCACTCGGCACCTCACTCGTGGCACTGCTCGAACTCTCCGACACGGGACTCACACCCGGCATGCCCGCGCCCGCCGGCGGAATGCGCATGGCCTTCGCCGCGGAAGCGGCGGAAACACCCGCTCCACTCGATCTGGAACCACAGCGGCAGACGGTCACCGCGGAAGTCGCGGCACGATTCACGATGGCACCGCCCGCACTCTGAGACGAACGGCTTTTCGGGCCTTCAGCCGCTCATCGGAGCGACCCTCCGCACACATTCAAGACTTGTCAACAACCTTTCACGGAAAGGTTGTTGAGTAGTCATGCCCGGCCCCTTCGCTACCCGCTGGTAAGGCCTAGGCTCGCCTTATGCGCCGAGCAAAAATCGTTTGTACCCTTGGGCCCGCCACCGAAACATACGACCAGATCAAGGCATTGATCGAAGCCGGAATGGACGTGGCCCGCTTCAATCTCAGCCACGGCGGTTACGCCGAGCACGAAGAGCGCTATCAACGCGTCCGCAAGGCCGCCGAGGAAACCGGCCGCAGCGTCGGCGTCCTCGCCGACCTTCAAGGCCCGAAGATCCGCCTCGGCCGGTTCCGCGAGGGCCCCGTACTCCTTGAACGCGGCGACGAGTTCACCATCACCGTCGAACCCCTCCAAGGCGACCGCCACTGCTGCGGCACCACCTACTCCGGCCTCGCCGAAGACGTCACCACCGGCGAACGCATCCTCGTCGACGACGGACGGGTCACCCTCGAAGTCACCTCCGTCGACGGCCCCCGCGTGCACACCCGCGTCGTCGAAGGCGGCATGGTCTCCGACAACAAGGGCCTCAACCTCCCCGGAGTCGCCGTCTCCGTACCCGCCCTGTCCGAAAAGGACGTCGACGACCTCCGCTGGGCCCTCCGCACCGGCGCCGACGTCATCGCCCTCTCCTTCGTCCGCAGCGGCCGCGACGTGGAGGACGTCCACCGCATCATGGACGAGGAGGGCCGCCGCGTCCCCGTCATCGCCAAGATCGAGAAGCCGCAGGCCGTCGAGAACATCGACGACATCGTGGCCGCCTTCGACGGCATCATGGTCGCCCGCGGCGACCTCGGCGTCGAAATGCCCCTCGAACAGGTGCCCATCGTCCAGAAGCGGGCGATCAAACTCGCCAAGCGCAACGCCAAGCCGGTCATCGTCGCCACCCAGATGCTCGACTCGATGATCGAGAACTCCCGCCCCACCCGCGCCGAGGCCTCCGACGTCGCCAACGCCGTCATCGACGGCACCGACGCCGTCATGCTCTCCGGCGAGACCAGCGTCGGCAAGTACCCCGTCGAGACCGTGCGCACCATGAGCCGGATCGTCGAGGCCGCCGAGGAGGACATCCTCGCCAAGGGCCTGCCGCCACTGACCGAACGCAGCAAGCCGCGCACCCAGGGCGGCGCCGTCGCCCGCGCCGCCGCCGAGATCGGCGACTTCCTCGGCGCGAAGTTCCTCGTCGCCTTCACCCAGTCCGGCGACACCGTCAAGCGACTGTCCCGCTACCGCTCGCCGATCCCGCTGCTCGCCTTCACCCCCGACCCGGCGACCCGCTCCCAGCTCAACCTCACCTGGGGCGTGGAGACCTTCCTCGGCCCGCACGTCGACTCGACCGACGCCATGGTCGCCCAGGTCGACGAGGAACTGCTGCGGATCGGCCGCTGCAAGAAGGGGGACATCGTGGTCATCACGGCCGGCTCACCACCGGGCGTGCCGGGCTCCACCAACATGGTCAGGGTCCACCACATCGGGGACCCCGTCACCAACTGAACAGGCCCTCGGACCGGTCCCGCGTCGGCCTCGGACTGTCCGCCGGGCCGTCCCCCGGAAGCCGCAGTCGGAGCGTGACCTTGGAAATCGCGTTAATGTACCCCGGGTGGGATTCGAACCCACGCTAGATGGTGTTTGAGACCATTGCCTCTACCGCTGGGCTACCGGGGCTTCCTTCGAAATGAAGGGCGGCGGTTACCCGCCGTGTCCCTACCTTACAGGAGGTGGGTAGGCTCATGGTGAGCTGTATCCGCCTCGCATCCGCAAGGAACGAGGCCTTGAACGAGGAGCCCGCGTGACCGCCCCCGAGTCGCCCCAGCCCGCCGCCGACGACGACGCCGCGACCGCGTCGCACGTCCCGCCGCTGACGACCCGCGTCGTCATCGCCGAGGACGAGGCCCTCATCCGCCTCGACCTCAAAGAGATGCTGGAGGAGGAGGGCTACACCGTCGTCGGCGAGGCCGGAGACGGCGAGCGCGCCGTCGAGCTGGCCCGTGAGCACCGCCCCGACCTCGTCATCCTCGACGTGAAGATGCCGGTCCTCGACGGCATCTCGGCCGCCGAGAAGATCGCGGGCGAGTCCATCGCCCCGGTCCTCATGCTCACCGCCTTCTCCCAGCGCGAACTCGTCGAGCGCGCCCGCGACGCCGGCGCCATGGCGTACCTGGTGAAGCCGTTCAGCAAGAGCGACGTGGTGCCGGCCATCGAGATGGCCGTCTCCCGCTTCGCCGAGCTGCGCGCCCTGGAGAAGGAGGTCGCCGACCTCTCCCAGCGCCTGGAGACCCGCAAGCTCGTCGACCGCGCCAAGTCGGTCCTGCAGACGCAGTACGGGCTGACCGAGCCGGCCGCGTTCCGCTGGATCCAGAAGACCTCCATGGACCGCCGCATGTCGATGCAGCAGGTCGCCGAGGCCGTCATCGAGGACGCCGAGGAGAAGAAGGCCGCCAAGGCCAAGGAGCAGTAGGCGCCCCCGTACGCGAACGGGAAGAAGGCCCGCCCCACGTCACTGTGGGGCGGGCCTTCTGTTCGTGGCGGAGTGCTACTCCTCGCCGAGGTACGTCTTGCGGACGTCGTCGTTGACGAGCAGGTCCTGGCCCGTGCCGGACAGCTTGATCTTGCCGACCTCCAGCACGTACGCCTGGTCCGCGAGGGACAGCGCGGCCTGCGCGTTCTGCTCGATCAGCAGGATGGTCATGCCCTCCGCCTTGAGCGTGGCGATGGTCTCCATGATCTTCTGCATCATGATCGGCGACAGACCCATCGAGGGCTCGTCCAGCATCAGCAGCTTGGGCTGGGACATCAGCGCCCTGCCCATCGCCAGCATCTGCTGCTCACCGCCCGAGAGGGTGCCCGCGGCCTGCTTGCGACGCTCACCCAGGATCGGGAAGAGGTCGTAGGCGCGCTGGATGTCCCGCTCGATGCCGTCCTTGTCGCTGCGCAGGAAGGCGCCCAGCTGGAGGTTCTCGGCGATGGTGAGCCGGGGGAAGATGTGCCGGCCCTCGGGGGAGTGGGCCAGGCCCATCGAGACCACCTTGTGGGCCGGGACGCCGTTGAGCGCCTGGCCGTCGAAGGTGATCTTGCCCGAGGTGGGCTTGAGGAGGCCGGACAGGGTCCGCAGGGTCGTGGTCTTGCCGGCGCCGTTGGTGCCGATCAGGGCGACGACCTGGCCCGCCTCGACGGAGAAGGAGATGCCCTTGACGGCCTCGATCTTGCCGTAGGCGACCCTGAGGTCCTCGACCTCGAGAAGAGCGGTCACTTGGAGTCTCCTTCGGTGGTGCTGTGCTCGTCGGCCGCGTCCGCCGGAGCCGCTTCCGCGGGCTCGGCGTCGTCGGCGTCCGCCGGAGCGTCCTCGGCCGGAGCTTCGTCCGACTCCGCCGTCTCCTCGGCAGAGGCCTCGGCCGACTCCTCGGCGGTCGCCTCGGCGGTGGCCTCGGTGGCCTCGGCGGCGGCCTCGCCAGCGGCTTCGGCGGCGGCCTCGGCCTCCGCGTGGGCCTCCGCGGCCTCGACCTCGGCGACCTCCGCCGCGCCCGGCGCGCCCTCGTAGGGCGTACCGAGGTAGGCGGCGACGACGCGCTCGTCGCCCTGAACGACCTCGGCGGTGCCTTCGACGAGCTTCTCGCCCTGGACGAGGACGGCCACCCGGTCGCACAGCTTGAAGATGAACTTCATGTCGTGCTCGATGACCAGGACCGCGATGCCGCGGTCGCGGATGGCGAAGACCAGCTCCTCGGTGGTGCGGGTCTCGCTCTGGTTCATGCCGGCCGTCGGCTCGTCGAGGAGCAGCAGGCCGGGGTCGCTGGCCAGCGCACGGGCGATCTCGAGCTTGCGCTGCTCGCCGTAGGGCAGGTTGCGTGCCAGGTGCTCGGCCTTGTTCGCGAGGCCGACGAACTCCAGCAGTTCCATGGCCCGTTCGCGGGAGGCGGCTTCCGCCTTCTTGAAGCCGGGGCCGCGCAGCAGCGCGGACCACAGGCCCTCCTTGGTCCGGGTGTGGCGTCCGACGAGGACGTTCTCCAGGACCGTCATGTTGGAGAAGAGGCGGATGTTCTGGAAGGTACGGGCGATGCCGGCCTGGGTGACCAGGTGCGGCTTCGGCGGCAGGACCGTGCCCTTGTAGCTGACCTGGCCCTCCGTGGGGACGTACAGGCCGGTCAGGCAGTTGAAGAAGGTGGTCTTGCCGGCGCCGTTGGGGCCGATCAGGCCGACGATCTCGCCCTCGCGGACGGTCAGGTCGACGTCGCGCACGGCGGTGAGGCCGCCGAAGCGCATCGTCACGCCGCTGGCGTCGAGGACGGTCGCGGCCGTCGCCGTCTTCGCGGCGCCGGTGTCGGTGGTGGTCGTCATGTCGTTCACGCCCCCGCCTTCGCCGTGCCGTCGGCCTGCGTGTCCGCGTCGGCGGACTGGCGCTGCTCCGGTACGGCGAGCTGGTCGTCGTCGTTCTCGTGGAATTCCAGCTGCGCCCGCTTGTTGGCGATGAGGCCTTCGGGGCGGAAGCGCATCAGCAGGATCAGGGCGATGCCGAAGCCGAGGAGCTGGTAGTCCTGGAGGAACTGCAGCTTGGCCGGGATCAGGAAGAGCAGGGCGGAGCCGACGATGGGGCCGGTGATCGTGCCCATGCCGCCGAGGATGACGGCTGCGAGCAGGAACGCGGAGTTCGGCGGGACGGGGCCGGCGAACACGTAGTTCTCGGGGACCACCGTGGTGTTGACGTGCGCCTGTACGGTGCCGGCGAGGCCGGCGAGGGCCGCGCCGAGGGCGAAGGCGACGAGCTTCACCCGGAAGCCGTTGATGCCCATGGCGGTCGCGGCGGTCTCGTCCTCGCGGATCGCCACCCAGGCGCGGCCGATGCGGCTGTTGCCGGCGCGGGAGAAGACGAGCACGACCAGCGCCATGATCAGGATCATGAGCAGGTAGTAGTTCGCGTACGCGCCGAGCTCGATGCCGAGGACGGTGTGCGGCTCGCCGAAGTTGTAGCCGAAGAACTCCAGCTGCGGGATGTTCGGGATGCCGTTCGGGCCGTTGGTGATCTGCGGGCCGGAGGTGCCGTCGAGGTTGCCCATGGCGATGCGGAAGATCTCACCGAAGCCGAGGGTCACGATGGCGAGGTAGTCGCCGCGCAGTCGCAGGGTCGGGGCGCCGATGACGACACCGAAGACGAGCGAGGCGGCCATGCCGGTGAGGGCGGCGGCCCAGAAGGGGAACTGGACTCCGAAGGCGGAGGAGGTGGCGCCGGAGACCAGGGCCGCGGTGTACGCGCCGACACCGAGGAAGGCGACGTAACCGAGGTCGAGCAGACCTGCGAGGCCGACCACGATGTTCAGGCCGAGGGCGACGGTCGCGAAGATCAGGATGTTGACCGCGATCAGCGTGTAGGTGTCGCCGCTCTGCTGGATGAACGGGAAGGCGATCGCCATGACGATGCTGGCGGTGATCGTCACCTGGCGGTTCCGCGCGGTGATCTGCGCGAGTCGCTGGGTGAGACCGGACTTGACCAGGGCCGTGGCGGCGGAGCCGACCAGGATCAGGTAGGCGATGAAGAGCTGCGGCTCCGAGTCCTCGGTGTCGATGCCGAAGGTGACGACGTAGAGGCCGAGGGCGAAGACCGCGACGATGACCAGGATCTCGGCCCACGAGGGGAGCGCCTTGGCGGGCGCGGCCTTGCGGGTGTCGTCGGGCAGCTTGTACGCGGCGATCGCGGGGACGGCGGCGGCGACGACGGCGACGCCGGCACCGGGCTCCAGGTCCACGAGGGCGCCCAGCTCCACGATGATCGATATCGCGGTGAACAGGGTGGTGGCGAAGGTGCCCAGGGCCAGGATCCACAGCGCCTTGCGGGCGCCGGTGGGGATCAGCCAGCCGAGGCCCTTGACGCCGAGCGCGGCCAGCGCGTGGGCGCCGGTGAGCACGGCTCCGACGAGCGTCAGCATCTGGAGGGGCGCGGGGTAGCCGTAGACCGTGAGGTTGCCGGGGAAGGCGGTGGTCCAGGTCCAGGCGAGGAAGGTGCTGGCGACGGCCGCGGCGGAGCCGGCGACGATCGTCCACAGCAGTCCGGTGGGCGCGGCGGGCGTCTTGGCCACGGTCGTGGTGGCCTCGGTGGTGATGGTGTTCTCGCTCATGGTGCTCACGCCCTGTCCGCGACGCGCTCGCCGAGCAGACCCTGCGGCCGGACCAGGAGCACGAGGATGAGGAGGACGAAGGCCCACACGTTGGACCAGGCACCGCCGCCGAGCTGCTGCATGCCGGGGATGTCCTCGATGTAGGCGATCGAGAGGGATTCGGCGATGCCGAGGACCACGCCGCCGACCATGGCGCCGTAGATGTTGCCGATGCCGCCGAGGACGGCGGCGGTGAAGGCCTTGAGGCCGAGGATGAAGCCCATCTCGAAGTTGATCTGGCCCTTGTCGAGGCCGTAGGCGACGGCGGCGACGGCGGCGAACGCGGCACCGATGGCGAAGGCCATGACGATGATGCGGTCGGTGTTGATGCCCATCAGCTTCGCGGTGTCGGGGTCCTGTGCGGTGGCCTGCATGGCGCGGCCGCTGCGGCTCTTCGAGACGAAGAGGCCGAGGGCGAGCATGCAGAGCGGCGCGAGGACGAGGACGAAGGCGTCGGCCCGCTGGATCTGGAGGCTTTCGGTGATCTGGAAGGCCTCACCCTTGAACTCGGGGAAGCTGACGGCCTTCTTGGCGTCCGGGTAGAACTGCCAGACCAGCTGCTGGAGCGCGATGGAGAGGCCGATCGCGGTGATGAGCGGGGCGAGCCGCGGCGCGTTGCGCAGCGGGCGGTAGGCGAACCGCTCGGCGGCGGTGGCGACGGCCACGGAGGCGATCGCGCCACCGAGGATCATGAGCGGGATCGCCACCAGAAGGGACGTTCCGCTCGGCAGAGCGGTGTAGGTGGTGAGGGCGCCGAAGCCCCCGATCATGAAGATCTCGCCGTGGGCGAAGTTGATGAGCTGGACGATGCCGTAGACCATGGTGTACCCGATGGCGATGAGGCCGTAGAGGGCACCGAGGGCCAGACCGTTGGCCAGCTGTTGCGGCAGTTCGTGCACCGCAGGCCTCCGATGAGCTTGTCGGATAAGACTCCGCGCGAGGGCGCTGTTTGCGCCCTCGCGCGGCTTGCTTCAGTTCGTGCGGGTCTCCCGGCGCCTGACCATGGGGCGCGGCGCCGGGGCGGTGATGCTTACTGGTTGAAGGTGTCGCTCTTGACGTCGATCCACTTGCCGCCCTCGACCTTGTAGACCGTGAGCTGCTTGTTGGTGGTGTCGCCGTACTCGTCGAAGGAGACCTTGCCGGTCACGCCGTCGAAGGAGACCTTGCCCAGGGCCTCGGTGACCTTGGCGCGGGCGTCGGAGGGCAGCTTGCCGTTGTTGGCCTGGACGACGGCCTTGACGGCCTGGATGATCGCCCAGCCGGCGTCGTAGGAGTAGCCGCCGTAGGCCGCGTACGGGTCCTTGTAGCCGGCCGCCTTGTAGTCCTCGATGAACTTCTTGGCGGTCGGGAGCTTCTCGACGGGGTAGCCGATCGAGGTGGCCAGGTCGCCCTCGTTGGCCTCGCCGGAGGCGCTGATGAAGGCCGGGTCGTAGATGCCGTCGCCGCCCATGACCGGGACCTTGGCGCCGGTCTTCTTGATCTGGTCGGAGAGCAGGCCGCCCTCGGGGTACTGGCCGCCGAAGTAGACCGAGTCGGCGCCGAGGGACTTGACCTTGTCGGCGGTGGAGGAGAAGTCGGTCTCCTTCACGGTGACGTGGTCGGTGCCGACGACCTGGCCGCCGAGGCGCTTGAACTCGTCGCTGAAGATGGCCGCGAGGCCGGCGCCGTAGGTCTGCTTGTCGTCGACGACGAAGACCTTCTTCTTCTTCGCGTCGTTGAAGAGGTACTGGGCGGCGAACTTGCCCTGGACCACGTCGGTGGCGGCGGTGCGGAAGTAGGTCTTGAAGGGGCGCTTGAACTCGCCCTTGCCCCAGTTGTCGCCCTGGGAGAGCGACGGGTTGGTGTTGGCCGGGGAGACCTGCGCGAGGTTGGCGGAGGCGAAGACGCCCTGCATCTGCTGGGAGACGCCGGAGTTCAGCGGGCCGACGACGCCCACGACGTCCTTGTTGCCGACGAGCTTGGTGGCGTTGGCCTGGCCGGAGGCCGGGACCGCCTGGTCGTCGAGGGCCTCGATCTTGAAGGTGACGCCCGGGACTTCCTTGTTCTTGTTGGCGGTCTGGACCGCCAGGTCCACGGAGTTCTTGATGCCCTGGCCCAGGGCGGAAAGCGAACCGGTGAGCGGGGCGTCCACACCGATGACGACGGTGGTGGTGCCGCCGGCGTTGTCGCCGCCGCCCTTGCCCTCGTCACGCGAACCACAGGCGGTGAGGGTGAGCGCACCCGTGGTGAGCACGCTGGTCAGGATGAGCAAAGAACGGTGTCGCACGAAGATTCCTTTCCCTGGCGCGGCCCCCTCGAGCTGAGGCGGTGCCGTGAAGCTGTGTAGCTAGAGGTGCCGTTTTCGATGCCGGGCCGTACTGGTGGAGCAGGGCCGTGCAGAGGAAGCGCCCGGCGGCGCGGTGACTGGCCGTGACTCTAAGCGCAGCCGTACAGGGACCGGGAGCGCCGAGGTCATGATGTGACTGTCTTGTTATGCCGACAGGGGGAACCGGTGTGCAGGCCATGGGCAAACCGGGACATATGGGTCAGTAGCCCGGTGTTCACATGCTGAGAACGCCCAGTTCCGCTAAGGGGCTTGGGGAGATCTTGGTGCTTACGGTGCAGTTGAGCGGCTGTCCGGATAGCGGACACCCCTCCTGATCTCAGCGAACGGCGCGACTGACCGGAACGCTCCGTTCCGCCCGCGGTGCCACTTCGTGGGAACGTCACGCAGAGTCACGAAGGTGATGGCCGAGAACCGCTGGTAGGTACGCGCTGTTCGCTGGGCGGTCGCCAGTTCTCCGAACTCCCCGTCGCGCCCTTCGTCGCCTCGCAGCGCCGCCGGGTCTCACGGTCGGTCAGCGCGAAGGCCGCCTCGCGGCCCGCGCGGCGCTCCTCCGCCCTGGCCGCGACGAGCACCTCGTCGTGGATCCCGTACTGCTCGTTCGACATCCCCTTCTGCTCCCAGTCGAGCCCCGCCCACTTGCTGCCCTTCAGGGCCTCTTTCACCCAGTAGGACACGAGACTTGTGCAGACGTCCGCGGGCGAACTGGTACGGGGGGACGGCGCCGCGGCCGGCTCGCGGGGCGCCTCGCAGCCGGCCGACAGGGCCAGTGCGCAGCCGGTCAGGGCCGCGGCGAGCGCGGCCCTGACCGGGGCTGACGGCTTGGAGGTCACGGCAGTTGGACGTACGGCCTCAGGAATTCACGGGCGCCGGGGGTGTCGAGCCGGTACACGACATTGGTGGCGTAGCAGGGCATGTCACCCGTGATGGTGGTCGCCACCAGCGTCCGCCTCCCGTCGACCGTGGCGAAGTTCGGGCCGCCCGAATCGCCGTAGCAGGCACCGCCGTTGCCCTGCGGCGCGGTCATGCCGAGCCGGATCCACGCGTTGTTCAGGGCCTCGAAGGTCACCGGCGCTTTCATGCGGACCCCGCCGCCCGGGTGGGTGTGACCGCCCGGCCCGCGCTGCGACTCCTCGGTGCCGTAACCGGCGACGACGAAGTCCGTGTCGTTCAGTCCCCGAGGACCGAGCGCGTCCAGCCGGCCGGCCGTCGGCAGGGTGGCCGGAGTGAAGCTCCAGCGCTCCTTGATCTTGGCCGAAGGCAGCTCGATCACGGAGATGTCATGGGTGTCGGAGGCCGGTCCCGGGTAGGTGGGGTGACTGTGTGCGACGCCCTCCACGGCCACGGCACGCGCCACGGCCGCCGGGTCACCCGGGTGCTCGGCGCCGGCCCGGTCGAGACCGGCCTGCACGTCCTGGTCGAGGGAGACGTAGAAACGCACGTTCTCCGGCCAGTCGGTCGTGCAGTGCGCCGCGGTCAGGAAGGTGTCGGCGTCGATCATCGTCCCGGAACAGACCCAGTCGACCCGGTCGGGCGTGCTCGGATCGCCGTCGTTGTCCCAGGTGGCGACCAGCGCACCGACCTCGGTGCGCTCGGGCGCGGGTGTCGCGTTGTACGAGTTGATCGCTGCGGACGGGATCGCGGTGGCGAGAACGGCAGCGCAGGCCGCGGCGGTCACGGCGGTCGCCACGGTCGTGGTGCGAATCGCGGTCAAGGAAGCCCCTCGGTGTGTGAGTGGACCGCCAGTGAAGCGGCTGTCACCGGAGGAGACAAGAGCCTCTGAAGAAACGGGAGTTGAGAAGACCGACGACGAGGCCGCCTCCGGCAGGAAGAAGCCGACGGCCGACGTGCCCGGGACCGGAGGGGGCCGAGGCCGACGACGGCGGGATGGGATCCGGGACCGGAGAAGGGCCGAGGCCGACGACGGCGGGAAGGGGTTCGGGGTCGGAACGGACCGGCACACGATGACGGCGGGGAGGGGTCCGGGACCGGAGCGGACCCGCGCACGACGACGGCGGGACGGGGGCGAGGCCGAAGAGAAGCCGAGTCCGACGACGGCGGGGAGGGGTTCGGGGTCGGAGCGGGGGTGGGGGTGTCCGGACGTTTTGGCCTCCTCCACGAGCGAAGCGAAGTGGAGGTGGCAGTCCGGACACCCCCGCCCCCGCGGAGGCCCCGGACCCCGCAGGCCCACGGGTCTGAGGGCGCGGCGCCGTCGCCAGGGGGCGCCGGAACGGTCTAGGCGTCGGCGTCGGTGCCAGCGCCGTCGAGCCGCCCCGCCGCCGGCACGTTGCCCGCGTCCTTCTCGCCGATCTCCCGCAGCATGCAGGTAAGCCGTGCCGAGCAGACCCTCTTGTCCTGCTCGTCAGTGATCACGATCTCGTACGTGGCGGTCGACCGCCCCCGGTGCACCGGCGTCGCGACACCCGTCACCAGACCGCTGCGCACCCCACGGTGGTGCGTGCAGTTCAGATCCACGCCCACGGCGATCCGGGACACCCCACCATGCAGCATCGAACCGATCGAGCCCAGGGTCTCGGCGAGCACCGCAGAGGCGCCGCCGTGCAGCAGACCGTACGGCTGGGTGTTGCCCTCCACCGGCATGGTGCCGACCACCCGCTCCGCCGAGGCCTCGACGATCTGCACGCCCATCCGGTTGCCCAGGTGCCCGGCCGAGAAGAGCGCCGGCAGGTCCACGCCGAGCGAGGCGTACTCGTCGATGACCTCCTGCGGGAACTTCACATGCTGCTGCTCACCCATCGCCGGGCTCCGTTCGTCGTCGTACGGCTGGTCTCTCGCTGACTCGATGCTCGATCAAGGCTCGATCCCTCAAGGCTCGATCCCTCAAGGCTCGATCCCCCGAGGCTCGATCACTCCGAGCCGCCTGAGCAAACGCTTAGGCGGACTCGGATTGTTCCAGACGCACGATCACGGACTTGCTGGCGGGGGTGTTGCTGACGTCGGCCGTCGACTCCAGCGGCACGAGCACGTTCGTCTCCGGGTAGTAGGCCGCCGCGCAGCCCCGGGCCGTCGGATAGTGCACCACCCGGAAACCGGGCGCCCGCCGCTCGCTGCCGTCGGTCCACTCGCTCACCAGATCCGCGTACGCCCCGTCCGCGAAGCCGAGCGCCGCCGCGTCCTCTGGGTGGACCAGAACCACCCGGCGGCCGCCCGTGATGCCCCGGTAACGGTCGTCCAGACCGTAGATGGTGGTGTTGTACTGGTCGTGCGAGCGCAGCGTCTGCAGCAGCAGCCGGCCCTCCGGCACCCTCGGGTACTCCACGGGCGCCGCCGTGAAGTTCGCCTTGCCGGTCCTGGTCGGGAAGCGGCGCTCGTCGCGCGGCGCGTGCGGCAGCGCGAAGCCGCCCGGGTCGGCGGCCAGCCGTGCGTTGAAGTCCTCGAAACCGGGCACCACGCGCGCGATGCGGTCGCGGATCCGCGCGTAGTCCGCCTCGAACTCCTCCCACGGCGTCGCCGAACCCTCGCCCAGGACCGCCCGCGCCATCCGCGCCACGATCGCCGGCTCGGACAGGAGGTGCGGGCTCGCCGGCGGCAGATTGCCGCGCGAGGCGTGCACCAGCCCCATCGAGTCCTCGACCGTCACGAACTGCGCAGTGCCTTTTCCACCGAGAGTGCTCTTCCGCACGTCCTTGTCCGTGCGGCCGAGCGTCGGCAGGATCAGCGCGCGCGTGCCGGTGACCGCGTGTGAGCGGTTCAGCTTCGTCGACACGTGCACCGTCAGGCGGGCGTTCCGCATCGCCGCCTCGGTGACGTCCGTGTCCGGCGTCGCCCCGACGAAGTTCCCGCCCATGGCGAAGAAGACCTTCGCCTCGCCGTCGCGCAGCGCCTGGATGGAACGCACCACGTCGAAGCCGTGGTGGCGCGGCGAGACGATCCCGAACTCCTTGTCCAGGGCGTCGAGGAAGGCCGGTGCCGGCCGCTCGAAGATGCCCATGGTGCGGTCGCCCTGCACGTTCGAATGACCCCGCACCGGGCACACGCCGGCACCCGGCCGCCCGATGTTGCCGCGCAGCAGCAGGAAGTTGACCACTTCGCGGATGGTCGGCACGGAGTGCTTGTGCTGGGTGAGCCCCATCGCCCAGCAGACGATGGTCCGCTCCGAGGCGAGCACCATCTCCAGGGCCCGCTCGATCTCGGCCCGGGACAGACCGGTCGCCGCCAGCGTCTCGTCCCAGTCGGCCGCCTTCGCGGCCGCGGCGAACTCCTCGTACCCGTGGGTGTGCTCCCGTACGAAGGCCTCGTCGACCGCCCCCTCCGTCTCCAGCACCAGCTTGTTGAGCAGGCGGAAGAGGGCCTGGTCGCCGCCGATGCGGATCTGCAGGAAGAGGTCGGTGAGCGCGGCGCCCCTGATCATGCCCTGCGCCGTCTGCGGGTTCTTGAACCGCTCCAGACCGGCCTCGGGCAGCGGGTTCACCGAGATGATCCGCGCGCCGGCCGCCTTCGCCTTTTCCAGGGCCGAGAGCATCCGCGGATGGTTCGTCCCGGGGTTCTGCCCGGCCACGACGATCAGGTCGGCCCGGTGCAGGTCCTCCAGGGACACGCTGCCCTTGCCGACGCCGATCGTCTCGGTCAGTGCCGAGCCCGAGGACTCGTGGCACATGTTCGAGCAGTCCGGCAGGTTGTTGGTGCCGAACTCGCGGGCGAACAGCTGGAGCAGGAACGCGGCCTCGTTGCTGGTCCGGCCCGAGGTGTAGAACAGGGCCTCGTCGGGGGAGGAGAGCGCCGTCAGCTCCTCCGCGATGATCGAGAAGGCCCGTTCCCAGCTCACCGGCTCGTACCGGTCGCCGCCCTCCGGCAGATACATCGGCTGCGTGATCCGGCCCTGCTGGCCCAGCCAGTAGCCACTGCGCGTCGCCAGGTCCGCCACCGGGTGCGCGGCGAAGAACTCCGGCGTCACCCGGCGCAGCGTCGCCTCCTCGGCGACCGCCTTCGCCCCGTTCTCGCAGAACTCCGCCACGTGCCGCTTGTCGGCCTCGGGCCAGGCGCAGCCGGGACAGTCGAAGCCGTCCTTCTGGTTGACCTTGAGCAGCGTCCGCGCGGTGCGCCGCACGCCCATCTGCGCCTGCGCGATCCGCAGGGTGTGCGCGACGGCGGGCAGCCCGGCCGCGGCGTGCTGCGGCGCCGCGACCTGCGGCGCGTCCTGGACCGGGTCGCCGACGGGCGGCTTGCTGACCATCGCGCTCTCCCTTGAGCGGTGACGAGTGTCGTACGTCTCCGATCCTGTCACGGACCACCGACAGCCGGGGCCCCCGCCCCGGCGCGGTCGTCCTGCGCGGCGGGGAATGTCAGTGGGCCGTGGGAGGATCGTCCCGTGGCTGAGACAGCATCGAAGAAGACCGAGAAGACCGACGAGAAGCGCCCCCGGCTCATGCTCATGGACGGGCATTCGCTGGCGTACCGGGCGTTCTTCGCGCTGCCCGCGGAGAACTTCACCACCGCGACCGGGCAGCCGACGAACGCGATCTACGGATTCGCGTCGATGCTGGCGAACACTCTCCGCGACGAGGCGCCCACGCACTTCGCCGTCGCGTTCGACGTGTCCCGCAAGACCTGGCGCTCCGACGAGTTCCCCGAGTACAAGGCGAACCGCTCCAAGACGCCCGACGAGTTCAAGGGCCAGGTCGAGCTGATCGGCGAGCTGCTCGACGCGATGCACGCCCCGCGCTTCGCGGTCGACGGCTTCGAGGCGGACGACGTCATCGCCACCCTCGCCACCCAGGCGGAGGCCGAGGGCTTCGAGGTCCTGATCGTCACCGGCGACCGGGACTCCTTCCAGCTGGTCAGCGAGCACACCACGGTCCTCTACCCCACCAAGGGCGTCTCCGAGCTGACCCGCTTCACCCCGGAGAAGGTCCAGGAGAAGTACGGGCTCTCGCCCTCGCAGTACCCGGACTTCGCTGCCCTGCGCGGCGACCCGTCGGACAACCTGCCCGGCATCCCCGGCGTCGGTGAGAAGACCGCCGCGAAGTGGATCAACCAGTTCGGGTCCTTCGCCGAGCTGGTGGAGCGCGCCGAGGAGGTCAAGGGCAAGGCAGGCCAGAACCTCCGTGACCATCTGGAGTCGGTGAAGCTCAACCGCCGCCTCACCGAGATGGTCCGCGACGTCGAGCTGTCGAAGACCGTGGCGGACCTGGCCCGCGCGCCGTACGACCGCACGGCCGTCGCGCTCGTCCTCGACACCCTGGAGATCCGCAACCCCTCGCTGCGCGAGCGGCTCCTCGCCGTCGACCCCGGCGCCGCCGAGGAGGCCGCCCCGGCCCCCGCGCCCGGTGTCGCGCTCGACTTCACCGTCCTCGGCACCGGCGAGCTCGCCGGCTGGCTCGCCGAGCACGGCGACCAGCCCCTCGGCATCGCCACCGTCGACAGCTGGGCCCTCGGCACCGGGAACGTCTCGGAGATCGCCCTCGCCGCCGGCGACGGCGCCGCGGCCTGGTTCGACCCGAGCGAGCTGGACGAGGCGGACGAGCAGGCCTGGTCGGCGTGGATCGCCGACCCGGCCCGGCCCAAGGTGATGCACAACGCCAAGGGCGCCATGCGGGTCTTCCCCGAGCACGGCTGGAGCGTCGCCGGCGTCACCATGGACACCGCGCTCGCCGCGTACCTGGTGAAGCCCGGCCGCCGCTCCTTCGCCCTGGACGCGCTGTCCGTCGAGTACCTGGGACGCGAGCTCGCGCCCGCCGCGGCCGCCGACGGCCAGCTCGCGTTCGGCGCCGACGACACCGCCGAGGCCGAGGCCCTGATGAGCCAGGCCCGGGCGGTGCTGGATCTCGGCGCGGCCTTCGAGGAGAAGCTCGTCGAGGTGGGCGCCAAGGACCTCCTCCACGAGGTCGAACTGCCCACCTCGATCCTCCTCGCCCGCCTGGAGCGGCACGGCATCGCCGCCGACCGGGACCACCTGGAGGCCCTGGAGCAGCAGTTCGCGGGCGCGGTGCAGCAGGCGGTCAAGGAGGCCCACGCCTCCGTCGGCCACGAGTTCAACCTCGGCTCGCCCAAGCAGCTCCAGGAGGTCTTCTTCGGCGAGCTCAACCTGCCGAAGACCAAGAAGACCAAGACCGGCTACACGACGGACGCCGACGCGCTGGCCTGGCTGGCCGGCCAGACCGAGCACGAGCTCCCGGTGATCATGCTCCGCCACCGCGAGCAGGCCCGCCTGCGGTCCACGGTCGAGGGCCTGATCAAGACCGTCGCGGCGGACGGCCGCATCCACACCACCTTCAGCCAGACCGTCGCCGCCACGGGCCGCCTCTCCTCCACCGACCCCAACCTGCAGAACGTGCCGGTGCGGACGGACGAGGGCCGCGCCATCCGGCACGGCTTCGTGGTCGGCGAGGGCTTCGAGGCCCTGATGACCGCCGACTACAGCCAGATCGAGCTGCGCGTCATGGCCCACCTCTCCGAGGACGAGGGCCTGATCGAGGCCTTCACCTCGGGCGAGGACCTGCACACCACGGTCGCCTCGCAGGTCTTCGGCGTCGAGCGGTCCGCCGTCGACGCCGAGATGCGCCGCAAGATCAAGGCCATGTCGTACGGCCTGGCGTACGGCCTGTCGGCCTTCGGCCTCTCCCAGCAGCTGGGCATCGAACCGGCCGAGGCCCGCGGTCTGATGGACACGTACTTCGAGCGCTTCGGCGGTGTGCGCGACTATCTCCGCCGGGTCGTCGACGAGGCCCGGGCCACCGGCTACACCGAGACGATGCTCGGCCGCCGCCGCTACCTTCCGGACCTCAACAGCGACAACCGCCAGCGCCGCGAGGCCGCCGAGCGCATGGCGCTCAACGCCCCGATCCAGGGCACCGCCGCGGACATCGTCAAGGTCGCGATGCTGAACGTGGACCGCGCACTCCGGGAGGCGGGCCTCGCGTCCCGCATGCTCCTCCAGGTCCACGACGAAATCGTCCTGGAACTCGCCCCGGGCGAACGCGCCGAGGTCGAATCCCTCGTCCGCGCCCAGATGTCCACGGCAGTGGACCTCCGCGCCCCCCTGGACGTCTCGGTAGGCGTAGGCACCGACTGGGACTCAGCAGCCCACTGACAAGACGGCAGGAAACCGCCCGCACCCGAGAAGCCCCGCGCCCTGCGGGACCCGGGCCCTGCGGGATCCGGGCCCTGCGGGATCCGGGCCCTGCGGGATCCGGGCCCTACGGGACCCGCGCCCAACGGGGCCCGGGTCCCGCGGCCCCGGACCTTATAGGGCCCGCGCGTCACGGGGCCCCGCCCTACAGGACCCAAGCCCCACGGGGGCCCGCGCCTCATGCGGCGCGGGCCCCTGCCGGTCGCAGTGCCAACCCCGCCAACCCTCTCCGGACGCGCCGTCGGCCCCCGCTCGACGCGGCGGGGACCGCGCCCGCCTGTGGGGCTCGCCTAGTCCTGGGGGCCTCGTCCCGTCCTGCGGGGCGGTGCCCATATGCCTGGCCTCGGCCCGGCGCACCTCCGTGTGGGCATTCGTCCCGCTGGGGCGGGACGGGTGGGCACACGGGACGGCGCCCTCGGCGGGCGCCTCCGCCCCCTGTTCCTGCCCGCACCGCCAGAGCGCCGCGCCCTCCGTGTGGCTAGCCGTTCAGGCGTGGAAGCCCAGGCCCGGCAAGCGGCGCCCCGGAGGCGCGGCGGCTCGCGGCTTCACCCCGCCGGAGGCGTCAGCGCGGTCCCGGACGGGAGTGCTCCGGCCGCCGCCCCGACGCCGGATCGTCCGTACGGAGACGGAGACCCTCCGCACGAGGAGCCGGCCGTGACGCCGACCGCGCCTCCGGCCGTGACGCGGCCCACACCCGCACCCCCGCCCCGTACAACAGCACGCCGAGAAGCAGCCCCGAACCGGCCCCGAAGCAGATCGTCGGGATGATGTCCACGGGCGTGCCGATGCCGCCCCAGTACGCGTAGAAGCGCTGCACCCGGTGGATCACCCCGGCCAGCACGCACGCCCCGATGACGCCCACCGCGAGCAGCAGCCCGCGCCGGCCGAGGACCGGCACCCGCGCGGGCCGGTGCCCGCCGGCGGGCACCGCGCGCAGCGCCCGCAGGGTGAACCAGCCCAGCAGGACCAGCGCCAGCGCCGAACCGCCGTACTGCGCGTACAGATAGACGGGGAATCCGCCCACCACCTCGCCGAGTACCGGGATCAGCCGGGTGCCCCAGCGGTCGAGATGGGTGAAGGCGTCCCACACGACGTGCGTGGTCGCGCCGACAGCCGCCGACACGGCGAACCAGCCCGCGAGCGCCACCCGGCGGCGCTCCCGCCACGACCGGCCGCGCACGAAGCCGTACACCCGCCCCTGCCACCGCCCCGGAAGCAGCGCCACCAGCGGCTCACGCACCATCAGCCACAGCGCCACCACCACGGCGGTGATGAGCACGTCCACCGTGACGACTCCGAGAAAGGAGTGCGTCACGTTCCCGAACTGCATCGCGCCGGGCACGACAGAAGCGGCGAAGTAGGTCATGTCGGGTGAGAACGAGCCCGCCACCAGGGCCGACGCCACCAACGGGCCCCGGGCCGTGGCGTCCCGCCGGAGTGCCGGCAGCACCGCTGCGGCATGACTGAGCGTGAAAGGCACCGAGCTCCCCCTCGTCCGATGTGCCAGCCAAGTATTCCTGACCGTCCCGAGCAGAAAGCCCGGACGGCCAAGTGGTGACGAAACCGTGAAACACGGTCAGGGCCCGGTGTGCCGGGCGTCGGAGTTGGCATAGGGTCGGCGGGTCGGACTCGCGCGGGGAGCGCGGACGAGGGACTCGGGGAGGGACCACACGTATGGCAGCGCACTTGGGCCGCCGGCTGCGCAGGGGAGCCACCAGCGGTGCGGTGGTGGCCGCGGCGGTCGCGGCGCTCGCCGCCTCGCAGGGGCCGGGCACGACTCAGCCGCCCGCCGACGGCGCGAGCGGTGACCTGCCGATCGGGGCCGGCGACAGCACCGCGCCGCCGGACGGCTCGGCCTCCGGCGACTCGCCGTACTACACCGAGCTCCCTCCGCTGAACACGCCCAACAAGCCGGGCGCTCCCAGCAGCACGCTGCCGATCATCACCGGCCCCGCGGAGGCCGGCATACCCGCGTCCGTCCTCGCCGCCTACCAGCGCGCCGAGCAGTCGATACGCTCCACCGACCCCGACTGCAACCTGCCCTGGCAGCTGCTCGCCGGCATCGGCAAGGTCGAGTCCGGTCAGGCGCGCGGCGGAGCCGTCGACGCCAACGGCACCACGAACTCGCCGATCCTCGGCCCGGTCCTCAACGGCGTCGGGTTCGCCAACATCTCCGACACCGACAACGGCGCCTACGACGGCGACAGCACGCACGACCGGGCGGTCGGCCCGATGCAGTTCATCCCGTCCACCTGGGCCACCTGGGGCCAGGACGCCAACGGCGACGGGAAGAAGGACCCGAACAACATCTACGACGCGGCCCAGGCCGCCGGTCTCTACCTCTGCGCCAACGGCCGCAACCTCGCCGTCAAGGCCGACCTGGACCAGGCGGTCCTCAGCTACAACCGCTCGCGGGAGTACCTGAACACCGTCCTGTCCTGGTTCGAGTACTACAAGCGCGGCACCCACCAGGTGCCCGACGGCACCGGTGTGCTCCCGGGCAACCGCAGCGACAACCCGGGCACCAGGCCCGGCGCCCGTCCGACGCCGACGGCCCCCGCGTCGCCGAAGCCGACCGCGCCGAAGCCGACCCCGTCCAAGCCGGCCGAGCCGACGCCCACCAAGCCGACCACGCCGCCCACCACCGACCCGGCGGCCAAGGTGGTGCGCCTGACCAGGGACGGCGCCACCAGCCTCAGGGCCACCGCCGGCGGCACCTTCGTCACGAGGCCGACGGTGCTCGCCGTCGACCTGGCCGGCAGGCCGGTCGCCGGTGTCCAGGTGCGCTTCCGGATCACCGGCGAGACGGACGCCCGCTTCGCCGTCGGTGCGCGCGAGGTCACCGCCGTCACCGGGTCGAGCGGCAAGGCCGTCGCGCCGTCACTGAAGGCCGGCGAACTGACCGGCGGCTTCGCGGTCAGCGCCACCGTCGTGGGCCGCGCCCTGAACGCGGTCGAGTTCACCGCCACCGTCACCGAGCGCTCCGCCGACACCCTCACCCACGTCGACGCCAAGGAGCTCGCCGCCACCACCGGCGCCACCGTCACCGGCCCGGTGACGGTCAAGGCCACCGACGGCGGGGCCGCCGCGGCCGGTGTCGCCCTCACCGCCACGTTCGTCACGTCGGCGACCGACCCGCAGCCCGCCACCGACGGCCCCTACTTCAAGGCCGCCGACGGCACCGCCGTGCGCACCCTGACCGGTCTGACGACCCGCGCCGACGGCACGTACGAGCTGCCGGAGATCTACGCGGGCGACAAGGCCGGCACCTTCCTGCTGCGGCTGACCGCGCCGGGCGGCGGCACGGCGACGATCACGATCAAGGTCACCGCCCCGGCGCCCGAGCCGACGCCGACCCCGACGCCGTCGCCCTCCTCGTCGACCGGCGGCACTCCGGAGCCCACGCCGACCTCCTGACCTCCCGAGGTCTCCGCTCGTCACCGCCCGCCGCCCTCGTGTCCCCGCCGGACGCGAGGGCGGCGCCCGTGTTCCGGGTGCAACGTGTTCTCATCTCGCGGCGACGTTGCTACGGTGCCCCCGCCCTGACGCCGTATCAGATCGAGCACCGGGAGGCCGACCTTGCGCGCTCTTGCCGCCGCCGCCATCGGACTCGTTCCCGTCCTCCTGTTCATCCTCCTCGTCTCCTTCGTCGATCTGCCGCCGGACGGGCCCACCTCGCCGCAGCCCCTGCTCACCGCCGATCCCGGCCCCAAGAAGTGAGGGGCCGTCCGATGCGCCGCCGCGCCAGCCTCGTCCTGCTCTCCTTCGCTGTCTTCTTCGCCGCCATGGCCCCCACGATGCGCTGGTACGCCTTCCCCCGCCTGGCCAAGATCCCGCCGAACCAGTACCAGGAGACGGTCCTGGAGGCGAAGCCCGCGACCCTGCTCGACTACTCCACCCTCAAGGCCGAGAAGGTCGACAAGATCACCATCGTCCAGACCCTCAAGGGCAACGTGGAGGAGTCGAAGAAGATCGAACGCGACGCCGGCCGCGACGTCGTCGTCTGGGACTCGCTCTCCTACGTCCTCGGCCCCGACGGCAAGATGGTCTCCAAGATCCCCGAGCGCTACATCTTCGACGCCCACACCCAGGACCCGGTCCACGCCACCGGCGAGACGGTCGACGGCGACCCGGTCCGCCGCGAGGGCATCGAGTTCAAGTGGCCCTTCCTCACCGAGAAGCGGGACTACCAGTACTTCGACGCCCAGACCCGCACCTCCGCCCCGATCCACTACAAGGGCACCCGCACCTTCCGCGGCCTGGAGGTCTACTACTTCGAGCAGACCGTCCCCTGGACCAAGGTCCCCATGCCCAAGACGATGCCTATCGACATCGCCCCCGACGTCCTCGCCAGGACCGGCCTCACCCGCTGGTACACCACCAAGCGCATGTTCTGGATCGACCCGGTCACCGGCGCTCCCGTCAACGGCGAGGAGATCCACAAGGAGGAGCTCCGCAACGCCCGCGCCCTGATGGGCCAGGACACCGTCACCGTCTTCGAGGGCCACGTGAAGATGCGCGAGGACTACATCGCCTACGTCGTCGACCTGGTCGAAGGCAACCGGCTGATGGTCCTGATGCTCGTCTCCTATCTCCCGTGGACCTTCACCGTCCTCGCCCTCCTCCTGCTCGCCCTCTCCTTCTGGCTCGAAGCCCGCTCCCGCCGCCCGGCGCCCGTCACCGCTCCCGCCTGAGCCGGGCGCTGGTGTGGCGGGTCGGCTCCGCCGACGAAGGGTCCTCCGGCCACGGATGCTTCGGATAACGGCCCCGCAGCTCCGCCCGCACCGCCCGGTAGCCGTCCCGCCAGAACGAGGCCAGATCGGACGTCACGGCCGCCGGCCGCCCGGCGGGGGAGAGCAGATGCACCAGGACCGGGACCCCGGCCACCCGCGGCGTCTCCGCGAGCCCGAACATCTCCTGGAGCTTCACCGCCAGCACCGGCCGCTCCCCGCCGTACTCCACCCGTATCCGCGAACCGCTCGGCACCTCGATCCGCTCCGGCGCCAGCTCGTCAAGGCGCAGCGCCTCACCGGTCGCCCACGGCAACAGCCGCCGCAACCCCTCACCGGCGTCGATCCGCCCCAGATCGGCCCGCCGGCGCGCCCGCGACAGCTCCGGCTCCAGCCAGTCGGCCACCCGGCCCAGCAGCGCCTCCTCCGACACGTCCGGCCACGGCTCGCCCAACTCCCGGTGGAGGAAGGCCAGCCGGTCGCGCAGCTCCTCCGCGTCCCGACCCCAGCGCAGCAGCCCGGTGCCCTCGCGGCGCAGCCCGTCGAGCAGCGCCTCCCGCACCAGCGCCGGATCCGCGTCCTCCCGCAGCGGCCGGACCGTCAGCTCCACCGCCCCGAGCCGCTCCACCGACCGGGCCACCACGTCGCCGTCCTCCCAGCGGACCTCCTCGCCCGCGCTCAGCAGATGCCCCGCAGCGCGCCGCGCCACCTCCTCGTCCACCACGGCGGCCAGTCGCACCCGCGCCGTGGCGCTCTGCGCTGTACGGTCCGCCACCGCGACGGCCAGCCACGGACTCGACCGCAGCCCCGAGCCCTCGGCCAGCCGCGCCCCCGTGCCCGACACCATCAGCAGGCCGCCCTGCTCGCGCGCCCGCGCCACCCGCTCCGGGAACGCCAGGGCCGTCACCAGACCCGCCGCCGCGTCCTCCGCGCCGCCCGCCGCGGAAGACCCGGTCCGCCCGCCGCCCGCGCCGCCGGCCTCCTCGCCGGCCGAGCGCTCGAGCCGCCGGACCTCCGCCTTCCAGCGCGCCGCGTACCCGTCGCCGCCCCGGCGCGCCTCGCGCCAGGCCGCCGCCAGATCGTCCCCGTACTCCCGGGGCGGTTCCTCGCTGAGCAGCGCCACCACCTCCGCCGCCCGCCGCGCCCCGACCTCGGGCGCCCCGTCGAGAAGAGCCCTGCCGAGCCGCGGATGCAGTCCGAGCCGGGACATCCGCACGCCGCGGTCCGTGGCCCGGCCTTCCTCGTCCACGGCCCCGATCGCCGTGAGGACCTGCCGGGCCGCCGCCATCGCCCCGGCCGGCGGCGCGTCGAGCAGTGCGAGCCCGGCAGCCGACGGATCGCCCCAGCACGCGGCCCGCAGGGCGAAGTCGGCCAGGTCGGCGACCTTGATCTCGGGTGCGGGGAAACGCGCGAGCCGTGCGTCCTCCGCCGGGGACCAGCAGCGGTACACCGTCCCGAAGCCCTCGCGCCCGGCCCGGCCCGTGCGCTGGGTCGCGACCGCGACCGACACCGGCACCGTCGCCAGCGAGCCGAGGCCCCGCGCGTGGTCCATGCGCGGCTCCCGGGAAAGCCCGGAGTCCACCACGATCCGCACTCCGGGCACCGTCAGGCTCGACTCCGCCACCGAGGTCGCCAGCACCACCCGGCGCCGCCCGCCCGGCCCGGCTCCCCGCAGCACCGCGTCCTGCACCGCCGCCGGAGCCCGCCCGTGCAGCTGCAGCACCTCGGCGTCCAGGTCCGCGAGCAGCCCCGCGGTCCTGGCGATCTCCCCGGTGCCCGGCAGGAAGCAGAGCAGATCGCCCTCGTGCCGCTCCAGGGCCTCCCGGACGGTGGCCGCGACGTGGCGCAGCAGCGCGGGGTCCACCCAGGTGCCGTGCGCCGGCCGCACACCGGACGGCGGCGGCGCGAAGTGGATCGCGGAGCCGTGGATCCTGCCCTCGGCCCGCACGACCGGCGCCGGGCCGCCGCTGCCGTCCAGGACCGTCAGCAGATTCGCCCACGCCTCCGCGTCGCTCGTCGCCGACGCCGCGATCAGCTTCAGCTCCGGCCGCAGCGCCGCCCGCACGTCCACCAGGAACGCCAGCGCCGTGTCCGCGTCCAGATGCCGCTCGTGGCACTCGTCGAGCAGCACCACGTCCACGCCGGACAGCTCCGGGTCGCGCTGGAGCCGCTGGAGCAGCACTCCCGTGGTCACCACCTCGACCCGGGTCGCCGGCCCGGCCCGCCGCTCTCCGCGCACGGAGAATCCGACGGCCCCGCCGACGTCCTCGCCCAGCAGCCAGGCCATCCGCCGTGCCGCCGCCCGCACCGCCATCCGGCGCGGCTCGGCCACCAGCACCCGTCGCTCCGGCCCGTCCCCTATGAGTCCCGCGAGCGCCAGCGGGACCAGCGTGGTCTTGCCGGTCCCGGGCGGGGAGTGCAGCACGGCCGTGCCGCGCTCCTCGAGCGCGCTCAGCAGCTCGGGGACGGCATGGCGGACGGGAAGCAGGTCGAGTGCGTCGTTTCGGATCACGTGGCAAGTCTCGTACGCCGGGCCGACCGGCTGCGTCCGGTTGTCCACAGGCACCACCGATTCGTATGACTAATGGTGGTGCGGCGGCCGGTCGCGCCCCCGGCCCCTCGCCGGACTCAGTCGTCCGCGCGCTCGCACACGAAGATCGCCGTACCCGGGATCAGGTTGCCGCGCAGCGGGGACCAGCCGCCCCATTCCTGGCTGTTCCAGGCCGGCCACTCGGGCTCCACCAGGTCCAGCAGCCGGAAACCGCCGGCCACCACGTCCCGCACCCGGTCCCCGATCGTCCGGTGGTGCTCGACGTAGACCGCGCGTCCTCGCTCGTCCTGCTCCACGTACGGCGTCCGGTCGAAGTAGGAGGCGGCGACCGACAGCCCCTCCGGCCCCGGCTCGTCCGGGAAGGCCCAGCGGATCGGGTGGGTCACCGAGAAGACCCACCGCCCGCCCGGCCGCAGCACCCGGCGGACCTCGCGGAAGACCCGTACCGGATCCGCCACGAACGGCACCGCGCCGTACGCCGAGCAGGCCAGGTCGAAGCTGCCGTCGCGGAACGGCAGCGCCCCCGCGTCCGCCTCCACCAGCGGCACCTCGCCGCCGATCCGCAGCGCGTGCTGCAACTGGCGGTGCGAGAGGTCAAGCGCCACCGGCCGGGCGCCCTGGGCGGCCAGCCAGCGCGAGCACTGCGCCGCGCCCGCGCCGATCTCCAGCACGGCGAGGCCCTTCAGCGAGCCGGCCGGGCCGAGCAGCCCCGCCTCCGCCTCGTCCAGACCCTCCGGGCCCCACACGAACCGGTCGTCCCCGAGGAACGCGCCGTGCTCGCTCTGGTACTCGTCGGCGTTGCGGTCCCACCAGCTCCGGCTCGCCCGGCTGCTCTCCGCGTCCCCGGCGTCACGGCGGGTCGCCTCCGCCTCGTCCTCGAGCCCGCCGGGACCGTCTTCCTGTCCGTACTCTTGGTTCATCTCGCCCGTCGATGTAGTTTGCGCTCAGAGCCGCGAGCGGGTGCGCGTCGAGGCTCGCCCGTGGCCAGGATGGCCTGGGCCGACATGAGTTGTGCCGGGTATGCGGCGATCCGCCCCGGGTGTGCGCTTCGCGCATTGACCCTGTCCGGCCGCCCCCGTATGCTAAAGGTTGCGCTGCGGGCCTGCGCGCCTCAGACGGAGCAGGCCGCGCTCGCATCTGTTGTATGTCCCCTCGGTTCTCGAGGCGCCGCCCTTCACCGGGCCAGGTGCTTCCTTTGCTGTCCGGCTTCTTCAGCTGCGATACGGGCTCTCGGCGTAGCAGTACCTACGACTTCATGTCCGTACCGGAGCCCTTTCCCACATGACGAGCAGCACCGAGACCACCGCCACCACCCCGCAGGTTGCGGTCAACGACATCGGTAACGAGGAAGCCTTCCTCGCCGCGATCGACGAGACGATCAAGTACTTCAACGACGGCGACATCGTCGACGGCGTCATCGTGAAGGTCGACCGGGACGAGGTCCTGCTCGACATCGGTTACAAGACCGAAGGTGTCATCCCGAGCCGCGAGCTCTCGATCAAGCACGACGTCGACCCGAACGAGGTCGTCAAGGTCGGCGACGAGATCGAGGCCCTGGTTCTCCAGAAGGAGGACAAGGAAGGCCGCCTGATCCTCTCGAAGAAGCGCGCCCAGTACGAGCGTGCCTGGGGCACCATCGAGAAGATCAAGGAAGAGGACGGCATCGTCACCGGTACCGTCATCGAGGTCGTCAAGGGTGGTCTCATCCTCGACATCGGCCTCCGCGGCTTCCTCCCGGCCTCCCTGGTCGAGATGCGTCGTGTCCGCGACCTCCAGCCCTACGTGGGCAAGGAGCTCGAGGCGAAGATCATCGAGCTGGACAAGAACCGCAACAACGTGGTCCTGTCCCGCCGCGCCTGGCTCGAGCAGACCCAGTCCGAGGTCCGCCAGACCTTCCTCACGACCCTCCAGAAGGGTCAGGTCCGCTCCGGCGTCGTGTCCTCGATCGTCAACTTCGGTGCCTTCGTGGACCTGGGTGGCGTCGACGGTCTCGTGCACGTCTCCGAGCTGTCCTGGAAGCACATCGACCACCCGTCCGAGGTCGTCGAGGTCGGCCAGGAGGTCACCGTCGAGGTTCTCGACGTGGACATGGACCGCGAGCGCGTCTCCCTGTCGCTGAAGGCGACCCAGGAGGACCCGTGGCAGCAGTTCGCCCGTACCCACCAGATCGGCCAGGTCGTCCCGGGTAAGGTCACCAAGCTGGTTCCGTTCGGTGCGTTCGTCCGCGTGGACGAGGGCATCGAGGGTCTGGTCCACATCTCCGAGCTGGCCGAGCGCCACGTGGAGATCCCGGAGCAGGTCGTCCAGGTCAACGACGAGATCTTCGTCAAGGTCATCGACATCGACCTCGAGCGCCGTCGCATCAGCCTCTCGCTGAAGCAGGCCAACGAGTCCTTCGGTGCCGACCCGGCCTCGGTCGAGTTCGACCCGACCCTGTACGGCATGGCCGCGTCCTACGACGACCAGGGCAACTACATCTACCCCGAGGGCTTCGACCCGGAGACCAACGACTGGCTGCCGGGCTACGAGGCCCAGCGCGAGGCGTGGGAGACCCAGTACGCCGAGGCGCAGCAGCGCTTCGAGCAGCACCAGGCCCAGGTCATCAAGTCCCGCGAGGCCGACGAGGCCGCCGCTGCCGAGGGTGGCGCCGCCGCTCCGGCCGCCGCGCCGACCGGTGGCTCCTACTCCTCGGAGTCGGACGACAACTCCGGCGCCCTGGCGTCGGACGAGGCCCTCGCCGCCCTGCGCGAGAAGCTGGCCGGCGGCCAGAGCTGAATCCGGCTCTCCGCTGAGCTCCAGTAGCTAGCGTCGAGGCCCGTCTCCCTTCGGGGAGGCGGGCCTCGGTTCGTTTTCCGCCCCCTCCTTCCACGCTTCGGCCGTTCGCCGCCATTCGCCGCCGACCCGGGAATGGCCGTGCACCGGCCGGTGTTGTCCAGGGAGAACGCGAGGAGGAGCGGAAATCGTGCTTGATCCCCAGGATTTGTACGAATGGGACCAGAAGGGTCTGGCCGTGGTCGACATGGCCCTGGCGCAGGAGTCGGCCGGACTGGTCATGCTCTACCACTTCGACGGCTACATCGACGCCGGTGAGACCGGCGAGCAGATCATCACCCGCCTGCTCGACACCCTGCCCCACCAGGTGGTGGCCCGCTTCGACCACGACCGGCTGGTGGACTACCGCGCCCGCCGCCCCCTCCTGACCTTCCGCCGCGACCGCTGGACCGCGTACGAGACGCCGGCGATCGAGGTGCGCATCGTCCAGGACGCCACCGGAGCCCCCTTCCTGGTGCTGACCGGACCCGAGCCGGACGTCGAGTGGGAGCGCTTCGCCGCCGCCGTGCGCCAGATCGTCGAGCGCCTGGGCGTCCGGCTCGCGGTCAACTTCCACGGCATCCCCATGGGCGTCCCGCACACCCGACCCGTCGGCCTCACCCCGCACGGGAACCGCACGGACCTCATGCCCGGCCACCGCAGCCCCTTCGACGAGGCCCAGGTGCCCGGCAGCGCCGAGTCCCTCATCGAGTTCCGCCTCACCGAGGCCGGACACGACACCCTCGGCGTCGCCGCCCACGTCCCGCACTACGTGGCCCGCTCCCCGTACCCGGACGCCGCACTCACCGCCCTCGAGGCGGTCACCGCCGCCACCGGCCTGGTCC
Organism: Streptomyces sp. NPDC127092; assembly: GCF_042722475.1. Classification (NCBI taxonomy): domain Bacteria; kingdom Bacillati; phylum Actinomycetota; class Actinomycetes; order Kitasatosporales; family Streptomycetaceae; genus Streptomyces; species Streptomyces sp. NPDC127092. The sequence goes on from NZ_JBHXFE010000020.1 coordinate 79,843, forward strand.
TGCCCGGCGTCGCCCACGCCCTGCGCACCGAGGCCCGGCGGACCCAGACCGAGATCGACCGCCAGATCGGCGAGGGCGACGAGGAGCTGATCGCGCTCGTCCAGGGCCTTGAGCACCAGTACGACGCGATGGCGGGCGCCGAGACCCGGGGCAGTCTGGTCGCCGAGCCGGTCGACCTGCCTTCCGCGGACGAGCTGGGCCGGGAGTTCGAGCGCTTCCTCGCCGAACGGGAGGGCGACGCCTAGCCGCCGCCCGGCGGGATCTAAGCTGCCGCTCATGCTGAAGGTGGGTCTGACCGGCGGTATCGGCGCCGGCAAGAGCGAAGTGTCCCGGCTGTTGGTGTCGTACGGGGCCGTCCTGATCGACGCCGACCGGATCGCCCGCGAGGTCGTGGAGCCCGGCACCCCCGGGCTCGCGGCCGTCGTCGCGGAGTTCGGGGAGGGCATCCTGACGCCCGAGGGCACCCTCGACCGGCCCGCGCTCGGTGCGATCGTCTTCAACGACCCCGAGCGGCTCGCCGCCCTCAACGCGATCGTCCACCCGCTCGTCGGCGCCCGATCCGCCGAGCTCGAGGGCCTCGCGGGCCCCGGCGACGTCGTCGTCCACGACGTGCCCCTGCTCACCGAGAACGGCCTCGCCCCCCTGTACGACCTGGTCGTCGTCGTGGACGCCTCGCCCGAGACCCAGCTCGACCGGCTCGTACGGCTCCGCGGCATGACCGAGCCCGAGGCCCGCGCCCGCATGTCCGCCCAGGCCACCCGCGCCCAGCGGCGGGCCGTCGCCGACCTGGTCATCGACAACGACGGCCCTCTGGAGGCACTGGAGCCGCAGGTCCGCAAGGTCTGGGAGGAGCTCCGGCAGCGCGCCGCGGACGCCTCCTGAGTTTCGGGGCACATGCCCCGCCGGACGGGGTAGAGATGACCCTCGCGAGGGCCCGCCACCACGGGCCCCGACGGAATACGGCCACCGTGCCCGCTGTTGAACCGCCGGAGCGAGGGGAAGGAATCCACCGTGGCCGAGAGCAACCCGGACACCCATGTCATCGATTTCCGTGCCGCCGAGCAGCTGCTGGCCGCGCGGGACCCGAGAGGCGCCGTCAAGCTCCTGGACTCGGTGATCGCCGCCCACCCCGAGAACACCGCCGCGCGGCTGCTGCGTGCCCGCGCCTTCTTCGCCGCCGCCCAACTGCGCTCGGCCGAACTCGAATTCGGCCTGGTCCTGGAGAGAGAGCCGGACAACGCGTTCGCGCACTTCGCGCTCGCCCGCACCTTCGAGCGCTCCGGCCGCCCCGACCAGGCGGTGCGCCACTTCCGCCTCGCCGCCGCCCTGGACCCCAAGCCGGAGTACCTGGAAGCGGCCCGGTTCGCCCCCGCGGACGACCGTGGCCCCTCCGGCGGGGCCGCGGCGGACTCACCCTGACCGCCCTTGAAGGGCGTCTCGGCGATCATGCGGCCTGATCGACGAGACCGTCCCTAGGGTCTCTTCGGCGGTTCGTGGTCGGCCTGGCCCGTGCGGCCCCAGCGTCCCCGGCCGCCGTGATCGGGCTCGTACGGCGGGATGTCCCGCCCCGGCTGCCAGTGCGGGCCCTGCCGGATGTGGCGCGTGACCAGCGTCAGGTCGACGGCCGCCACCACGAAGAGCACCGCGCACGCGGCCGCCCAGCCGGGCCGCTCGACCAGCGAGAACATCACCGTTCCGAAGGCCGCCCACAGCACGCCCCACAGACTCAGCCAGAACCGCAGCCGCAGCGCACTGCGCGCGGTCACCGGTTCACTCCCCGTACGCATGACGTCGCATCTCCCGGGTGAGGTGTCCCCTCGGGCACTTCCAGCATCCACCCGTCGAGCGCGATACGAAAGCACGCCGACCACCGAGCCGAGAGGACGTGAGAGGGCATGAGCGAACCGCGGAACTCCCACCGGAAGCGCGACGGACACGGAGGGACCGGCCCCGGGCCGATCACCCCGGACGGCTGCGCCGTCGATCTCTACCGGCGGCTGTCGGTCGGCACCGAACCCGAGGTCATCGAGGCGGCGCTTCCGGCCGGCGCCTCGCTCCTCGAACTCGGCAGCGGCGCGGGCCGGGTCACCGCACCGCTCGCCGAGCGCGGCTTCGCGGTGACGGCCGTCGACGAGTCCGCGGAGATGCTGGACGTCGTCCGCGAGCGCGCCCCGGGCGTCGAGACCGTGCTCAGCCCCATCGAGGACCTGCGGCTGCCCCGCCGCTTCGACGCGGTCGTGCTCGGCTCGTTCCTCGTCCACACCGCCGACCACCGCACCCGGCAGGGCCTCCTGGAGACCTGCCGCCGCCATGTGAAGGACGACGGCCGCGTCCTCATCCAGCGCGAGGGCGCGGACTACCACGACGACGTGCCGCGGGAGAGGCGCGATCCGGCCGGCTACACGGTGCGGATCGTGTCGTCGGAGCCGGTAGGAGACGGCGTCGACCGGGTGCTGTGCGAGTACGTCTTCCCGGACGCGCGCTGGACCCAGACCTTCCTGTCCCGGAAGCTCTCGCCCGAGGCCTTCGAAGGCCACCTCGGGCAGGCCGGACTCGTCGTCGACCGTTACCTCACCGACGACGGCACCTGGGTCCTGGCCCGGCCCGCCGGGAACGGCGCCTGACGCCCGCCGGGGACGGCACCTGACGCCCGCCGGGCTCAGTGGACGACGGTGTAGCTGCGCCAGGGCAGGGTGCCCGGCGTGATCTCGTTCCCGCTGTTGCTCGGCAGGTAGACGGGCTCCTTGCCGCGGCAGTCCCGCGTCCGGTAGAGCACGATGTCGACCAGCGTCGAGTTCTCGACCTTCGTCGCGCCCGCCGGCGCCAGTCGGTGGCAGCCCTTCACGGAGGGGCTGGTCACCATCACACCGACCTCGTGCCCGGTCTCGTACGAGATCGTGCCCACCGCGCTGCGGCCGAGGCCCGAGCAGCCCGCGACCGCGAGCGAGAGCAGGGCGGCCCCGGTGGCGATGGTGAGACGCCGGTGAAGGGACATGGCGGGATCCTCGTCTGTCGGGAGACGGCCGAAGCCTGTTCCCCGCCACCCTGCCGCCCCCCGCACCGGGTGTCATGTTCTGTTGGGCCGCCCGGGGGAAGCGCCGGGTGAGGCCGTTGTCAGACCTCACCCGTAAGGTCGGAAGTCCAGTCGGAATCCGTCGCGGACCGGGAGGTGAGCAGCGCCGTGACCCCAGCGATGAGCCGTGCGGTGAGCCGTGCAACGACCCCAGCGGTGAGCCGTGCGGTGACCCCAGCGGTGAGCCGTGCGGTGGCACCGGCAGCGACCCCCGCCGTGGCGACCCGCGTCTTCCCCGGCGCCGCCGCCGTCTTCCTCCCCGCGGCCCTGCCCAGGGACGGCCGCGTCGCCTTCTGGGCGCCCGACGGCGGCGTCCTGCCCGCCGCCCGTCCCGGTGCGGACGGCGGGACGGAGCTGCCCGCCACCGCCGAGCGCGGCGAGCTCACCGTGGTGCGGCGACACGGCGCCGGGGCACGCGCCCGGACCGTACCCGCCGTGCTGCTGCCCGTCGCCGACGCCCTGCCCCACCTCGTCGCCGCCCGCCACCATCCCCAAGCGCACCCCGCGACCGCCTGCTGGGGCGCCGCCGCCCTCCACGCCCTGCACCTGGTCGCCCGCGGCCGGCTGCTGCCCGGCCTCACCGCCGACGACCACGACGCCTGGCGCGCCGGGCCGCTCGACGCCGACGACATCGCCCATCTGCGGGCCGTCGCCGCCGCCATGCCCTACGAGGCCCACGCCACGCCCGTGCCCGGGCCCGGACCGCTCCGGCTGCCCGAGCCCGAGGCGCTGGTCCGCGCCTTCCTCGACGCCGTCGCCGACGTCCTGCCCCGCACCCCGGCCGCGCCCCACGCGGCCGGAGCGCCGTTCGCCGCGCGCGAGGCCAGCCGGCTGCCACGCGCGCGTGCCTGGGCCGCGGAGGCAGCCGCCGGCATGGACGCCGGCGTCCGGATCTCGCTCCGGCTCGACCTGTCCCCGTTCGAGCTCTTCGACGTGTCCGCGGAAGACGTGTCCACAGAATCCGATTCCACGGAATCCGATTCCACGGAAGACGTGTCCACCAGCGACGCGTCCGCGGAAGCGGACGCCGCCGGGAGGAGCGAGGCGCGGCAGGCCGCGGCGGCCCTCCTCCAGGTCCACAGCCTCGCCGACCCCACCCTCGTCATCGACGCCGCCGCCCTCTGGGCCGGCGACGGCGACGAGCACTTCGGCCCGCGCGCCCGGATCGACGCCGTTCTCGCCCTGCGCCGGGCCGCACGCGTCTGGCCGCCCCTCGCCCGCCTGCTCGAGCGGGGAGTGCCCGACGTCCTGCCCCTGACCGAGGACGAGCTGTACGAGCTGCTCGGCCCCGCCGCCGCCCGGCTCTCCGACGCCGGCGTCGCCGTCCACTGGCCGCGCGACCTCGCGCGTTCCCTCACCGCGTCCGCCGTCGTCCGGTCCGACCGTGCCGCGCCCGGCTCGGCCACCGACGGCACCGCCTTCTTCGACAGCACGGAGCTGCTGCGGTTCAACTGGCAGCTCGCCCTCGACGGCGACCCGCTCACCGCCCGCGAGATGGACGCCCTCGCCGAGGCCCACCGGCCCGTGGTCCGGCTGCGCGACCAGTGGGTCGTCGTCGACCCCGATCTCGTCCGCAAGGCCCGCAAGCGCGAGCTCGGGCTGCTCGAACCGGTCGACGCGCTCGCCGTCGCCCTCACCGGCACCGCCGACGTCGACGGCGAGACCGTTCCCGCCGTCCCCGTGGGCGCCCTGGCCGCCCTCCGGGACCGGCTGCTCGCCGGCCCCGAGGACGTGCCCCAGCCGCCCGGCCTCGACGCCACCCTCCGCGACTACCAGCTGCGCGGGCTCGCCTGGCTCGACCTCATGACCTCCCTCGGCCTCGGCGGCTGCCTCGCCGACGACATGGGCCTCGGCAAGACCGTCACCCTCATCGCCCTCCATCTGCGCCGCGCCCGCTCCGCGCCGACCCTGGTGGTCTGCCCGGCCTCGCTCCTCGGCAACTGGCAGCGCGAGATCGAGCGCTTCGCCCCCGGCGTTCCCGTCCGCCGCTTCCACGGCGCCGACCGCACCCTCGAAGGACTCGACGGCGGATTCGTCCTCACCACCTACGGCACTCTGCGCACCAGCGCGCCCCGGCTCGCCGAGCAGGAATGGGGCATGGTCGTCGCCGACGAGGCCCAGCACGTCAAGAACCCCTTCTCGGCGACCGCCAAGGCCCTGCGCACCGTGCCCGCCCCCGCCCGGGTCGCCCTCACCGGCACGCCCGTGGAGAACAACCTCTCCGAGCTGTGGGCGCTCCTCGACTGGACCACGCCCGGTCTCCTCGGCCCGCTGAAGGCCTTCCGCTCGCGGCACGCCCGCGCCGTGGAGAACGGCGAGGAGATCGAGAACCAGGAGGCGGTCGAGCGCCTGGCCCGGCTCGTCCGGCCGTTCCTGCTGCGCCGCCGCAAGTCCGACCCCGGCATCGTCCCCGAGCTGCCGCCCAAGACCGAGTCCGACCATCCCGTGGCCCTCACCCGCGAACAGGCCTCGCTCTACGAAGCGGTGGCGCGCGAGACGATGGCGCACATCGAGGGCGCCGAAGGCATCGCCCGGCGCGGTCTCGTCATGAATCTGCTGACCTCGCTCAAGCAGATCTGCGACCACCCCGCGCTCTTCCTCAAGGAGCGGCCCGCGCCGGGCTCCGCCGCACGCGCCACGGCCCGCGGCGTGCGGCTGGCCGGCCGCTCGGGCAAGCTCGCCCTGCTCGACGAGCTCCTCGACACGATCCTCTCCGAGGACGGCTCCGTCCTCGTCTTCACCCAGTACGTGTCGATGGCACGGCTGCTCGCCGACCACCTGGCCGGCCGGGGCATCGCCACCCAGCTCCTGCACGGCGGCACGCCCGTCGCCGAACGCGAGCGGATGGTCGACCGCTTCCAGGCCGGCGAGATCCCCGTCTTCCTGCTCTCCCTGAAGGCCGCGGGCACCGGCCTCAACCTGACGCGGGCCGGCCATGTCGTGCACTACGACCGCTGGTGGAACCCCGCCGTCGAGGAGCAGGCCACCGACCGCGCCTACCGGATCGGCCAGACCCAGCCGGTCCAGGTCCACCGGCTCATCGCCGAGGGCACCGTCGAGGACCGGATCGCCGAGATGCTGCGCGCCAAGCGGGCCCTCGCCGACGCCGTTCTCGGCACCGGCGAGGCCGCCCTCACCGAGCTCACCGACCGCGAGCTGGCCGATCTGGTGTCCCTGAGGAGGCCCGCATGAGCCCCGACGCCTCCCGCCCCGCCGACGGTCCCCGCCTTCCCGGTCGCCCCCGGCCCTCCCGCCTCCGCGCGGGCGGGGCCCGAGGCGCCCAGGCCCGCCACGACGACCGGCGCAGGAGCTTCCCCCAGCTCGCCCCGCACGAGGCCCCCGACGGACGGTTCGCCGCCAGCTGGTGGGGCAACGCGTGGGTGGACGCCCTGGAGGACACCGCTCTCGACCCGGCCCGGCTCGCCCGGGGCAGGGCCTACGCCCAGCGCGGCCACGTGGACGCCATCACCGTCACCCCCGGCCGCGTCGTCGCCTACGTGCACGGCAGCCGGCCGAGGCCGTACCGCGCGGAGATCCGGCTGCGGACGCTCGCCGACGAGGACTGGGAGCGCTTCCTCGACGAGGCCACCGCACGCCCCGAGCACATCGCCGCGCTCCTGGACAAGGACGTCCCGCACGCCCTGGAGGCCGTCACCGGACTCCTGCCCGCCCCGGGAGACCTCGTCCCCGACTGCACCTGCCCCGACGACGGCTATCCCTGCAAGCACGCCGCCGCCCTCTGCTACCAGTCCGCCCGCCTCCTCGACGAGGATCCCTTCGTCCTCTTCCTCATGCGCGGCCGGGGCGAGCAGGAGCTGCTCGCCGAGCTCACCCGGCGCAACGCGGCGCGCTCCGCCGCCGAGAGCGCCCTCGCCGCGGCGGCCGCCCCGGCCCTCCCCACCGTCCCGGCGCGCACCGTGCTCGCCCCCACCACCGGCCACACCCTGCCGTCGCTGCCCCCGCCGCTGCCCGCGCCCGCCCGGCCCGGCCGGCCCGCCGTGTTCCCCGCCGACCCCGACGCCCCCGACCCGCTCGCGCTCGACCTGCTCGCCGGAGAGGCCGCCGCGCGCGCCCACACCTTCCTCACCACCGGACACGACCCCGTCGCCGCCCTCACCCCCTGGCAGGACGCGGTACGGCTGGCCGCCGCGCACCCCGGTTCCGGCCTCACCGCCTCGACCCGCGCCCTCTACCGCGACCTCGCCTACGCCCTCGACCGCACGCCCACGGACCTGTCCCGCGCCGTCGCCGCCTGGCGGCAGGGCGGCCCCGCCGGACTCGCCGTCCTGGAGGAGGCCTGGGACCCGCCCGCCGGGCCCTTCGACCGGGCGAGACCCGCCCTGCTCGCCGCCGACCTGCCGGCCTTCCGCCCCTGGCGCAACCGGCTGTCCACCCGCTCCCTGCAGCTCCGCTTCGGCCGCGACGGACTCTGGTACGGGTACGAGTCGGACGCCGACCGTGAGGACTGGTGGCCCCGCGGCACCCCCGACGCCGACCCGGTCGGCGTGATCACCGACCTGCTCGGGAGGTGACCGATAGGCTGGTGACGACGCACACGCTTCGAAGGGGGCCTCGTGGAAGCCGAGTTGGTGGCACTGGCGACGGCGGGGGCGACCGCCCTCGTCCAGCAGATGGTCGGTGACGGCTGGGAGCGAGCCCGCACCAGGATCGCCGCGTTCTTCGCCGCGCGTTCGGGCGGCGACGAGGAGGCGGTCGCCGCCGAGCTGGAGTCCGCCCGCGAAGACCTGCTCCGCGCCACGGGCAGCGGTGACGAGCAGACGGCGGCGGAGGCCCGGTCCGAGGCACGCACCGAGTGGCGCGCCCGGATGCGCAGGAGCCTGCTCGCCGACCCCGAGTCGGCCGCCGAACTCCGGTCCGTTCTCGACGAGCTGGGCCCGGTGACACAGCCCGCCACGGTGATCAACAACACCATCAACGGCGGGGTCTTCAACAGCATCTCCGTGCAGGCCGGCACCGTCGGCGACGTCTACGGCCAGGGCGGCCCCGGCGGACCGCGCCCGTGAACCCCTCGGTCCGCAACGAGGTCACCGGCGCCGTCCACGGCACCGTCGTCCAGGCCCAGCACATCGGCGCCCTGACCGTCGAGCAGGCCGTCGTCCCGGCGATCCTCCCCGGCAGCCCGCCGCCCCGGTTACTCCCGGCCCCGGCCCGCCACTTCACCGACCGGCACGACGAACTCGAGCGTCTGCTGGCCCTGCTCGACGACGACCCGGCGCCCCGCGTGGTCGTCCTCACCGGAACCGGTGGCATCGGCAAGTCCGCGACCGCCCTGCACTTCGCCGCCCGCCTCCGCGACCGCTACGACGGCGGCCAGCTCCACGCGGACCTCCGCGGCGACGCCACCGCCACGGCGGTCACCCCCTCCACCGTCCTCGTCCGCTTCCTGCGGGCCCTCGGCGTCGCGCCCCCGTACCTGCCGGCGGACGAGCAGGAGCAGACCGACTGGTTCCGCACCCTCACCGCCGACCGCCGCCTGCTCACCGTCCTCGACAACGCCCACTCCGCCGCCCAGGTGCTCCCGCTGCTCCCGACCGGGCCCGGCTCGCTCACGCTGGTCACGAGCCGCCGCAGGCTCGACGGTCTGACGCGCGAGGTCGGCGCCCACCGCATCGCGCTCCCGCCGCTCGGACCCGCCGACGCGGCCCTCCTCCTCACCCGCCTCTCCGGCCGCGACGACCCGCGGTCCGCCGACGGCGCGGAGGCCGTCGCCCGCCGTTGCGGCGGCCTCCCGCTCGCCCTCTGCATGGCAGGCGAACGCCTCGCCGTCCGGACCCATCTCACCTGGCGTCAGTTGGAGCGCGACATGGCATCGGCTGCGGCACCCGGCCCTGACGACCTCGGCGGACCGGGCGAGTCCGGCGACCCGGGGCACGATCCCGTCACCGCGGCCGCCGACACCTCCTACGACGACCTCGGCCCCGACGCCGCCCGCCTCTACCGGCTTGCCGGACTGCGCCCCTGGCCCGGTCTCACCGCCCCGGCGGCCGCCGCGCTCGTCCAGGTGTCCGAGCCGGAGGCCGCCGCCCTGCTCGACGAACTCGCCGCCATCCATCTCGTCGAGGAGTACGCTCCCGGCCGCTATCGCCAGCACGACCTGCTGCGCGCCCACGCCGAGCGCCGCGCCCTCCGCGTCGACGGCCACGCCCGCTCGGCCGCCGCCGTGGGACGGCTGCTGCGCCACCACCTGGCCGCCGCGGTCGCCGCGGACGCGACCGTCATGCCGGGCCGCTGGCACCTCGGCCCCGCCTACGTCCGGCCGGCCCGCGACCGGGCCACCGATCCCGCCCCCGCCACCGGATCCGCCGAGTCCACAGGATCCGCCGAGGCCACCGGATTCGACACCGCCACCGGCTCCGACGAGGACCGGCGGCGTGCCGCGGCGGCGTGGCAGCTCGCCGAGCGCGAGAACCTCGTCGAGGCGGTGCGGACCGCCGACGAGTACGGACTCGACGACCTCACCTGGCAGTTGTGCGAGGCGCTGTGGAGCCTCTTCCTGCGGCAGGGCTTCCACCAGGACTGGCTCACCACCCACCGGCTCGGCGTCCGCGCCGCCGCCCGCTGCCCCGACGTCCCCGAGGCCGAGGGCCGGATGCACGCCCAGCTGGGCTTCGCGCTGCTCGGCCTCGGTCGCCACGGCGAGGCCGAGGAGGCCTTCGTCTCCGCGGCCGAGGCCGACCGGCGCTGCGGACACCGCCGGGGCGAGGCCACGGCGGTCGAGTCCCTGGGTCTGGTACGGCTCGCCCAGGGCCGCCCCGAGGAGGCGGCCGAGTGCTTCCGCGCCGCCCGTGAACTCACCGAGGACCCGCGCGCCCGCGCCCTCCTGGAACACCACCTGGGCCGTGCCCTCTCCGGCCAGGGCCGCCACGAGGAGGCCGCCGCCACCCTGGAGCGGGCCGCACGGCTCCTCGCCGAGCTGCCCGTCCCCGACACGTACAACCAGGCCAGGGTCCTGACCAGCCTCGGTCAGGCGGCGCTCGCCGCGGGGAACCGCGGGCGTGCCGCCGCGATCCTCGCGGAGGCCGCCGAGCGGATGGCCCGGGAACAGGCCCCGGTCCAGGACGCGGACATCGCGGAGCTGCGCGCCCGCGCCGCGGCCGCGCCGGAGGAACGCCGGCGCTTCCTGACCGAGGCGATCGAGCGTTACGAACGCCTCGGCGCGCCCCGCGCGGCGGCCCTGCGCGCCGAACGGGACGCGCTCGGCTCCTAGGTACGTGGGCTCCTAGAGCCCGTACGGCACCTCGTGGACCGTCACGCGGTGGCGTATCGGGCCCGTCGTCACGACGAGGGCGCCCGCGGTGGCGAGCGCGCCGAGCGGTCGGCCGCTCGCCCGCCAGGCGTAGGCGGCCGAGGCGTGGGCGCAGGGGTCGCAGGGGTCGGCGAATCCGTCGGGGCGGGGGAGGGCGGCCAGTTCGAGGGCCGTGCCCTCCCGGTCGAGCACCAGACAGCGTCCGGGGCCCGTGCGCACGGCGGCGAGGGCGGCGTACGGGTGCTCGGCGAGCAGCTCCGCCGCGCGCGGGCCCGCCGGGGTGCCGCCGCCGTTCGTGTCCACGACGAGATCCGCGAGGGAGAGCCGGCCCTCGTCGGCGGTCCGCACGTCCACCGCCGTGTGCGCGTCCTCCGCCTCGGGGCCGTCCGGCTCGGCGGCCGGGTCGGCGTACCGGGTGACGGTGACCTCGGGCGGGCCGCCGGGGCCGTCGTACGCGATCGAGGTGAGCACCCGGACGGGCACGGTGAGGTCGGGCGGCCCGGTCTCCTCCGGGTGCAGGGGCCGCAGCCGGGCCGGGCGGACGGGTTCGGGGAGCCCGAGCATGCCGTGGAACAGCGTCCGCAGCAGTCCCGCCGACGCGCCGGGGTCCGAGCTGGCGAGCGCCGCGAACCCGTCGTACCGCCCCGGCACATGGCCGTCGATCACCGCGTCGAGCTGTGTCCGCAGCGGGGTTCCCGGCCGCAGCCGGGGCGCGCTCCGGCCGAGTGCGGCGACGGGCGAGGCGGGGTCGAGGTCCTGCTGGGCGAACGCGCCGAGCAGGACGGGCAGGCCGAGTGCGGCGGCGTAGTAGGTGACCGAGCCGTGGTCGCCGATGACGCAGTCGGCCGCCGCGACGGTCTGCCGCCAGGGCCCGAGCGGGTCGATCAGGGTGAGGCCGGACTCGGCGGCCCGGCGCAGCCACGCGCGGACCTGGCCGGGGCCGTGGCCGTACCAGATGTTGGGGTGGAGCACCGCGCACAGCCGGTACTCGTCGACCGGCAGCGTCTCGGTCAACTCGCGCAGAAGAGCAGGGAATTCGTCCGAGCCGAGGAGGGAGGAGCGGCCCCAGGTGGAGTTCAGGACGACGAGCCGGCGGCCGTCGCCCGCCCCGAGCGCGCGCCGCAGCGCCGGCCGCCGGCGGCGCGCGGCGAGCATCCGGTCGAAGCAGGGATCACCGGCGAGGACGGCGGTCGCGGCGGCCTCGGGGCAGGCGCGGCGCAGCCGGTCGAGCTGCTCGGGATGGGAGAGTACGGTCGCGGTCGCGAGCGGCTTGCCCTGGTGCAGCAGCCACTCCGGATCGATGCCGAACACGGGTGCCTGCCCGGATCCCGCGGCGGGAGCGGCGGTGTGCCCGGCGTTCCGGGCGCCCGGCTCCCGCGCCCCGAGTCCGGTGTCCGGTGTCCGGTGTCCGGTGTCCGGTGTCCGGTGTCGCCAGCCTCTTATTGTATCCGGCACCGTGTGAGAGGATGGTCAACTTCCCCTGGAAGGCATGGAGTTCGCCTCCGTAGCTCGCGCTGATCGCGAGGTCCACGCCGCCGTCCGCGGCCAGTTCCTTCGCCTGCTCCCAGGGAACCACCGGCAGCCCGGCCGCGCGGAGCAGTTCGTCGACGCCCGCCAGGAAGGGGGACGAGCCGGTGCAGGTGGCGAGAGTCTGCACGTTCAGGGCGTCGTCGAAGAGGGGTTGCACGTCGAGCAGCCGGGTCGCCGAGGTGACGTTGTGGACGACGAACAGCACCGTGCGCGTGGCCCCGAGCGTCCGCCAGCGCGGCGCGTCCTGCCCCACCGGCACCCGCAGTCGCTCCTGCCTCACGGTCACCTCGCTCCCCTTCCGCGTCACCGTAACGCACCGAGAACGCCCGACGTCGGGCCATGATCGGCCGCCGCACGCTCCCTCGAAGGAGTGAAACACGCGGACGGTCGGATCCGGCCACCTCGCGGACGGCGTTATTTCGGGTACGGGCGAGGGCCCGTGAAGACATCCGGAAGGCAGGAAACCATGAGGCAGATTGGCCGAAGTGGTCTGGCCACACTGTTGGTCACCGGCGGCGCGCTCGCGCTGTCGGCGGGCGCCGCCCACGCGGACTCCGCGGCGCAGGGCGCCGCCGCCGGTTCGCCGGGGGTCGGCTCCGGCAACGCGGTTCAGCTGCCGGTGCACGTGCCCGTGAACGTCTGCGGGAACACCGTCAACGTCGTCGGTCTGCTCAACCCCGCGGCGGGCAACAGCTGTGCCAACCGCTCCGGATCCTCGGATCACGGCTCCGAGGACCGCGCCGGCGGCCGGGCCCACAAGGACCTGCCCGGCACCCCGCGAGCCGGCTCGTCCGACAGCGGCAGCCGCGGGGGCGGCGGTTCCGGGCACGGCGGCGCCCACAACGGCGGCGCCCACAGCGGCGGCGGCGCGAGCGCCGGGAGCCACGCCGAGGGCTCCCCGGGCGTCCTCTCCGGCAACGGCATCCAGCTGCCCGTCGACCTCCCGGTCAACGTCAGCGGCAACTCGGTCAACGTGGTCGGCATCGGCAACCCCGCCTTCGGCAACACCTCGGTGAACGAGTCGGGACCCGAGGAGGAGTGCGAGCACCCCGAGACCCCGACCCCGCGCCCGCAGACCCCGGTGCGCAACCTGCCGCCCGCCCCGAGCACCGAGCAGCTCCCCGGCCCCGCGCCGCAGTCCCACTCCGTCCAGCTCGCCAGCACCGGCGCCGACTCCCTGGGCTACGCGGCCCCGGCGAGCGCCGCCCTGCTCCTCGGCGGAGCGCTCCTGTACCGCCGCGCCCGCCGCGCGGCGGCCGACCAGGCCTGACGGCCGACCAGGCCTGACGCACCGGCCCGCGCCGGGCCCGCACCGACACCCGCCCAGCACCCGCACCGGCGCCCCCCGTACCGATACGCGCCGGTGCTCGCACCGGGCCGTGCGCAACCGGACCGCCGCCCGCCGAGGGCGGGCCGGGGCCGAGTTCAGGGCGCCGCGTCGCCGCGCCCCTCAGCCCGCCCGCCCCGCCCGTCCCTCGTCCAGCCGCCAGGACCGGAGCACCGTCTCGACGGTGGGCGCGATCCGGGCCCGGGCCTGGTGCCGGGGCACCCCGGCCATCAGCAGCGCGTCGTAGTCGGTGTCGACGTGGCGTACGGCGGCCCGAACCGCGGCCGTGACCGCGCCCGGGTCGAGGGCCCGGCCGGCCGCCGTACGCCCCACCCGTCCGCTGCCCTTGGCCGAGGCGTGCGCGGCGATCCGCTCCGCCCGCTCGGCCGGGCAGCCCGGGAACAGCCGCAGGATCTCCGCCTCCAGGGCGGCCGTGATCTCCGCGTCCCGCCCGGCGCGGCGCACCGCGTCCCTGGCCCGGCGGCGCGCCCGGGCCTCGGCGTCCGCGAGGCAGGCGGCCTCCGCCCGGGCGAGCGCCGCCTCCTCGACCAGCAGGCCCTGGCGCTCGTAGCGGGTACGGCGCCGGTTGTGCCGTACCACCACCGCCCACAGCGAACTGCCCTCACGGGCCCGGCGGGTGAGGGCGGTGTCCCCGCGCCGCAGGAAGACGAGGTGTCCGAGATCGGCGCAGTCCAGGCAGACGGGCGCGTTGAACTCGACGATCATCCGCTCCAGCGGGCCCTGGTGGCATTCCGAGCAGCGGCGTCGCCTGAGCGGTTCGACCACGACGGGAGCGACGAGATCCACACGGGTGTCCTACCCGCGGGTCCGTACCCGCAGACTTCCCGCGCGCACCTCGCGACCCGTCGCGCACTCGCAGTGCGCCTGTCGCGCACTCGCAGTGCGCCTGTCGCGCACTCGCAGTGCGCCCGTCACGCACCCGCAGCGCTCTCCTCGCGCGCCCGCACCCGCTCAGCGCAGGCTCGGCGCGGCCGCCTCGATGAAGAGCGCGAGGGCGTCCCTCGCCTCGTACGAACGCCGCACGCGGTCCTCGTCGTCCGTCGCCTCGTGCATGCAGTGGGTCTTCTCGAAGGCGTCCTGGGCGAGCCGCCGGGTCTCCGCGTCGTCGCAGATCAGCTGGACCCGGAAGAGGGCCTGCCGGGCGGCGCTGCGTTGCCGGTACGAGGCGTAGCGGGACTGCTCGGCCTCCTCCGTGCCGGGTTCGAGATGGGCCCGGAACCAGCGGTCGTTCTGGCTCTGCCGGTAGTCGACGACCGCTCCCGCGAACGCGCTGTAGGTCGCGATCCGTTCCTGCCGCAGCTGTTCGGTCCTGGCGAGCGAGGCCGTGCGTTGCGCGGCGCGGCCCTGGAACCAGTGGGTGGCCACCACGCCCAGCAGGGTTCCGGCGACGGCTATCAGCGCGGAGTCCATGGCGGATCGGCCCCTTTCTCCTGTCTCTCCTGCGATGGTCCGTCAGATCATCGCAGGAGAGACGGAATTGCGGCGACGCGGAACGCTACTGCCGGTAGCCGCCGAGGAAGCGCCCGATGCGGCTGATCGCGGCGTCCAGGTCGTCGGCGTACGGCAGCGTGAGGATGCGGAAGTGGTCGGGACGCGGCCAGTTGAAGCCGGTGCCCTGCACCACCTGGATCTTCTCCCGCAGCAGCAGGTCGAGCACGAACTTCTCGTCGTCGTGGATCCGGTGCACGGCCGGGTCGAGGCGCGGGAAGGCGTAGAGCGCGCCCTTCGGCTTGACGCAGGTGACGCCGGGGATCTCGTTGAGCTTCTCCCAGGCCCGGTCGCGCTGCTCGCGCAGCCGGCCGCCGGGGGCGGTGAGCTCGTGGATGGACTGCCGGCCGCCGAGAGCGGCCTGGATGGCGTACTGGGCGGGCGCGTTGGGGCAGAGCCGCATGGAGGCCAGCATGGTCAGGCCCTCCAGATAGCTCCTGGCGTGCTCCTTGGGACCGCTGACGACCAGCCAGCCGGAGCGGAAGCCGGCCACCCGGTAGGTCTTGGACAGGCCGCCGAAGGTGAGGACGACCAGGTCGGGGGCGAGGGTGGCGACGGGGTGGTGGACGGCCTCGTCGTAGACGATCTGGTCGTAGATCTCGTCGGCGAGGACCATCAGGCCGTGGCGGCGGGCGA
The DNA here is from genome assembly GCF_042722475.1 of Streptomyces sp. NPDC127092. Classification (NCBI taxonomy): domain Bacteria; kingdom Bacillati; phylum Actinomycetota; class Actinomycetes; order Kitasatosporales; family Streptomycetaceae; genus Streptomyces; species Streptomyces sp. NPDC127092. Next base: position 95,185 of record NZ_JBHXFE010000020.1, read on the forward strand.
GGTCGAGGATGCCCTCCAGGATCTCCTTCGGGTACACCGCGCCGGTCGGGTTGTTCGGGTTGATGATGACGACGGCCCGGGTCCGGTCGGTGATCTTCGAGGCCATGTCGTCGAGGTCCGGGTACCAGTCGGCGGACTCGTCGCACAGGTAGTGCACGGGCCTGCCGCCCGCGAGGGTCGTGACCGCCGTCCACAGCGGGTAGTCGGGCGCCGGGATGAGGACCTCGTCGCCGTCCTCCAGGAGGGCCTGCGTGGCCATGGAGATGAGCTCGGAGACGCCGTTGCCGAGGTAGACGTCGTCGACGTCCACGTCCGTCAGGCCCATCGACTGGTAGCGCTGGGCGACGGCGCGGCGGGCGGAGAGGATGCCGCGCGAGTCGGTGTAGCCGTGCGCCTTGGGGAGCATCCGGATCATGTCCTGGACGATCTCCTCGGGCGCCTCGAAGCCGAAGAGCGCCGGGTTTCCGGTGTTGAGGCGCAGGACGCTGTGGCCCGCCTCCTCCAGGGCGTTGGCCTGCTCGATGACCGGGCCGCGGATCTCGTAGCAGACCTCGCTCAGCTTGCTCGACTGCCGGAACTCCATGCGCCGACCTCCCCAGAAGTGTTGATGCTTGGTTTTACCAAGTTCGAGCTTGGAAAGTCCAACAACCTGTCTAGACTGCGTCGCATGCCACCTCAGTCACCTCAGTCGCGACCGTCGCGCCAGCCACGCCGCCGGAGCTACGACCAGTACTGCGCCGCAGCCCGCGCCCTCGACGCCGTAGGCGACCGGTGGACCCTGCTGATCGTCCGTGAACTCCTCGCGGGGCCACGGCGCTACACAGATCTGCACGCCGATCTCCCGGGCGTCAGCACCGACATGCTCGCGGGCCGGCTCAAGGACATGGAGGGCGCGGAAGTCGTCACCCGGCGCAGGCTGCCGCCGCCCGTCTCCGCGTACGTGTACGAGCTCACCGAACGCGGCCGCGAGCTGCTGCCGGTCCTGCGCGCCCTCGCCGCGTGGGGCGCGCCCGCCCTCGGCGAACCCCGGCCGACCGACGCCGTCCGCGCCCACTGGTTCGCGATCCCGCTCCTCGACGCCCTAACCGGGCTCGGCGCGAAGGTCGTCCAGGTGACGCTGGACGAGGGCGAGTTCCACGTACGCGCCGAGGCCGGCGGGCAGCTCTCGTACGGGGAAGGGCCGGCGCCCGACGCCGAGGTGCGGCTGCGCACGGACGCGGCCACCTGCCGGGCCCTCGCGGACGGCGAACTGACCCTCGCCGAGGCGGTCGAGGCGGGGCGCGCCGAACTCAGGGACGAGGCGCAGGCCGCCTCCTGAGGGGCCCCCTCCATCGGTGCGAGGTGCATGCTTCCTGACGGGCCCGCCCCTCCATCGGTGCGAGGCGCATGCTTCCTGAAGGGCCCGCCCCTCCATCGGCGCGAAGTGCATGCCTCCTGAAGGGCCCGCCCCTCCATCGGCGCGAAGTGCATGCTTCCTGACGGTCTCAGCTCCGTCGGCGCGAGGCGCACGTCTCCTGGCCGCTCCGCCTCCGGTGGTGCGTCAGCGGCGTGTGGCCGGATGCCGAGGGCCCGGGGCGTCCGGCGTGGAGGGCTCCGGGTAGCGGGCCAGGGCCGCCGCCAGCCGGTCCCTGGCCTCCGTCTGCGCGGCGATCCGCGCGTCCAGCACCGCGAGGCGCTCGCGGGCGATCCGCACTCCGCCGGCGGAGGGCCGCGTCGCGGGCATGTCCCCGTCGAGACAGCTCGCGAACGCGGACACGTCGTCCAGCGTGAGGCCCGCTCCCAGCAGGTACCGGATGTTGACCACGCGGACGACGGCGTCCGCCTCGTACACGCGGTACCCGTTGGCCGCGCGTACCGAGGAGATCAGTCCCGCCTGCTCGTAGTGGCGCAGCGCGCGTGCCGTCGTCCCCGTCCTCCGGGCCAGTTCACCGATGCGCAAGGACCCCACCTCCCCGCGCAGTCGTATCACGACACCAGCGCCCCGCCGTCCACGGGCAGCACCGTGCCCGTCAGATACGCGGCGTCCCGCGCCGCCAGCGCGGTGATCGCCCAGGCCACCTCCTCGGGCCGGCCGATCCGGCCCAGCGGGACGTGCGCCAGCTGCCACTTCCGGACCGCCGCGCGCTGCTCTTCGGAGAGTCCCATGTGGTCGGCGATCGGCGTCTCGATCGCACCGGGCGCGACCGCCACGACCCGGATCCCGCGCGGCGCGAGCTCCACTGCCCAGCAGCGGGTCAGCGTCTCCAGGGCGCTCTTCGTCGCCGGATAGACGGAGTTGTCGGGCCAGCCCCGCTGTCCGACCGTCGTGGTCACGTTGACCACGACGCCACGGGACGCCTCGAGCGCCGGCACGGCGGCCTGCGTGAGCAGCACCGGCGCGACGAGGTTGGTCTCCACGAGCGGGCCGATCACCCCACGGTCCAGGGTCCCGAGCGGACCGCCGCCGGCGACCCCGGCGTTGTTCACGAGGACGTCGAGCCGACCGTACGTATCGACGGCGGCGCGGACGACGTCCTCCGGCGCGCCCTGCGCCGTGATGTCGGCGACCAGCGGCCGGATCCCCGGGAAGCCCTCCGCCGTCTCGTCGAGCGGCCCCGGCCTGCGACCCACCGCCACGACCGTCGCGCCCTGCCGGGCGAAGGCCCGGGCCGTGGCCCGGCCGATCCCGGTGCCCGCGCCGGTGACGACGACGACTCGGGAGGTGCGGTGCGTCTGTGCCTGCTCCTCCTGCGCCTCGGTCTGCGTCTGTGCCTGTACCTGTGCCTGTATCTGTGTCTCGACGTTCATGAGGTGATCGTCGAACCCTGCCGCCAGCGGCAAGGTCAAGCCGGTCCCGCCACCAAGCGTGGGATCGGGCCCGTACGGCAGGATGGGGCGGATGCGATTCGAAGCGATCAGCTGGGAGCGGCTGGCCGACACCGTGGCCGACCGCGTCGACCGGACCGAACCCGGTGACGGCAGCGACTGGCTCAAAGTGGGTGTCGACGGCGCCCCTGCCGCGCCTGGCGGAGAGTTCGCCGAGCGCGTCGCCGAGGTGCTGCGGCTGCGCGGCAGGTCCGTGCTCGTCGTCGCGACCGGCGGCTTTCTGCGCCCCGCGTCACTGCGCTTCGAGCACGGCAGGCAGGACCCCGACGCGTACTACAGCGACTGGTACGACACCGGCGCGCTGTGGCGGGAGGTGTTCGGCCCGCTGGAGCCGGGCGGCAGCGGGCGGGTGCTGCCCGACCTGTGGAACCCCGTGACCGACCGGGCCACCCGCAGCCCCGCCGTACCGCTACCGCCGGGCGGAGTCCTCGTGGTTCACGGCCCGTTCCTGCTCGGTCACTGGTTCCCCTTCGACGTCAAGCTGCACCTGCGGCTCTCGCCGGGTGCGCTGGCCCGCCGCACCGAGGAGTCGTGGACGCTGCCCGCGTTCGCCCGGTACGAGGAGGAGGTCGGGCCCGTCGGTGCCGCCGACGCCGTCGTCCGCGTCGACGACCCGCGGCGCCCGGCCTGGACCGGTTTCGCGGACTGACGCACGGGGGTTCCGGCGGACGGCGATCGTCGACTGGCAGCGACTGGCAGCGACTGGCGGAGCGACAGGGAACGGCGGGCGGAGTCAGGGCCGTCCGCCCACCGACGTCACCGCCAGCGCCCCCGCGCTGCAGCCCGCCTCCGCCGCGTGGTCGGGGGCCGCGCCGGTGAGCCGGGCCGCCAGGAAGGCGCCGGTGAAGGCGTCGCCCGCGCCGGTGGTGTCGACCGGGTCGGCGGCCGGGGCGGGGACCCGCGCGGTCACCGTGCCGTCGGCGGCGAGTACGGCGCCTCCGGCGCCCAGGGTCACCGCGACCAGCGGGAAGCGCCGGCTCAGCGCCGCCGCGGCCGCGGCCGGGTCCCGGTCACCGGTCAGGAGACGGGCCTCGTCCGCGTTGGGCAGCAGGCACTCGGCACCGGCCGCCGCGGTGAGGAACGCCTCGGCGCCGAGCTCGGCGAGGAAGCCCGCAGAGGCCGGGTCGACGCTCACCGGCACACCCGCCGCGCCCGCGTCCCGCAGCACCCGTCGGGCCGTCTCGCGGCTCCGTTCGGCGAAGAAGAGGTAGCCGGAGAGATGGACCCGAGCGACCCCGTCGAGCAGGGACGGCGACCAGTCGCCGGGCGAGAGCCGCAGCGCAGCGCCGCTGTCCGTCAGGAACGTACGCTCCGCGTCCGCGCCGACCAGGGCGATCACGGTCGCGGTCGGCGCCTCCTGGTCCGGGACGAGCAGCGGCCGTACGCCCGCGCGGCGCAGCTCGAGGTCGTGCCAGACGGCGGAGTCGGTGCCGACCCGGGCGAGGAGCCGTGCCTCCGGGCAGCCCGAACGGACCGCCCAGCAGGCCACGTTCGCCCCGGCGCCGCCGGGCAGGGTGCGGATCTCGGCCGCCGTGTCGGTCGCGGGCGCGAGCGGCGTACGGTGCCGGGCGACCACGTCGGTGACGACGTCACCGACGACCAGCAGCGCACCGGGGCCGGGGCCGGGCCCTTGCCGAGGACCGGTCACGGCTGCCTGGTTCCGCGCTCGTCGCGGAGTTCCTCCCGCTGTCTGTCATAGGCGGCGGCGATCCGGGCCGCGAGCCACACATTGCCCCGTACCGCCGCCAGGTTGGCCTCCAGGGAGGCTCCTTCCGTGTGCACCGTCAGGTACTCCAGCAGGAACGGCGTCACCGCCTGCCCCGTGATCCCCTTCTCCCGCACCGCCGCGAGGCCGGCCGCGAGGACCCGGTCGTGCAGGGCCGGATCGAGCTGCTGCTCGGGCGGTACGGGATTGCCGACGACCAGCGCCGAACACGGCCCGCCCAGCTCGTCCCTGGCCCGCATCACCCGCGCCACGCCCTGCGGTGTCCGCACGGTCCAGTCGACGCGTTCGCCGGAGGACGAGAGGTAGAAGCCGGGGAAGGTCTCCGTGCCGTAGCCGACGACGGTCACCCCGAGGGTCTCGAGGCGCTGGAGGGTCGCCGGCACGTCGAGGATCGACTTCACTCCCGCGCAGACGACGGTGATGCCGACCTCCGCGAGCAGTCGCAGGTCCGCCGACTCGTCCTGGGTCTCGGCCCACTCCCGGTGGACCCCGCCGAGACCGCCGGTCGCGAAGACCCGTATGCCGGCGGAGTCGGCGAGCCAGGCCGTCGCCGAGACGGTCGTCGCGCCCGACGCCCCGACGGCGAGCGCCGGGGCCAGGTCGCGGTGGCCGAGCTTGCGGACCGAGGGGTCCTCGGCGATTCGGGTGAGAGCGGCCTCGTCCAGGCCGATCCGGGCGACGCCGTCGAGCACCGCGATCGTCGCGGGCACCGCCCCGCCGTCCCGGACCAGGGCCTCCAGCTCTCTCGCCACGGCCAGGTTGCGCGGGCGCGGCAGGCCGTGGGCGATGATCGTCGACTCCAGCGCGACGACGGGGCGCCCCTCGTGGAGCGCCTCCCGTACCTCTTCGGACACCTGTGTGGACATGCTGGATCTCTGGCGCACCCGCAGGTCTCGCAAACCTCGGCGGCGTACATCAGCCGCGCCCGCACCCGCGCCCGCAGTCGCACCCGCGCCCGCCGTCGCGTCCGCGGTCGTCAGCCGCAGCGCGGCAGCGCGGGCAGCCGGGTCGGGTCCACGAGCTGGATCACCGCTCGCGCGCCCGCGGTCTTGGCGTTGCCGACGCTGTACGCGAGGACCAGGGCGTTCCCGTCGGCCGCCGCGTAACCGTACGGGGGCGTGATCCGCGTGTACGCGCCGGGGACGGGGTCCAGGGCGTACGAGGTCTCCGGCGTGCGCCAGGTGACGAGCCGGCCGGCGATCCGCAGCTGGTCCATGCCGTCCGCCGCGGGCGAGGTGGTCACGGCCGGCCAGGGCGGCCGGGCCTCGCCCGTGCGCCACACCATCAGCCGTGGCTCGGTCTCGCCCTCGACCCATGCCCAGGTGCGGCCGTCGGAGACGAGCGAGCGGATGTCGCGCAGCGCGGCCACCGGCGCGGGCAGCGCGGCCGGGCGCCCGTCGCGCAGAGAGAGGGCCGCCGGCCGGGTGTGGCCGCCCTCGGCCTGCCGCCACACCAGCAGCCCGCCCGCGGTGAACGGGGTGTCCAGGACTCCCGTGTGCCACGCGCGCGCGTGCCCACCGCCCGCCGGGGCGGCGAAGACCGTGGCCTTCCCGGCGCCGGTGCCCTGGGTCCACACCACGGTGCCGTCGTGGACGACCGGGCGGGGGAGCGGGCCCGGTCGGTCGGCACGGGCGAGGCGCCGGGTCGTACCGGTGGCCGCGTCCCACACGTACAGGCTCCACGGGCTGTCCAGGGTCCGGCCTTCGAGAACGGCGAACGCGGCCCACCGGCGCCCGTCGAAGTCGGCCGCGAGCAACTGGTGTCCGACCGGGTCGGCGAACCGCAGCAGCGTCCGAGGAGACGGTTCCCCCGCGCGTACGAGGACGGCTCGCCGCCCGTCGCCGCCGGTGAGCTGGAGCGCGGTCCAGCCGGGACCGGTGTCCGCGAGGGCCGCGCGCTCCCCGCCCGGCGGCCTGTACTCGCCCGCGGCGAACGCCGTGCCCCAGGCCGCCGGCAGCGGCACCTCGCAGGCGGGCGCGCGGGGGGCGGGCGCAGTCGGCGGTGGGGTGGTGGGCCGCGCGGCCGACCGGTCGTACCCGGACCCGGTCCCTCCTGAAGAGCACCCCGGGAGCAGGGCCACCGTCAGGGCGACGCCGACCAGGCCGCGCGCCAAGGCACCGGCCGAGACGCGCGCCAAGGCACCTGTCAGGCCGCGCGCCGAGATGCGCACCAAGGCGCCCGTCACGTCACGTGCCGGTGCGTCCGCCTGGACGGACACCGGAAGCGGCTGCTTACCAGACGTAGCCACGGCCGCCCATGATGGTGGTGATGGTGTCGGACGAGATGTGCGCGGACTTGGGTACGGGACCGGCCCAGGAGATGACGCTGGTGCTCACGCCGCCTACCGGGTCGAGGTAGTTGACCTGGCCGGCGGCCGTGTCCGTGTTGTAGCCGTCGATCGAGACCCAGTGGAAGATCTCGATGTTGGGGTGACCCACGAGGTGCGGACCGCCGGGCACCTCCCAGGCGTTGCCTGCGATGGCGTAGTCGTTGTCGGTGTTGTGGGTGATGTGCTGCCTGAAGTTCGCCTTGTCGGTGGCGGTCGGGGTGTAGGGCAGTGCCTTCGGGACGTAACCGGCGCCGGGAAGGCGGTAGTTGAGGGCGTCCGCCATCGGATAGCCGGTGGGGTTCGACACGTTGATGTTGACGCCGTACCAGGCGGTGCCGCTCGTATTGGTCTTGAGAAGGGTCGCCGCGTCCTGCTGCGAGCGCCCGCCGACCTCGTCGTGGGCGGACTGGGTGATCACCAGGGTGGCGGGGCCGCACCAGTAGGACGTCTGCTGGGACTGGTGGATGCCGCCGGAGAGCTTGTATCCGGCGAGGACGCCCGTCGTGCCGACGGTACGGGCCCGCTCGTACGATCTCTCCGCCTCGGCCTGCTTGGCGGCGGCGAGCGCCCGCTGCGCGGGCGTCAGGCGCTGCGGGCCGAGGGTGTCGTGCGCGGCCTTGTACGAGGCGCCGGGCGCGGGCTCCGCGGTCGGCGCGGCGGAGGCCCCGAGGTATCCGGGGGTGGCGGAGGCGGCGGAGGTCGCGGAGGCGGTCGGGGCGGTCATGGCGGCGGTCAGCAGGGCCGCGGCGCCGAGGACGGCGGCGCGAACGTGGGTGGGGGGCATCGCACTCTCCTGTTCGGGGAGGGGGAGAGACGGGTTCGGGGGCGGGCCCGGTGCACGGGCCCGGGGGGAGTGTGGCGCCGTCGTGGCCCGGCTGTCAGGGGGCGCGGCGCAATCTCCGGGACCAACATTGGGCCCACCAAAGACGCTTGCTCCGACCAGCGGTGACGGTGGTGGCCGGCAGTCGTTCGAGGGGCGGTTTTCACGGTCCGGGCGCTACGGAATCGGTGCTCCGGCGGACGTGCCCGCGCCGGCGGCGCGCCGATGGCGCCGTGCTCCGGCCGGATGCGCCTCCTGCGGATTCCGTGACACCGCGCCTGCGGATTCCGTGGCGGTGAAGTTGCTGGTCGGAGCGGTCAACGGAGGAGAATCCTCCAGCGGGTACCGGTTCCAGAGGGGGTCCTCGGGCCCCGCTACAGTCACCGCCCATGACGACTCACGCGCAGCCTTCCTTCGCCGTTCACATTCCCGACGCGGAGCTCGAGCCCGAGCCGCTCGACCCGGGCCAGATCCTCTCCGGCACGCCAGAGGTGACCGGCAAGGTCCTGTGGGAGTCGGCCGACGGCAAGCAGATCCGCGGCATCTGGCAGATCACGCCGGGCGTGGTCACCGACACCGAGGCGAACGAGCTGTTCGTCGTCGTGAGCGGCCGCGCCACGGTGCAGGTCGAGGGCGGCGAGACCCTGGAGATCGGCCCGGGGGACGCGTGTGTGCTCCGCGAGGGCGACCGCACCGTCTGGACCGTGCACGAGACCCTGCGCAAGGCGTACCACATCAGCCTCTGACGCCCACGCGCGTGGGCCCCGCCGCCTACGCCATGCGCCCCCAGCCGCGCCCCAACTCCGCCCCCATCCCTCCCTGTTCCCTCCCCGTTCCCGCCCCGTTCCCAGGTCTGGTAGGAAACCTTCCTATCCGATACTCTCGCCGCGGCGGCTTGGCGCGGCGACCGCCCGGTTGTCCCGGGTGCGGGCGTGACGCGCTCAGCGAGAGCTCTGACCCGGCCGCCGTGCACCGCCGCACGCCCCGTGGCGCCCCCCGCCACGCGGGCCGGGCCGCGATGTCCGCACCGGTGTCCAGCTCTCGCCGTCCCCAGGCCAGGGAGTCCCAGGTATGCGCCTGAACGCCTCCGCCCCACCTCGCCGCACCACCCCGTCCCTCCTCGTCGCCACGCTCGCCGCCGTACTGCTCCTCGTCGGCGGCCTGCTGGTCCTCGCGCCCGACCGGGCGGCCGCCGCCGACCCGCTGCTCTCCCGTGGCAGGCCCGCCACCTCGTCCTCCGTCGAGGACACCGGCTTCGAGCCCGCCAGGGCCTTCGACGGCGACCCGGCCACCCGCTGGGCCAGCGCCGAGGGCTCCGATCCCCAGTGGCTCCGCGTCGACCTCGGCACCACGGCCTCCGTCTCACGCGTCCGCCTCAACTGGGAGGTGGCCTACGCCAAGGCCTACCGCGTCGAGATCTCCGCCGACGGCACCAACTGGACCATTCTCGCCACCGAGACGGCGGGCAACGGCGGCACCGACGACTGGACCGGACTCAGCGGCAAGGGACGCCACGTCCGCGTCTACGGCACCGCCCGCGGCACCCCGTACGGCTACTCCCTCTACGAAGTGGAGGTCTACGGAACGCCCGACGGCACCACCCCGCCGCCCACGACCCCGCCCACCACCGGCGCCTTCACGGTGGTCGCGGCGGGCGACATCGCCGCGCAGTGCACCGCCTCCAGCAGCTCCTGCGCCCACCCCAGGACCGCCGCCCAGGCCCAGCGGATCAACCCGGCGTTCTACCTGACGATGGGTGACAACCAGTACGACGACGCCCGGCTGTCCGACTACCGCAACTACTACGACAAGACCTGGGGCGCCTTCAAGGCGAAGACGCGCCCCGTGCCCGGCAACCACGAGACCTACGACCCGGCGGGCCCGCTCGCCGGATACAAGTCGTACTTCGGCGCGATCGCCTACCCCCAGGGCAAGCCCTACTACAGCTACGACCACGGCAACTGGCACTTCGTCGCCCTCGACTCCAACTCCTTCGACGACCCCGCCCAGATCCAGTGGCTCAAGGACGACCTCGCCCGCACCACCAAGGGCTGCGTCGCCGCCTACTTCCACCACCCGCTGTACTCCTCCGGCGGCCACGGCAACGACCCCGTCTCCGAGCCCGTCTGGCGGATCCTCTACGCCGCCAAGGCCGACCTCGTCCTCAACGGACACGACCACCACTACGAGCGCTTCGCCCCCCAGGACCCCGACGGCCGGGCCACCCCCGACGGCATCGTCGAGATCGTCGGAGGCATGGGAGGCGCCGAGCCGTACCCGATCGAGACGGTCCAGCCCAACAGCCAGAAGCGGATCAGCGGTCCGTACGGCGTGCTGAAGCTGGACTTCACCGACACCACCTACACCTGGCAGTACGTCGGCACCGACGGCCAGGTCAAGGACACCGGCCCGACCTACAGCTGCCACTGATGTACCTCGCGACCACCGGTCGCCGGGACGTGCCGCCCGCCCCCACCGGGGCGCGGCGGCGCGTCTCCGCCACCGTCCTCGCCCTCGGCACGGTCAGCCTCGTCACCGACGTCTCCTCCGAGATGGTGACCGCCGTCCTGCCGCTCTACCTGGTCCTCGGCCTCGGCCTCACCCCGCTCCAGTTCGGCTTCCTCGACGGGCTCTTCACCGGCGCCACCGCCCTCGTACGGCTCGTCGGCGGGCACGCCGCCGACCGGAGCGGCCGGCACAAGCGCGTCGCCGGCGTCGGCTACGCCCTCTCCGCCTGCTCCCGGCTCGGCCTGCTGCTCGCGGGCGGCGCGACCGGCCCGATCGCCGCCGCGCTCGCCGCCGACCGGCTGGGCAAGGGCATCCGCACCGCGCCGCGCGACGCCCTCATCACGCTCGACAGCCCGCCCGACGGCCTCGGCCGCGCCTTCGGCGTGCACCGCGCCATGGACACCACCGGCGCCCTGCTCGGCCCGCTCGCCGCCTTCGCGATCCTGTGGGCCACCGCCGACGCGTACGACGCCGTGTTCGTCGTCAGCTTCTGCACCGGGCTGCTCGGCGTGCTGCTGCTCGTCGTGCTCGTCCCCGGCGGACCGCGTCGGACCGCCGTGGGCGCGTCCCACGGCGTCCGCGACCTCGCGGCCCGCGCCCCGCTCCGGCTGCCCGCGGTGCGCCGGGTCGTGCTCGCCGCCGCGCTGCTCGGCGCGGCCACCGTCGGCGACGGGTTCCTCTACCTGCTGCTCCAGCGGCGGACCGAACTCGGGGCCACCTGGTTCCCGTTGCTGCCGCTCGGCGCCTCGGCCGCCTATCTGCTGCTCGCGGTACCGGCCGGGCGGCTCGCCGACCGGGGCGGCCGCCGACGCCCCTTCCTGTACGGGCACGGGGCCCTGCTCCTCGCCCTCGGCCTGCTCCTGGCCCCGCTGCCCGGCCCGCTGCTGCTGGTGGGTGTCCCGCTGCTGCTCGGCGTGTTCTACGCCGCCACCGACGGCGTTCTGATGGCGCTCACCGGACCGCTGCTGCCGGCCGCGCGCCGGGCGAGCGGACTGGCCCTCGTCCAGACCGCCCAGGCCCTCGCCAAGGTGGCCGCGGCGGCGGGCTTCGGGGCCGCCTGGACGCTGTGGGGGCCGCGCACCGCCCTCGTCCTGGCACTCGGCGGCCTCGCGCTCGCCCTGTGCTGCGCGGCGCGGCTGCTGCCGCCCGAGCGGCTGGAGGGACCGGACCGCAGGTCGCAGTCGGACCGCCGGCCGGAGCCGGACCGCCGGCCGGAGCCGCAAGCGTGCCACGAGTCGCTTGAGCGCCATGAGCCGCAAGCGCGCCATGAGCCGCAGGCGCGCCACCAGCCGTCGCCGTCCCGCCCGCCCGATCGGAAGGAGACGTCATGACCCGGCACCGCCGTCTGTGGACGCTCGTTCTCGGCTTCCTGCTCCTCGCCGGCGCGGCCGGCGCGTACACCTGGCACGCCGCCGCCGGCCGTCACGCGAGTGCCGCCGAGGCGGGGGCCGACGCGGGGTTCACCCTCGACGACGGCTCCCCGGGCGCGCTCTGGTTCCGCGACACCGCGAGCGGGCGCGTCGCCCGCCTGGACGCCACCGCGCCCGGGGGCCGGGTGGCGCTCGGGCCACGCTGCGACCGCTTCCACGCCGCCGGGGACACCGCGCTCTGCCTCCAGCTGCGCCCCGGGGTGCCGGCCCGCTCGTACGTCCTCGTGCTCGACCGGCGGCTGCGCGAGCAGCGGCGCATCAGCCTCCCCGGCATCCCCAACCGTGCCCGGGTGTCCGCCTCCGGCCGGGTGCTCGCCTGGACCACCTTCGCGACCGGCGACTCCTACGCCACCTCCGCCTTCTCTACCCGCACCTCGATCCTCGACCTGCGCACCGGCTACCTGATCAAGAACATCGAGCAGATCCCGCTCACCCTCGACGGGCGCCGCCACCACGCGCCCGACGTCAACTACTGGGGCGTCACCTTCGCCCGAGACGACAACCGCTTCTACGCCACCGTCGCCACCGGCGGACGCACGTACCTCGTCGAGGGCGACCTGGGCAACTGGTCGGCGCGGGCGCTGAAGGAGAACGTCGAGTGCCCCTCACTGTCCCCGGACGGCACCCGCATCGCCTACAAGAAGAAGGTCTCCGGCGATCCGCGCGCACCATGGCGGCTGTTCGTCCTCGATCTGGCCACGCTCCGCGAGCACCCGTCGGCTGAGCGGCGCTCCGTCGACGACCAGGCGTCCTGGACCGGCCCGGGCACCATCGCGTACGCCCACGAGGGCGCGGTGTGGAGCGTGCCCGCCGACGGCACGGGCTCGCCACGCCGGGTGGCGGCAGGGGCGACGTCCCCGGTCGTGCCGCGATGAAGGCCGGCCGGACGGCTCGGACCCGTAAGACCGGTCGGGTGCCGGTCGAGCCCGTCAGGCCCGTCAGGCCGGTCCGACGGCTCAGGCGCGCCGGAACGCGCTGCGCAGCACCAGCAGCGTCATCGGCAGCAGCAGGCAGGCGCCGACCGCGTTCAGCCAGCCGTATCCCGCCTGGGAGACGATCAGACCGGCGGCGAGACCGCCGAGACCGGCCGAGGTGTTCATGATGAAGTCGGAGAGCCCCTGGACGGCGGCCCTGGCCGCCTGCGGGACGGAGTCGGTCAGCAGCGCCGAGCCCGAGACCAGGCCGGCCGACCAGCCGAGCCCGAGCACGAACAGTCCGAGCGCCACCTGTCCGTGACCGGCCCCGGCCGTGCCCGCGAGCAGCGCCGCCGTGGTGATCAGCGCGACCGCCAGGCCGATCACGGAGAGCCGCCCGATCCGGTCGGACAGCCAGCCCATCGCGGGCGAGAAGGCGTACATGCCGGCGATGTGACCACTGATCACCAGGCCGATCAGCCGGATGTCGGCGCCGTGATGGCTGAGCGCGACCGGCGTCATCGACATGATCGACACCATCGCGGTGTGCGAGCCGGCCACGGTGACCAGGGCGAGCCGGGCCCGTGAGGACGCCCGTACGGCGCGCAGCCCGGCCTTCAGGGAGCGGCCGTCGGCGCCCTCGGCCTCCTCGGGGCCCGCGAGCGCCCGTGCGGTCAGCAGCGGGTCGGGGCGCAGCAGCAGCGCCACCATGACGGCGGCGACGACGAAGACGCCGGCCGCCCACACGAAGGGCCCGGCCGCGGCGGGGATGCCGAGGCCGGACACGCTCCGGCCGGCCGGAGCGGCGACGTTGGGACCGAGGACGGCGCCGATGGTGGTGGCCCACACCACGGTCGAGATGGCCCGGGCCCTCCGGTCGGGCTCGGCGAGGTCCGCCGCGGCGAACCGTGCGGCCAGGTTGGCCGAGGAGCCCGCCCCGAAGCCCACGAGCCCCGCCAGGAGCAGCGGGAAGCTGCCGACGACGGCGCCGAGCACCACGACTCCCGCGCCGAGCGCCCCCACCAGGTACGCCAGGACCAGCCCGGCGCGCCGCCCGCGGCGGGCCATCAGTGAGGCGAGCGGCATCGCGAGCAGCGCGGGCCCCGAGACCGTGGCGGTCGACGCGAGGCCCGACAGTGCCTCCGTACCGCTGACGTCCTTGGCGAGCACGGCGGCGAGCGCGACGCCGATGGCGATGCCGAGCCCGCCGAGGATCTGGGTGGCGATCAGCACCGCCCGTATCCGGCGCCGGACGGCGGGGAGCCGGGCAGGGGATATCGGGGCGGGGGTCGCGGAGGTCCCGGAGGTCACGGAGACTGCGGATATCGCGGGGGAGGCCGCAGAGGTGGCCGTTGGGGCGGGTGAGCGCACTGCGTCAGGAGCGTCCGGGCTGTTGGTCACTTACGCATAGTGCCAGCCGTCCCACGCAGGGGGAACGCCCAGACCACCGCAGCCCTCCCCGACCACCGCAACCAGCGCGACCGCCCCCCGCCCGCCACCGGGCCGGCCACCGGGACCGGCCGCCGCAACCGGCTCGGCCGGCCACCGCGCGCCGCCACCAGCTCAGCCGACGGCCGACAGCCGGGCGTCACCGGCCACGAGCCCGCCCCCCGTGCACAGCCGTCGCTCAGAACAGCGGCTCCGGCAGCACGCCCTCCAGGGCCAGCAGCCGGCGCTTGGTCTCCACGCTGCCGCCGAAGCCGCCGATCCCGCCGTCGCTCTCCACCACCCGGTGGCACGGCACCACCAGCGGCAGCGGATTGGCGCCCATCGCCGACCCGACGGCCTGCGCGGCCGTCGGCTGGCCCACCCGGCGGGCCAGCTCGCCGTACCCCACCACCGTCCCGTACGGGACGGAGTCCGCGAGCTCCCGCAGCACCTGACGGTTGAATCCGGTCACCAGCGACCAGTCCAGCTTGACGTCGAAGCTCCGCAGCTCCCCGTCGAAGTAGGCCGCGAGCTGCCGTATCGGCTCGGCGAGCCGACCGGATCCGTCCGCCACGAGCTCCGCGCGGAGCACTCCGGCCAGCCGCTCCAGGGCCCGCTCGCGGACCCGCCCGTCGGCGTGGAACGTCACGTTCACCAACCCGCGGTCGGTCGCGGCGAGCAGCAGGGGACCGATGGCACTGGGCAGCACGGCCCATTCCACCCGCCCGGTGACGCGGTCCGTCCGCGCCTTCTCGTGTTCCATGCGGCCCACCGTACGACCCGGCACCGACAGCGGTCCGCCCAATTCGCGGACCCCGTGGCCGGAGGGCCGTGGTGGACGCCATAATCCGGTAGCACTACTCAGCGGTACCGACTGTTTTCGGACGACGTTGCACCACGGGTGGAGGACGGACGCTCATGCAGGGCACGGTCGACGGATTCAGCTACGGACTTGTCACGCCGGTGGCGGCCTTCCTCATGGCCTGCCTCGGCGGCGCCCTGGGTCTGCGCTGCACCACCAGATCGCTGCGGCACCGCGACACCTTCAAGGCCGGCTGGCTCGCGCTGGGAGCCACCTCAATAGGCACCGGCATCTGGACGATGCACTTCATCGCCATGATGGGCTTCTCGGTCCGGCAGGCCCCGATCAGCTACGACCGGCCCATCACCTTCGCCAGCCTCGGCGTCGCCATCCTCATGGTGGGGATCGGCATCTTCATCGTCGGCTACCGCGGCGCGACCACCCTCACCCTGGTCACCGGCGGCACCATCACCGGGCTCGGCGTCGCCACCATGCACTACCTGGGCATGGCCGGCATGCGGCTGCACGGGCAGATCACCTACGACACCCTGACCGTCGCCCTGTCCGTGGTCATCGCCGTCGTGGCCGCCACAGCCTCCCTGTGGGCCGCCGTCTCCGTCCACGGCTTCCTGGCCAGCCTCGGCGCGAGCCTCGTCATGGGGCTCGCCGTCAGCGGCATGCACTACACCGCCATGGCGGCCGTCGACGTCAACCTGCACGGGACCCCGGCGCCCGGCACCGGGGACACCGCCACCTCGCTGCTGCTGCCGATGCTGATCGGCCCCGCCGTCTTCCTGCTGCTCGCCGCCGTCGTGGTCATGTTCGACCCGCTGCTCGTCATGGGCGAGCCGGACTGGCAGCGGCCCACCGCCCGCGGCGGCTACCGCCACGGCGCGCCCGGCGTGCCCGCGCCGCGCCGCGCCCCCGCCTACGGGGAGCCCGCGAACTGGTCCTCCGCGCGCCCCGCCGAACGCTCCGGCCGCCGGGGCGTGCAGCGCGGCACGTACCGCTCCCAGGACTGGTAGCGGCGGACCGGCGGCGGCCCCGATCGGCCCGCCGCCGGGCCGATCGCACCCCGGCTGTCAGTGCCGGGTCGTACGGTGGTTGCATGCGGCCCGTTTCCAAGATCGAACGTACGGTGGCGCCCTTCGAGGTCGTCAGCCCCTACCAGCCCAGCGGCGACCAGCCCGCGGCCATCGCCGAGCTCGAGCGGCGCATCGGCGCGGGCGAGAAGGACGTCGTGCTGCTCGGCGCCACCGGCACCGGCAAGTCGGCGACCACCGCCTGGATGATCGAGAAGCTCCAGCGCCCCACGCTGGTGATGGCGCCGAACAAGACGCTGGCCGCCCAGCTGGCGAACGAGTTCCGCGAGCTCCTGCCGAACAACGCGGTCGAGTACTTCGTCTCGTACTACGACTACTACCAGCCCGAGGCGTACGTCCCGCAGTCCGACACCTACATCGAGAAGGACTCCTCCATCAACGAGGAGGTCGAGCGGCTGCGCCACTCCGCGACCAACTCGCTGCTGACCCGCCGCGACGTCGTCGTGGTCGCCTCCGTCTCCTGCATCTACGGTCTCGGCACCCCGCAGGAGTACGTGGACCGCATGGTCTCCCTCAAGGTCGGCGACGAGATCGACCGCGACCAGCTGCTGCGCCGCTTCGTCGACATCCAGTACACCCGCAACGACCTGGCGTTCACCCGCGGCACCTTCCGGGTCCGCGGCGACACCATCGAGATCTTCCCGGTCTACGAGGAGCTCGCCGTCCGCATCGAGATGTTCGGCGACGAGATCGAGGCGCTGTCCACGCTCCACCCGCTCACCGGCGAGGTCATCAGCGACGACCAGCAGCTGTACGTGTTCCCCGCCAGCCACTACGTCGCGGGCCCCGAGCGCATGGAGCGTGCGGTCAACGACATCGAGCGCGAGCTGGAGCAGCGGCTGAAGGAGCTGGAGAAGCAGGGCAAGCTCCTGGAGGCCCAGCGGCTGCGCATGCGCACCACCTACGACATCGAGATGATGCGCCAGATCGGCTCCTGCTCCGGCATCGAGAACTACTCGATGCACTTCGACGGCCGTCAGCCCGGCTCCCCGCCCAACACCCTCCTCGACTACTTCCCCGAGGACTTCCTGCTCGTCATCGACGAGTCGCACGTCACCGTCCCGCAGATCGGTGCCATGTACGAGGGCGACGCCTCCCGCAAGCGCACGCTCGTCGACCACGGCTTCCGGCTGCCCTCGGCGCTCGACAACCGCCCGCTGAAGTGGGAGGAGTTCCAGGAGCGGATCGGCCAGACCGTCTATCTGTCCGCCACGCCCGGCACCTACGAGCTCTCCCGCTCCGACGGCTTCGTCGAGCAGATCATCCGCCCGACCGGCCTCGTCGACCCCGAGGTCGTCGTCAAGCCCACCGAGGGCCAGATCGACGACCTGGTGCACGAGATCCGGCTGCGCACCGAGCGCGACGAGCGGGTCCTGGTCACCACCCTCACCAAGAAGATGGCAGAGGACCTCACGGACTACTTCCTGGAGCTGGGCATCCAGGTCCGCTACCTGCACAGCGACGTCGACACCCTGCGCCGCATCGAGCTGCTGCGCGAGCTCCGCTCCGGGGAGTACGACGTGCTGGTCGGCATCAACCTGCTCCGTGAGGGCCTCGACCTGCCCGAGGTCTCCCTTGTCGCCATCCTCGACGCCGACAAGCAGGGCTTCCTGCGCTCCGGCACCTCGCTCATCCAGACCATCGGCCGCGCCGCCCGTAACGTCTCCGGCCAGGTCCACATGTACGCCGACACGGTCACCCCGGCGATGGCCCAGGCCATCGACGAGACCAACCGGCGCCGCGAGAAGCAGATCGCGTACAACAAGGCCAACGGGATCGACCCGCAGCCGCTCCGCAAGAAGATCAACGACATCGTGGCGACCATCGCCCGCGAGGAGATCGACACCGAGGAGCTGCTCGGCACCGGCTACCGCAAGGGTGGGAAGGACGGCAAGGGCGCCAAGTCCCCGGTGCCGTCGCTCGCCGCCCACACGCCGAAGGGCAAGGGCGCGAAGGCCGGCTCGACGGTCGAGCTCGGCGACCGTCCGGCGACCGAACTGGCCGGGATCATCGAGGAGATGACCGAGCGGATGAGGGCCGCCGCCGCCGAGCTGCAGTTCGAGGTCGCCGCCCGGCTCCGCGACGAGGTGTCGGAGCTCAAGAAGGAGCTGCGCCAGATGAAGGAGGCCGGACTGGCCTGACGGTCTGACGGCCTGCCGGTGCGCCGTGCGGCGGCCGGCCGCCGCCTGCCGGCGAAGTCCCGGAAGCGGCCCTGTGTGTTGCAAGACCGACACAAAACAGGGCCGCTCCGGGCACGTTGTCAGTGCCCCTGCGTAAGGTGCTGCTCACACCGATGAGAGGGGCAGCGCGTGACGGTCAACATGACCAAGGGGCAGGCCATCAGCCTGGAGAAGCAGGGCGGAGGCAGTCTCACGTCCGTCCGGATGGGACTGGGCTGGCAGGCGGCGCCCCGCCGCGGCCTGTTCGGCTCGCGCACGCGCGAGATCGACCTGGACGCCTCCGCCGTCCTCTTCGCCGACAAGCAGCCGGTCGACGTGGTGTTCTTCCGTCACCTGGTGAGCGACGACGGCTCCGTCCGCCACACCGGCGACAACCTCGTCGGCGGTGTCGGCCAGGGCGGCGACGACGAGGCGATCCTGGTGGACCTCCAGCGGGTCCCCGTCCACATCGACTCGATCGTCTTCACGGTGAACTCGTTCACCGGTCAGACCTTCCAGGAGGTGCAGAACGCGTTCTGCCGCCTCGTGGACGAGACCAACGGCCAGGAGCTGGCCCGCTACACGCTCAACGGCGGCGGCGCGTACACCGCCCAGATCATGGCCAAGGTGCACCGGGCCGGTTCCGGCTGGCAGATGACCGCCCTGGGCAACCCGGCCAACGGCCGCACCTTCCAGGACCTGATGCCGGCCATCTTCCCGGTCCTGTAACCCGGCGCCGCAGCGCCCACGTTCGTACGGAGAGACGGAGCAGATGACCGCCGAGCTGGTCCGGGGGCAGAACCGCCCCCTGCCCCACACCCGCCTGGAGATCCGGGTCTCGGCCGGTCATCCGGTCCTCGCCGCGGCCACCCTCGGCGACGAGGAGGGCCGCATCGCGGGCCCCGAGGCCCTGGCCCACCCCGGGTCCGCCGCACTCCCCGGGATCGAGGTGCCCCGCCAGGCCGCCACCGCCCACCGGCTCGCGGTCGACCTGGAGGCGGTGCGGGACACCGTCCACCGGGTCTCCGTGCTCCTCGCCCTGCCCGTCGGCGCGGGCGGCCCCACGCGCTTCGGCGCCTCGGCCGCACCCGTCGTCACGGTGACGGGACCCGACGGCGCCGCCGTCGCCGGCTACACGATCACCGGCCTCGACCGGGAGTCCGCGCTCGTCGCCCTGGAGCTCTACCGCCGCCAGGGCGCCTGGAAGGTGCGGGCCGTCGGCCAGGGCTACGAGGGCGGGCTCGCCGCGCTCCTCGCCGACCAGGGCCTCGACCGCTCCGCGGAACTCGCCGGTGCCGTGCTCGACGCGGTCGCCCAGGGACTGGCCCGCTCGGTCGCGGCCCCGCCGCCGCGCGTCCCGGACGCCGACCGGGTCCCCGAGGGCGAGCGCGCCCACCAGACCGCCCAGAGCGCCGCGCAGCCTCCCCACCAGACCCCGGCCCAGCCTCCCGCCCAGCCGCCGGTCCCGCCGCCTCCGCCCGCCGTCGGCGGGCCGATCGACTACACCCACCCGAGCCGCCGCCCGGCGCCCTCGGCCGCCCCGCAACCCGCCCCCGGCTCCCCGCAGGCCCCCGGGCCGCAGCCGGCCTCGGCACCCGCCGGCTTCCCGGCCCCGGTCGCCGGCGACGCCGCCGGCTGGTCCATGGACGAGCGGCTCTACAACCAGGTGTGGGGCATGTTCGAGGACCTGGCCCGCGCCACCGCCGCGTACCGCAGCGCCTGCCGCTTCGCCGAGAACCGGCTCGACCAGGAGCTCGACCGGGTCCTGTCGGACCCGAGCAGCCGGACCGGCGGCGCGGGGGACACCGCCAGGGCGGCCGCCAAGGCCAAGCACGACGAGCTCACCGCCCGCGCCCAGGAGGCCCTGGACCGCGACCTCGCCCAGCTCGTCGCCGAGTCCGAGGTGGTCGAGCCCGCGCTGCCCGCCGCCTACGCCCGCTGGGACAGCCCCGTCTGGCCGGCCTACCGGGTGCCCATGGAGGCGCCGATGGCCGTCCGGCTGGGCGACCTCCACCTCCCCGAGGCCACCGGCCTGCGCGTCCCGTTCCTGGCCCGCCTGCCGCTCGCCCGCGGGCTCTGGGTGGACTCGGGCCGCGGCCAGTCGGCGGCGGCCGGGCTGCTCGACGAGGCCGAGCTGCGCCGGCTCGCCCTCGACAGCGCCGTCGCCCACGTGGCGCGGCTGCTCGCCGTGCACCCGGCGGGATCCTTCCGCGTCCGGGTGATCGACGCGGCGGGAGCGGGCGCGGCCGCCTTCGCTCCGCTCGTCGAGTACGGCGTGCTCGCGGGCCCGCCGGCCGCCGGCGCGGCCGGGGTCTCGGCCGTCCTGAACCAGCTCACCGAGCGGGTCGACCTGCTGCAGATGGCGGCGCGGGCCGGCGCCTCGGAGGAGCTGCCGCCCGGCCTGGACACCGCCGAGGAGCTGCTCGTCGTGCACGACTTCCCGCACGGCTTCGACGACCGGGCGGTCAACCAGCTGCGCTACCTGGCCGATGAAGGCCCCGCCGTGGGCACCCAGCTGCTGCTGGTCGCGGACCGGGCGGACGCGGCGGCGTACGGGCCGGTGCTCGACCCGCTGTGGCGCTCCCTCATGCGGCTCACCCCGGTCCCGGACGACCACCTCGCCGACCCCTGGGTGGGGCACGCCTGGACGTACGAGCCGCCGGCCTTCCCGGCGGGGAGCGCGGTGCTGCGGCAGGTGCTCGGCCGGCTGGCCGACGCCCGTGGTCAATGGGGGCCGGGCGGCCACTGAGCAGCGCTTTTGGGTCCGCTTTACCCTTCTCTTTACCTTCCCTTGGTTCTTCGGGTAGTCTTCTCGGAGCGGAGGGGAGTACTCCCTGCACGCGGCGTACCCGTCAATACGGACAGGTCGGACACCTGATCCCGGGGCGCCGGCCCGGTTCGTTCCGGGTGGAAGAGACCTCCGGCAAACGACGAGGCTGTCTCGGCAGCCGTACGAGCCGGAGGCGCAGTGGACGTTTCTGTGACCCTGTGGGTGCTGACCATTCTCGGTCTGAGCGCCCTGATCGCGGTCGACTTCTTCATCGGGCGCAAGCCCCATGACGTGTCGGTCAAGGAAGCCGGAATCTGGACGATCGTCTGGATCGTCCTCGCGGTGCTGTTCGGCATCGGCCTGATGGTCTTCGGCAACAGCCAGGCATCGGGCGAGTTCTTCGCCGGCTTCATCACCGAGAAGTCGCTCAGCGTCGACAACCTCTTCGTCTTCGTCCTGATCATGGCGAAGTTCTCGGTGCCCTCCCACCTCCAGCAGCGCGTGCTGCTCATCGGCGTGCTGATCGCCCTGGTCCTCCGTGCGATCTTCATCGCCGCCGGCGCCGCGATCATCGCGAGCTTCTCCTGGGTCTTCTACCTGTTCGGCGCGTTCCTCATCTACACCGCCTGGAAGCTCATCCAGGAGGCGCGTGCCGACGACGAGGAAGAGGAGTTCGAGGAGAACCGTCTCCTCAAGTCCATCGAGAAGAAGTTCGGCGTCGCCGACCGCTACCACGGCACCAAGCTCTTCATCCGCAACAACGGCAAGCGGGTGCTGACCCCGCTGATGGTCGTCATGCTCGCGATCGGCACCACCGACGTGCTGTTCGCCCTCGACTCCATCCCGGCGATCTTCGGCCTCACCCAGGACCCGTACATCGTCTTCACCGCCAACGCCTTCGCCCTCATGGGTCTGCGGCAGCTGTACTTCCTCATCGGCGGTCTGCTGAAGAAGCTGGTCCACCTCAGCTACGGCCTGTCGGTGATCCTCGGCTTCATCGGCGTGAAGCTGGTGCTGCACGCCCTGCACGAGTCCGGGGTGCACGTCCCCGAGATCTCCATCCCGTTCTCGCTCGCCGTCATCTGCGGTGTCCTGGTCGTCACCACGATCACGAGCCTGATCGCCTCGAAGAAGCAGGCGCAGCGCGAGGCGGCCGAGGGGCCGGAGCGCGAGAGCGTCGAGGCCTGAGCCTCGCGGCCGTCGGCCCCTGCAGCCGGTGACGACGGCGCTGCCCCCCATCAGGTTGGGGGGCAGCGCCGTCCGTCACCGGCCTCGCTGTCAGGGGCGCCGGGTCACCGTCGTGAGAGATCCGGAGCCGGAGCCGGAGCTGGAGCTGGAGCTGGAGCCGGAGCCGGAAGGCAGCTATGCGGGCGCGCGCTCCGGCTCCGGCACCGCCGCGCGCGCCGGCAGCGTCTCGGGAAGCAGCGCGAAGCAGCCCAGGCTCACCAGGGCCACCACCGTCAGATAGGCCGCGACGCCCCACGGCGGACCCGAGCCGCCGCCCGAGACCGCCGTCGCCACGATCGGGGTGAGCGCGCCGCCCAGCACGCCCGCCAGGTTGTAGCCGACGGCCGCGCCCGTACAGCGCACCCGCGGCTCGTACAGCTCGGGCAGGTACGCGGCCACCACGGCGAACATCGTGATGAAGGCGAGCAGCGAGCCCAGGAAACCGAGGAACATCAGCAGCGGGCGCGCGGTGTGCAGCAGCGCCACCATCGGGAACATCCACAGCGCCGAGGCCGCGCAGCCCGCCAGGCACAGCGTCCGGCGCCCGTACCGGTCGCCCAGCATCGCGAGGAACGGCGTCGCCGCGCCCTTGATCGCCACCGCCGCCATCACACACGTCAGCATCACCGTGCTGGACACCCCGAGCCGCTCGGTGCCGTAGGCCAGCGCCCAGGTCGAGACCGTGTAGAAGACGGCGTAGCCGACGGCCAGCGCGCCCGCCGTGAGCAGCACCAGGCGCCAGTGGCCGCGCACCACCTCGGACAGCGGCGCGGTCGCCCGCCGGCCCTCGGCCGCCAGCTCCTCGAACTGCGGGGTCTCCGCGAGCGAGGAGCGCAGCGCGAGCCCCGCCGCGGCGAGCAGCCCCGCGGCCCAGAACGGCACCCGCCAGCCCCAGGAGCGGAAGTCCGCGTCGCTCAGTCCGGCGGTCAGCGCCAGCATCACCCCGTTCGCCAGCAGGAAGCCGACCGCGGGGCCGATCTGCGGGAAGCTCGCCCACAGGGCCCGCCGCCGCTCCGGCGCGTGCTCCGCGGTCAGCAGCACCGCCCCGCCCCACTCGCCGCCGAGGCCGAGGCCCTGCAGGAAGCGCAGCACCAGCAGCAGCACGGGTGCGGCGACACCGATCGACTCGTAGGCCGGGACGCAGCCGACCGCGACCGTCGCGCAGCCGGTCAGCAGCAGCGAGGCGAACAGGACCGGACGCCGCCCGTGGCGGTCGCCGACGTGACCGAAGACGATCGAGCCGAGCGGCCGGGACAGGAAGCCGACGGCGAAGGTGCCGAAGGCGGCGAGGGTGCCGGCGACGGGCGAGAAGGTCGGGAAGAACAGCGGGCCGAGGACGAGCGCGGCGGCCGTCCCGTAGACGAAGAAGTCGAAGAACTCGATGGCGGTGCCGACGAGCGAGGCGGCGGCGAGCCTCGCCATCGACGGAGGGTGACTGTGGTGCTGGTGCTCGTGCTGGTGCATGTCGCGCCAACTACCCGCGCGGCGCCCCGGTTACGGGGGCGCGCGGAGGTGACGCGCGGGTCACCGCCCGCGCACGGCACTCACCAGCCGCGCTCGCGCCACTCCGCGAGGTGCGGGCGCTCGTCACCGAGCGTGGTGTCCCTGCCGTGGCCCGGGTAGACCCAGGTCTCGTCCGGGAGCACGTCGAAGAGCTTGGTCTGCACGTCGTGGATCAGGCTCGCGAAGGCCTCCGGGTCCTTCCACGTGTTGCCGACGCCGCCCGGGAACAGGCAGTCGCCGGTGAAGACGTGCGGGTGGCCGTGCGGGTCGTCGTAGACCAGGGCGATCGAGCCGGGGGTGTGGCCCACCAGGTGCCGGGCGGTGAGCTCGACCCGGCCCACCCGGACCGTGTCGCCGTCGTCCAGCAGCTCGTCGGTCCCCACGGGGATGCCCTCCGCGTCGTACGCGCCCGCGTACGTACGGGCGCCGGTGGCCGCGACGACCTCGGCGAGGGCCTGCCAGTGGTCGCCGTGCCGGTGGGTGGTGACGACGCCCGCGATGCCGTCGTCGCCGATCAGCGTGAGCAGGGTGCCGGCCTCGGCGGCCGCGTCGATCAGCAGCTGCTCGCCGGTCGCCCGGCAGCGCAGCAGATACGCGTTGTTGTCCATCGGGCCGACCGCGACCTTCGAGATCATCAACTCGCTCAGCTCGTGCACGTCCGCAGGACCGCCGACCTTCACCACTCCGCTGTACGTCATGGCCTCAGCCTAGCCCCGGCCACCGACACGCGGGCGGTGACCGGGACGGCAACTGCTGCTACAGCGGCGGGAGCTCGGGGAGCGGGCCGCCCTCGGTGGTCAGGCGCGCGCCCTTGTCGCCGCGCCCGGCCAGCCAGGCCAGGAGCTCGTCGAGCGGGCCGGTGACGGTGACCGGGGTCCCGTCGGCGCCGCCGGTCGTGCCGCGGCCGGTGCCGTCCGGGGTGCGCAGGGTCACCGGTGGCACCTCGGGGCGGCCGGACCAGCGGTCGGCGAGGAAGTCGATCTCCCGGAGCAGGAACTCCTCGGGCAGGTCGCCGAGCCCGTAGCCCGCGCCCAGGTCCACGTGGTGCAGGGCCACCTCCACCCAGCGGCGGAAGGGCACCCTGGCGGCCCGGTCGGTGACGCCGTTGCGCAGCTCCACCGTGCGCTCCCAGTCGGCGGGCTCGCCGCAGACCTTCTCGAAGCGGTCGGCGGAGGCCCGCAGGTCGGCGAGCTGGACGTCGAGCGGCCGGCCGGCGTCGCGCTCGATGTCGGCGTCGCGGGTCTCGGCGTCCTTGTACATCGGCAGGCCCTGGAGGACGTTCACGAGGGCGTCGGCGTTGCGGGAGAGGTGGGCCAGGACGTGGCCGCGGGTCCAGCCGGGGAGCAGTGACGGTTCGGCGAGTGCCGCGTTGTCCCAGGAGGAGACGGCCTCGATGAGCCGGTCGGTCGCCTCGCGCACGGAGGCGATGTCACGCACATGGTCGATCATGGCGCCGACCCTAGGGGGTTCCGGGCCTCTGCGGCCAGGCCCCGCACCCGCCGGACCTGCGGCGGAGCACCGGCGCCGCCACTCGTTCGGGTGAAGAGGGCGGCCGCCCGGCGGAAATCGAATGTGCGTGCTATAAGCTCGATGGAAGCATCCGGCATCCTTGGTTGTTGGGTGTTCAGGCACATCCGCTCTCTCAAGAAAGGTGCGGACCGGCGTGGCCGACCGTCTCATCGTCCGTGGCGCTCGCGAGCACAACCTCAAGAACGTCTCGCTCGACCTCCCGCGTGACTCCCTCATCGTCTTCACCGGGCTCTCGGGGTCGGGCAAGTCCTCCCTCGCGTTCGACACGATCTTCGCCGAGGGGCAGCGCCGGTACGTCGAGTCGCTCTCCTCCTACGCCCGGCAGTTCCTCGGCCAGATGGACAAGCCGGACGTCGACTTCATCGAGGGTCTGTCCCCGGCCGTCTCCATCGACCAGAAGTCGACCTCGCGCAACCCGCGCTCGACGGTCGGCACCATCACCGAGGTCTACGACTACCTCCGGCTGCTCTTCGCCCGCATCGGCAAGCCGCACTGTCCCGAGTGCCGCAGGCCGATCTCCCGCCAGTCGCCGCAGGCCATCGTCGACAAGGTCCTGGAGCTGCCCGAGGGCAGCCGCTTCCAGGTGCTCTCGCCGCTGGTGCGCGAGCGCAAGGGCGAGTTCGTCGACCTCTTCGCCGACCTCCAGACCAAGGGCTACAGCCGCGCCCGGGTCGACGGGCAGACGATCCAGCTCAGCGAGCCGCCGACCCTGAAGAAGCAGGAGAAGCACACCATCGAGGTGGTCGTCGACCGCCTCACCGTCAAGGACAGCGCCAAGCGGCGGCTCACCGACTCCGTGGAGACCGCGCTCGGCCTCTCCGGCGGCATGGTCGTGCTCGACTTCGTCGACCTCCCCGAGGACGACCCCGAGCGCGAGCGGATGTACTCGGAGCACCTCTACTGCCCGTACGACGACCTGTCCTTCGAGGAGCTGGAGCCGCGCTCCTTCTCCTTCAACTCCCCCTTCGGCGCCTGCCCGGACTGCACCGGCATCGGCACCCGCATGGAGGTCGACCCGGAGCTCGTCGTCCCCGACGAGGAGCGGTCGCTCGACGAGGGCGCCATCCACCCCTGGTCGCACGGCCACACCAAGGAGTACTTCGGCCGGCTGATCGGCGGCCTCTCCCAGGCCCTCGGCTTCCGTACGGACATCCCGTACGCGGGCCTGCCGCAGCGGGCCAAGAAGGCCCTCATGTACGGCCACAAGACCCAGGTCGAGGTCCGCTACCGCAACCGGTACGGCCGCGAGCGCTCCTACACCACGCCCGCCTTCGAGGGCGCCGTGTCCTTCGTGAAGCGGCGGCACAGCGAGGCCGAGAGCGACTCCAGCCGTGAGCGCTTCGAGGGCTACATGCGCGAGGTGCCCTGCCCCACCTGCGAGGGCACGCGGCTGAAGCCGATCGTGCTCGCGGTCACCGTGATGGACAAGTCCATCGCCGAGGTCTCCGCGATGTCGATCAGCGACTGCGCCGAGTTCCTCGGCCGGCTCACCCTCAGCGCCCGCGACAAGAAGATCGCCGAGCGGGTCCTCAAGGAGGTCAACGAGCGGCTGCGCTTCCTCGTCGACGTCGGCCTCGACTACCTCTCGCTCAACCGGGCCGCCGGCACGCTCTCCGGCGGCGAGGCCCAGCGCATCCGGCTCGCCACCCAGATCGGCTCCGGCCTGGTGGGCGTGCTGTACGTGCTCGACGAGCCGTCCATCGGTCTCCACCAGCGCGACAACCACCGGCTCATCGAGACCCTGGTCCGGCTGCGCGACATGGGCAACACCCTCATCGTCGTCGAGCACGACGAGGACACCATCAAGGTGGCCGACTGGGTCGTGGACATCGGCCCGGGCGCCGGCGAGCACGGCGGCAAGGTCGTCCACTCCGGTCCCTTGAAGGAGCTCCTGGCCAACGAGGAGTCGATGACCGGGCAGTACCTGTCCGGCCGCAGGGCGATCACCACGCCGGACATCCGGCGCCCCGTGGACCCCTCGCGCCGGCTCACCGTGCACGGCGCCCGGGAGAACAACCTGCGGGACATCGACGTCTCCTTCCCGCTGGGCGTCCTCACGGCCGTCACCGGTGTCTCGGGTTCCGGAAAGTCGACCCTGGTCAACGACATCCTCTACACCCACCTCGCGCGCGAGCTGAACGGCGCCAAGTCGGTGCCCGGACGGCACACGCGCGTGGACGGCGACGACCTCGTCGACAAGGTCGTGCACGTCGACCAGTCGCCCATCGGCCGCACCCCGCGCTCGAACCCGGCGACCTACACCGGCGTCTTCGACCACGTCCGCAAGCTCTTCGCGGAGACGATGGAGGCGAAGGTGCGCGGTTACCTGCCGGGCCGCTTCTCCTTCAACGTCAAGGGCGGCCGCTGCGAGAACTGCTCCGGCGACGGCACCATCAAGATCGAGATGAACTTCCTCCCGGACGTCTACGTGCCGTGCGAGGTCTGCCACGGCGCCCGCTACAACCGGGAGACCCTGGAGGTCCACTACAAGGGCAAGTCCATCGCCGAGGTCCTGGACATGCCGATCGAGGAGGCCCTGGGCTTCTTCGAGGCGGTCCCGACGATCTCCCGCCACCTCCGCACCCTCACCGAGGTCGGTCTGGGCTACGTCCGCCTCGGCCAGTCCGCGCCGACCCTCTCCGGCGGCGAGGCCCAGCGCGTCAAGCTCGCCTCCGAGCTCCAGAAGCGCTCCACGGGCCGCACGGTGTACGTCCTGGACGAGCCGACCACGGGCCTCCACTTCGAGGACATCTCGAAGCTGATCAAGGTCCTCTCCGGCCTGGTCGACAAGGGCAACTCGGTGATCGTCATCGAGCACAACCTGGACGTCATCAAGACCGCGGACTGGATCATCGACATGGGTCCCGAGGGCGGCAGCGGCGGCGGCATCGTCGTCGCCGAGGGCACGCCCGAGGAGGTCGCCTCCGTCCCGGCCAGCCACACCGGCAAGTTCCTCCGCGAGATCCTGGGCGCCGACCGCATCAGCGACGCGCCGACCAAGGTCCCGGCGGCGCGGAGCGCCAAGAAGGCCGCCCCGGCGAAGAAGGCGGCGGCCACCAAGACCGCCGCGGCGAAGAAGGCCGCCCCGGTGAAGAAGACCGCCGCCAAGAAGGCGACGGCCCGCACCCGCAAGGCCTGAGGCCGCCGACACCGCCCCACGAGGGGGCCGCCCCGCCGGAAGCCGGCCGGGGCGGCCCCCTCGGACGTTTGCACGCTCCGGTCCGGACCAGCCGGACCAGCCGGTCCGCCTGGACGAGCCGGACCAGCCGGACTGCCTGGACCAGCCGGACTGCCTGGACCAGCCCGGACCAGTCCAGAGCCGCCCGGCCAGTCCAGAGCCGCCCGGACCGTCGAACCGTCCGAGGGGGGCCGCCGGGGGTCTCAGACCTCGCCCGGCTCCCGCAGTTCCCGCGCGTACGGCGGTTCCGCGCCCGCGCGGGAGCAGGTGACGGCCGCCGCCCGGGCCGCGTACCCGAGGAGAGCGCGCCAGTCCGTGTCCGAGAGGGCGGACACCGGGCGGTCCGCGAGACCGTGCAGGAGTGCGGCGTTCACCGTGTCGCCCGCGCCGATCGTGTCCACCACCCGCACGCGCGCGGCGGGGACGGACACCTCGTACGCGCGGGTGAAGACCGTCAGGCCCGCCGCGCCACGGGTCAGGACCACCGCGGCCGGACCGGCGGCCAGCCACTCCTCCGGGGAGCCGCCGAGCCAGGCGGCGTCCTCCTCCGAGAGCTTCAGGAGCGAGACGTACGGCAGCCAGCCGGCGAAGCGCTCGCGGTAGGCGTCCGCGTCGGGGATCAGGCCGGGCCGGACGTTCGGGTCGAGCAGGGTGAAGGCACCGGCCAGCGACGACCGCCGCAGCAGCGCCTCGTAGGCGCTCGCACCCGGTTCCAGGGCCAGTGAGCAGGTCCCGAAGGCGACCGCCCGCACCCCGTCCGGCAGGCGCTCGGGCAGCGCGAAGAGCCGGTCCGCCGTGCCCTCGACGTAGAAGCCGTAGTGCGCGGAGCCGTCGGGTCCCACCGAGGCGACCGCCAGGGTGGTCGGCTCGGGCCCGCGCTGCACGAGCCCGGTCGCCACACCCGCCGTCCGCAGCCGCTCGACCAGCACCTCGCCGAAGGCGTCCGTCGAGACGCGCGAACAGAAGGCCACGTCCGCGCCGATCCGGCCGAGGGCCACGGCCGTGTTGTACGGGCCGCCACCCGGCCGGGGCAGCAGCGGGGCCAGGGGGCCCGGCGCCCCGTCGGGGACCAGGTCGATCAGGGACTCACCGGCGACGACGATCACGTACCGGAACGTAACCCATGACCGGCACGGGCCGACAGCCGCCGGCGGGCCGCTCGGGATCGCTCGCACGCGCGCCGTCCGGACCGGCCCCGGCGGGCCGCCTGCCGACCCGGCCGTCCGTGTGTGCGAACCCGCCGGTATCGTCGGTTCGGTCCCTTCTCGGGCCGCCTTGTCCCCGATCCGACACCGTGGAGCGCTCATGTCCGGCCAGTCCACCCGCCGCACCGTACTGAAAGGCGCCGCCCTCGCCGGGGCCGCCGGGCTGGGTGTCGCCGCCTGCTCCACCGACTCCAAGGTGGGCCACGCCCAGGACCCCACGCCGACCGCCCCGGTCGCCCTCGGCGCACCCGACGAGGTGCCCGTCGGCGGTGCCAAGCTCTACCGCGAGCAGCGGGTCCTGGTGCACTGCCCGGCCCAGGGTCAGTACAAGGCCTTCAGCGCCCAGTGCACCCACGCGGGCTGCGTCCTGGACAAGATCGAGAACAACGAGGGCAACTGCCCCTGCCACGGCAGCCGCTTCGACGTGACCACCGGAAAGGCCCTCCAGGGCCCGGCGACCGTGCCGCTCCCCGAGGTTCCCGTCCGCGTCGAGAACGGCAAGCTGGTCGCCGGCCCCAAGGCCTGAGACACCCGCCCGGCGCCGGGCCTCGGACCTCACGTCTCAGGCCCAGTCCCACTCGATCCCGAGGATCCCGGGCCGTACCCCCTGCTCCACGATGTGCACCGCGCGGTGCCGGCCGCTCAGCGTCAGCTCGGCCCGGCCACCGCGCGGCGCGCCCGTCGACGCCTGCGCGAACCGCCGGCAGCGCACCGGCAGCGCCGCCTCGTCGAAGCGGACCTGGAGCACGTACTGCCCCCCGGCGAAGCTGAAGCCCCGCACGTACTCCCGGCTCGGACCGCCCGTCCCGTCCTCGAAGCCGTACGAGAAGACATAGGTGTCCCCGGCCCGCAGCCGGGTGTCGAAGAGCAGCTCGGCGACCAGCACCCCGGTCTCCGCGTGCCGCCGCACCCGCCCCGTCCGGCAGTTCTCCGTCGCCCGCACCTCCACCCGGGACGGATCGCAGCCCGGATCACCCCGGTGGATCGCCAGATAACGGTCGACCCCGTCCCGGTGCGCCCGCACCACGTGCTGGGAGTCCCGCCCGATCAGCTCGCGTCCGGCCCCGATCCGCACCCGCTCCTGATGGGCCACGGTGTGCAGCCCGCCGTCCGCCGGGCACTCCAGCTCCGCGAGCAGCTCCTCGACCACGCCCGAGGCCTCGACGAGCGAGCGGTACGAGCGGGTCGCCGGGCGTTCGACCCCGTCCCGGGCGGAGGCGTCCTCGTGGAGCAGCCGGATCAGCGAGTTGCCGGGCAGCTGGAGCACCTCCTCCAGGGCACGGACTGCCTTCATGGACTCGGGCCGCTGCGGCCGCCGGGCGCCCTGCTGCCAGTAACTCAGCGACGTCACACCGACTTTCACACCCCGGTGCGCCAGATGGTGCTGGACGCGCTGGAGCGGCAGTCCGCGCACCGCGAGTGCCGTGCGCAGCGCCAGGTGGAACGGCCCCGTGTGCAGCAACTGCGCCAGATCGGCCTCGGTGTGACCCACGAGGACTCCTCAGTGAACGTTCACGGCAGGGGGAGGCGGAGCACACGGCCGCCCGGACGGGCGGGCTGGTGGGCCGGGGACGGCCGTTCACACCCGGGTCACACCGTTCACAGCTCGCCGTCACCCCGCATTGAAGCGTGTTGACCGGATCCGGACAACGTCCGATGCTCCAGACCAGCGTCCGGACGCGCTCCTCTCCCCACCTCTCCTCCGATCCCCACCACGGGAGGAACGCGATGCGCAGCAGAAAGGTCCTCGCGGCACTCGCCGCCACAGCCGCCCTCTTCCTCGTCCCCGCCGCCCCGGCGTCCGCCGCGCCGACCGGCGAGGACGCGGCCGCGGAAGGCGTGTCCGCCCTCGCCTCCAAGCGGCTGAACATCACCATGCAGGCCCAGCAGAAGACCAACTGGTGCTGGGCGGCCGGCGGCAACACCATCGCCACCTGGTTCGGCCGCAACTACAGCCAGAACCAGTTCTGCAACGCCGCCTTCGGCCGGCAGCAGGGCTACGACTGCCCCAACTGGCAGGCCACCCTGGGCAACGTCCAGGACGGGCTGAGCTGGGCGGGCATCAACCCCGGTTCGTACGTGAACGGCTGGCTGCGCTACTCGACCGTGCAGACCGAGATCAGCGCCGACCGGCCGGTCGAGACCCGGATCCAGTGGTCGAGCGGCGGCGGGCACATGCACGTCGTCTACGGCTACGACGACGCCAACAGCTGGGTGTACTGGGGCGATCCATGGCCGTCCAGCGACCGCTACAACTGGGCCTCGCACGCCTGGTACGTGAACAACAGCTCGTTCTCGTGGACCCACTCGCTCTACCGGATCGGGGCGTGACGACGATGAACGCACGCATACGCGCCCTGAGCGCCGGCGGCGCCGGTCTGCTGGGCATGGCCGTCCTCGTCCTCCTCGGGGCGGTGCCCGCCGACGCGGCCGAGCCGCTGCCGACCGCGGCGACCCCGGAACAGGCGGCCGCCGCGCCCCGCACCCTCGACACGGTGGCCCGCTTCTTCGCCCGGGACGGCGCCCTCGCCCGGGCGGCGGAGCGGCCCCGCATCGAGGGCGCCTCGGTGCCCGTACGGATCCTGTCGCCGGACTTCGTGGCCGGGAAGCCGGGGGCGGCGGTGGCCCGGGTCGAGTTCCACGCCAGCAAGGCGGTCGCGGCGGACGGCCGGGCTGCGTCCCTCTGGACCGTGCGCACGGCGGACGGCGGCTGGCAGGTGGTGAACATCGCCACCGGCGACGACGAGGTGCGCTACGCGCTGCAGGGCGGGCGGGTGCTGCCCGGCGGGACGGTGTTCCGCGAGCCGCAGATCGACGCGTGGTACGTGCAGAAGGGGACGAAGGTACTGCCGCTCGACGAGGACGCGGTGCGGGCCGTGGGGGCCGGCGGCACCACGCTGGCCGCGTACCGCGAGCGGGTGGGCAAGGCGTACGGCGACAAGCTTCCGGGCTCCGCGTACGCGAGGAAGGGCGCGGCGGGCGGCTACGGCCCCGGATCCGCGGCCCCCGCCGCCCCCGCGGCCGCCGCACCGGCCGCCCACGACGAGCCCGCCGTCACCGTGGCCTCCACCGCGGCCGGCGCGGGCGCGGTCCTCGCCCTCGCACTGGGCACCACGGCGGCGATACGCCGACGCTCCCGGTAACCCCCGGGCCCGGCGGGTACCCGGGTGACCCCGGGGCCCGCCGGGTCCCCCGCGCTCACTGCGCCAGATATCCGCCGTCCACCGGCAGAACCGCCCCCGTCACGAACGAGGCCTCGTCCGAGGCCAGGAAGAGGACGGCCGCGGCCACCTCCTCCGGGCGGCCGAAGCGGGCCATCGGGTGGGCCCGGGCGACCGTGTCCAGGTACTCCGGGCCGCGCGGCTCGTGGCGGACCGCGGCCACGCGCTCGGTCTCGATCGTGCCGGGCGCGACCGCGTTGACCCGGATGCCGTGCGGGGCCCACTCCACCGCCAGGTGCTTGGTGAGACCCGTCGCCACGAACTTCGCCGGGCCGTACACGGCCTGCCGCGCCTGGCCCGCCACGCCCGAGACCGACGACGTGCACACGATCGCGCCGCCGCCCGTGCCGAGCATCGCCTCGATCGCGTACTTGCAGGTCAGGAACATGCCGCGGCCGTCCACCGCCATCACCTCGTCGAAGTCGGCGGCGCTCGCCTCCGTGACGTCGAGGAGGGGGATGACCCCCGCGTTCGCCACCAGGACGTCGAGGCGTCCGAAGCGCTCCACCGCGGTGGTGATCATGCGGCGGGCGTCGGCGTCGCGCGAGACGTCGCCGACGACCGTCACCACCCCGTCGCCGAGCGTGGCGAGGCGCCCCGCGTCCACGTCCGTCGCGACCACCCGCGCGCCCTCCGCCGCGAAGCGCAGCGCCGTCGCCCGGCCGATCCCGCTCGCCGCGCCGGTGACCACGCACACCCGGTCCGCCAGCCGTCCTGAAGCCTCGTTCGTCATGTCCGGGCAACGAGCGCGCGCGGCCTGAGTGTCGGTCCCCGCCAGTAGGGTGGGGACCATGGCCGACCCCTCCAGCTACCGTCCCAGGCCGGGACAGATCCCCGACTCGCCGGGGGTCTACAAATTCCGCGACGAGCACCGCCGGGTGATCTACGTCGGGAAGGCGAAGTCCCTGCGCCAGCGCCTGGCGAACTACTTCCAGCCGCTGGCGAGCCTCCACCCGCGCACGGCGACGATGGTGACCACGGCCGCCTCCGTCGAGTGGACCGTCGTGTCGACCGAGGTCGAGGCGCTGCAGCTGGAGTACTCCTGGATCAAGGAGTTCGACCCCCGGTTCAACGTGAAGTACCGGGACGACAAGAGCTATCCGTACCTGGCCGTCACGCTCGACGAGGAGTTCCCGCGCGTCCAGGTCATGCGCGGGCACAAGAAGAAGGGCGTGCGCTATTTCGGGCCGTACGCGCACGCGTGGGCCATCCGCGAGACCGTCGACCTGATGCTGCGGGTGTTTCCGGTGCGGACCTGCTCGGCGGGGGTGTTCCGGAACGCCGCCTCGGCGGGGAGGCCCTGCCTGCTCGGATACATCGGGAAGTGCTCGGCGCCCTGCGTCGGGCGGGTCACCGCGGAGGAGCACCGCGAACTGGCCGAGGACTTCTGCGACTTCATGGCCGGCCGCACCGGCACGTATCTGCGCCGCCTGGAGAAGCAGATGATGATCGCGGCCGAGGACCTGGAGTACGAGAAGGCCGCCCGGCTGCGCGACGACATAGAGGCGCTGCGCAAGGCCATGGAGAAGAACGCGGTGGTGCTCGCCGACGCCACCGACGCCGACCTCATCGCGCTCGCCGAGGACGAGCTGGAGGCCGCCGTCCAGATCTTCCACGTGCGCGGCGGCCGGGTCCGCGGCCAGCGCGGCTGGGTCACCGACAAGGTCGAGGCCGTCGACACCGCCGGTCTCGTCGAGCACGCCCTCCAGCAGCTGTACGGCGAGGAGAGCGGCGACGCCGTACCCAAGGAGGTGCTGGTCCCCGCCCTGCCGGAGGATTCCGGGGCGGTCACCGCCTGGCTCTCCGGGCGGCGCGGGGCGAACGTGTCGCTGCGCATCCCGCAGCGGGGCGACAAGAAGGCCCTGATGGAGACCGTCGCCCGGAACGCCCAGCAGTCCCTCGTCCTGCACAAGACCAAGCGGGCCAGTGACCTGACCACCCGCTCCCGTGCCCTGGAGGAGATCGCCGAGGCCCTTGACCTGGACTCGGCGCCGCTGCGCATCGAGTGTTTCGACATCTCGCACCTGCAGGGCGAGGACGTCGTGGCCTCCATGATCGTCTTCGAGGACGGACTGCCCCGGAAGAGCGAGTACCGCCGCTTCCAGATCAAGGGCTTCGAGGGTCAGGACGACGTCCGCTCCATGCACGAGGTGATCAGCCGCCGCTTCAAGCGCTATCTCGCCGAGAAGGAGAAGACGGGGGAGTGGGTGGACGGCGAGGTGCCCGAGTCCGCCCCCGAGGACGACGGGCGGCCCAAGCGCTTCGCCTACCCCCCGCAGCTCGTCGTCGTCGACGGCGGGCAGCCGCAGGTCGCCGCCGCGCGGCGGGCCCTGGACGAGCTCGGCATCGACGACATCGCCGTCTGCGGCCTCGCCAAGCGGCTGGAGGAGGTCTGGCTGCCGGGCGAGGACGACCCGGTGGTGCTGCCCCGCACCAGCGAGGGCCTGTACCTCCTGCAGCGGGTACGTGACACGGCTCACGACTTCGCCATCCGCTACCAGCGGTCCAAGCGCAACAAGCGCATCCGCAGCAGCCCCCTGGACGAGATCCCGGGTCTCGGCGACACCCGGAAACAAGCGCTCATCAAGCATTTCGGCTCGGTCAAACGGCTCCGGCAGGCGACAATCGAGCAGATCTGCGAGGTCCCCGGCATGGGCCGCAAGACGGCCGAGGCCGTGGCGGTGGCCCTCGCGCAGGCGGCCCCGGCCGCGCCCGCCGTGAACACGGCAACAGGAGAGATCATGGAAGACGACGGGGGCACCACCGCATGACCACGCACGACCGGCACGACGAACACGATCAGCACGAGCAGCACGACGAGCACGAGCTCACGTACGAAGACGGAGCACCAGACATGAGTACGGGCACCCCGGAGCCCGCGGCGGCCGAGAACAACGGCGACGCGGCCATCCCCGAGCTGGTGATCATCTCCGGCATGTCGGGCGCCGGCCGGTCCACCGCGGCGAAGTGCCTCGAGGACCTCGGCTGGTTCGTCGTCGACAACCTGCCGCCCGCCCTGATCCCCACCATGGTGGAGCTCGGCGCCCGCTCCCAGGGCAACGTGGCCAGGATCGCGGTCGTCGTCGACGTCCGCGGCCGGCAGTTCTTCGACAACCTCCGCGACTCCCTGGCCGACCTCGACTCCAAGCAGGTCACCCGCCGGATCGTCTTCCTGGAGTCCTCCGACGAGGCCCTGGTCCGGCGCTTCGAGTCGGTCCGCCGGCCCCACCCGCTCCAGGGCGACGGCCGCATCGTCGACGGCATCGCCGCCGAGCGCGACCTGCTGCGCGAGCTGCGCGGCGACGCCGACCTGGTGATCGACACCTCCAGCCTCAACGTGCACGAGCTGCGCGCCAAGATGGACGCCCAGTTCGCCGGCGAGGAGGAGCCCGAGCTGCGGGCCACCGTGATGTCCTTCGGCTTCAAGTACGGACTGCCGGTCGACGCCGACCTCGTCGTCGACATGCGCTTCCTGCCGAACCCGCACTGGGTCCCCGAGCTGCGCCCCTTCACCGGCCTCAACGAGGAGGTCGCCAACTACGTCTACAACCAGCCCGGTGCCAAGGAGTTCCTGGACCGCTACACCGAGCTGCTCCAGCTGATCGCCGCCGGCTACCGCCGCGAGGGCAAGCGCTACGTGACCATCGCCGTCGGCTGCACGGGCGGCAAGCACCGCTCCGTCGCCACCGCCGAGAAGCTGGCCGCCCGCCTCGCCTCCGAGGGCGTCGAGACCGTCGTGGTGCACCGGGACATGGGGCGCGAGTGAAGCCGTACCGCCGGCGTACGTCCACCCTCTCGGTGCGCCGTACGCTCCGCAGGCGTGGCGCCCAGCCCAAGGTCGTCGCGCTGGGCGGCGGCATGGGCCTGTCGGCCTCCCTCGCCGCCCTGCGCCGCATCACCGGCGACCTGACCGCCGTGGTCACCGTCGCCGACGACGGGGGCTCCAGCGGCCGGCTCCGCGAGGAGCTGGGCGTGCTGCCCCCGGGAGACCTCCGCAAGGCGCTCGCCGCGCTCTGCGGTGACGACGACTGGGGCCAGACCTGGGCCCGGGTCATCCAGCACCGCTTCCAGTCCAAGGGCGAGATGGGCGGCCACGCCGTCGGCAACCTGCTGATCGTCGCCCTCTGGGAGCAGCTGGGCGGCGATCCGGTGCAGGCCCTCGACCTGGTCGGCAAGCTGCTCGGCGCCCAGGGCCGGGTGCTGCCCATGTCCGCCGTGCCGCTGGAGCTCCAGGCCCTGGTCAGGGGCCACGACCCGGCGCGCCCGCACGACGTGGACACGGTTCGCGGCCAGGCCACGGTGGCGCTCACGCCCGGCGAGGTGCAGTCCGTGCACCTGGTGCCGCACGACCCGCCGGCCGTGCCCGAGGCGGTCGCGGCCGTCCTGGACGCGGACTGGGTGGTGCTCGGTCCTGGCTCCTGGTTCTCCTCGGTGATTCCGCACCTTCTGGTGCCGGAGCTGCTCGACGCCCTCATGGAGACGAAGGCCCGCCGGGTGCTCTCGCTGAACCTCGCGCCGCAGCCCGGAGAAACCGAGGGCTTCTCCCCGCAGCGTCATTTGGAGGTTTTGGCACGACACGCCCCTAAACTCGCCCTGGACGTGGTGCTGGCTGACGAGGCCGCCGTGCCCGACGCGTCGGCAAGAGAGCCCCTCGCCGAAGCCGCCAAGCGGCTCGGCGCCGCGGTCGAGCTGGCGCCGGTGGCCAGGCCCGACGGCGCTCCGAAGCACGACCCGGAGCTGTTGGCCGCCGCGTACGACCGTATTTTTCGGATGCATGGAAGGATCGGCCCATGGCGATGACGGCAGCGGTGAAGGACGAGATCTCCCGGCTCCCCGTCACCCGGACCTGCTGCAGGAAGGCCGAGGTCTCGTCGATCCTTCGGTTCGCGGGCGGGCTGCACCTGGTGAGCGGCCGGATCGTGATCGAGGCGGAGCTGGACACGGCGATGGCGGCCCGCCGGCTCAAGCGCGACATCCTGGAGATCTTCGGACACAGCTCCGAGCTGATCGTGATGGCTCCCGGCGGACTGCGCCGCGGCTCGCGCTTCGTGGTGCGCGTGGTAGCGGGCGGCGACCAGCTGGCCCGCCAGACCGGTCTCGTGGACGGCCGCGGCCGGCCGATCCGGGGTCTTCCCCCGCAGGTCGTCTCCGGGGCCACCTGTGACGCGGAGGCGGCCTGGCGCGGCGCCTTCCTGGCGCACGGCTCGCTGACCGAGCCGGGCCGCTCCTCCTCCCTGGAGGTCACCTGCCCCGGCCCCGAGGCCGCGCTCGCCCTGGTCGGCGCCGCCCGCCGGCTCTCCATCGCCGCGAAGGCCCGCGAGGTCCGCGGCGTGGACCGGGTCGTGGTCCGCGACGGCGACGCCATCGGCGCCCTGCTGACCCGGCTCGGCGCGCACGAGTCGGTGCTGGCCTGGGAGGAGCGCCGGATGCGGCGCGAGGTCCGCGCCACCGCCAACCGGCTGGCCAACTTCGACGACGCCAACCTGCGCCGCTCCGCCCGCGCCGCGGTCGCCGCCGGCGCCCGGGTGCAGCGGGCCCTGGAGATCCTCGGCGAGGAGGTGCCCGAGCACCTGGCCGCCGCGGGCCGGCTGCGCATGGAGCACAAGCAGGCCTCGCTGGAGGAGCTGGGTGCGCTCGCCGACCCGCCGCTCACCAAGGACGCGGTGGCCGGCCGGATCCGCCGGCTGCTCGCCATGGCCGACAAGCGGGCTCAGGACCTGGGCATCCCGGGGACCGAGTCCAACCTGACGGAGGAGCTGGACGACAGCCTCGTCGGCTGAGCGGGGACCGTCCGCCGATCCGCCGGGCGTACCCCCAACTCCCCACTGCCGGTACCTTTCTGAGGTACCGGCAGTTCCGTTTTCCGGCTTCCTCCGACGCGCCGTACGCACCCTTGACAGGGGTATGAGCCACCACGAGCCTGGCGTCTGTTCACATTCGTGGCAGACGACAGCAAGGGGGGCTGATGAGGCGCAGAGCGAGAGCGATCCTCGCCGCGGCATCTCTGGTCATCGCGGGTCTGGCGACGGCACCCGCCGCCGGAGCGCGACCCGCGGCACAGGACGGGGACTTCGAACACGTCTCCGTGTGGCGGGCGAAGGTCACCAAGGAGCAGGTGCCGCTCCTTCTCGACGTCGGCACCGACGCCCACGAACTGACCGAGCAGGTGCCCGACCGGGGCACCGCCACCGTCGAGCTCTACCTCACCGACGCGCAGGCCGGCCAGCTGCGCCGGCGGGGCGTCGAGATCGCCGAGCACACCATCGGCGCCCAGGCCGAGAAGCGGGTCGCGGCCGCCGGGGACGGCGTCTTCCGCCCGTACGGCGGCAAGGGCGGACTCAAGCAGGAGATCCTGGACACCGCCCGGGCCAACCCGGGGCTCACCAAGGTCGTCTCCATCGGCAGGACCCTCAGGGGCCAGGGCATCCTCGCCCTCAAGGTGAGCAAGGGCGCCGCGAAGACCAGGGACGGCTCGAAGCCCGCCACGCTGTACCTGTCCAACCAGCACGCCCGCGAGTGGATCACGCCGGAGATGACCCGGCGGCTGATGCACCACTACCTGGACGGCTACGGCAAGGACCCGCGGATCACCAGGCTGGTCGACACCACCGAGCTGTGGTTCGTGCTCTCCGCCAACCCGGACGGTTACGACTTCACCCACGCCGCCCCGGCCAACCGCCAGTGGCGCAAGAACCTGCGGGACAACAACGGCGACGGGCGCATCGAGCCCGGCGACGGCGTCGACCTCAACCGCAACTTCGCCTACAAGTGGGGCTACGACGACGAGGGATCCTCGCCCGACCCCGCCGACGAGACCTTCCGCGGCCCCGGACCCATGTCCGAGCCCGAGACCCGGGCCCTGGACGCCTTCGAGAAGCGCATCGGCTTCGCGTACGGCATCAACTACCACTCCGCCGCCCAGCTGCTGCTCTACGGCGTGGGCTGGCAGGTCGCCACCGACACCCCCGACGACGTGGCCCTCAAGGCGCTCGCCGGCACCCCGCAGAAGTCCGCGGTCCCCGGCTACCGCCCCCAGGTCTCCTCCGAGCTCTACATCACCAACGGCGAGGCCGACGGACACGCCGCCAACGTCAACGGGATGCAGATGTTCACCCCGGAGATGTCGACCTGCGCCACCGCCTCCCGCGTCGACCCGAACGACGCCTGGGACCCGGCCGACTGCGCCTCCGTGTTCACCTTCCCGGACGACGAGAAGCTGATCCAGGCCGAGTTCGCCAAGAACGTCCCGTTCGCGCTCGCCGTCGCCGAGACCGCCGCCCACCCGGACCGCCCGGTGTCCCCGGTCGGCATCGAGGCCCCCGACTTCACCCCGGACGCCTTCACCACCTCGTACGCGAACGGCGGCGCCCAGGAGGTGGCCGTCACCGCCCGCAAGTCGCTGCGCGCCAAGACCCTCAACTACCGGATCAACGGCGGCCGCACCCACCGCGAGGGCCTGGAGCCCTGGAAGGGCGGCGAGACCTTCGGCGGCGAGGACAACCTCTACTTCGACGAGTACCGCGCCGAGGTCGAGGGCGCGCGGCCCGGAGACGAGGTCGAGGTCTGGTACACCGCCCGCACCCGCGAGGGGAAGGCGACCGCGTCCGCCCCGTTCAGGTACACCGTGGCCGAGCGGCCCCGCGCCGACGTCCTGGTCCTCGCCGAGGAGGGCGGTACCGGCGCCGCGCGGCACACGGACGCCTATGTGAAGGCGCTCGCCGCGAACGGCCGCAAGGCCGCCGTCTGGGACGTCGCCACCCAGGGCACGCCGGACGCCCTCGGGGTGCTCGGCCACTTCGGCACGGTCGTCTGGTACACCGGCGCCGAGCAGCCCTCCGGGGCCACCCTGCTCGCCGTCCGGGCCTACCTCAACGAGGGCGGCAAACTGATCAACGCGGGCGAGAAGTCCGGCGGCCTCGCGCGGATCGGCCGCGCCCAGT
This sequence comes from Streptomyces sp. NPDC127092, assembly GCF_042722475.1. Lineage (NCBI taxonomy): Bacteria > Bacillati > Actinomycetota > Actinomycetes > Kitasatosporales > Streptomycetaceae > Streptomyces > Streptomyces sp. NPDC127092. Next base: position 135,843 of record NZ_JBHXFE010000020.1, read on the forward strand.
CCAACGACTTCGCCCAGTACTACCTCGGCGCCTTCCACCGGGCCGGGCTGAACGCCCCGCCGTCCTTCGCCGGCTCCGGCCGGCTCGGCGGCAGCGGAGCGGCACTCGGTGCCGCCGACGGCAACCCGCTGGACAACGCCGGCGCCTACACCGTCACCTCCGACAGCCTCACGCCCGACCGCTTCCCGCAGTTCGCGTCCAGCGCCTCCGCGGGCGACTACCCGGGCATCCGCACGCCCTTCGAGCCGTACGCGGGCAGCCGGTTCGCCGCGCTGCGCCACACGGACGGCACCTGGGGCCGGCTGAGCCGCACCGTGGACCTCACGGGCGTGGACGCCGCCTCGAAGCCGAACCTGACCTTCCAGGTCAGCTACGACACCGAGCCGGGCTACGACAACCTGATCGTGGAGGCCCACACCGTCGGCCAGGACGACTGGACCACCCTGCCCGACGCCAACGGCGGCACCTCCGCGGAGCCGCCCGCCGACTGCGGCGAGGGCTACTACGTCCGCGACCACCCCTTCCTCGCCCACTACCTCACGGTCGGGCAGGACGGCTGCACCGCCACCGGCACCACCGGCGCCTGGAACGCCTTCACCGGCCCCTCCAACGGCTGGCGGCAGGCGAGCGTCGACCTGAGCCGCTACGCGGGCAAGCGGATCGAGCTGGCGATCTCGTACGTCTCCGACCCGGGCACCGGCGAGATGGGCGCCTTCGTCGACGACCTGCGGCTGAACGCCGGCTCCGTCGGCGACACGGAGGGCTTCGAGACCGGAACGGGTGCCTGGTCCGTCCCGGGACCGCCGGCCGGAAGTCCCGGGAACGGAAGCGACTGGACCCGTTCCGAGGCGCTGTTCCACTCCCAGGCGGCGGTCACCACCCGTGACACCGTGCTCTTCGGCTTCGGTCTGGAGCACCTCCCGAATGCGGCGGAACGGGCAGCTCTGGTCAGAAGGGCGCTTACTTCGCTCCGACGCTGAATCGGGTGCTCAGGCGAGCACCGGTTTTCGTCACTCTGCGTAGTGGGGACCAAGGTCCCTCGACAGCCCTTACCCGTTGGTAGGTAAGGGCTGTCGGCCTTTTTCCCGCAGTTTCCGGGCGCATACGGCTGCACGCGATGTCACGCGGAGCCATCCGGAGAGGTAGGGTCGTAAGCGGTCGGGGACATCCCAAAAAGAGAAGCTCGCCGGGCGTCGAAACCCGGCGTACCTAACGAGGAGATCGGTTCGTGACGATCCGCGTAGGCATCAACGGCTTTGGCCGTATCGGTCGCAACTACTTCCGCGCGCTCCTTGAGCAGGGTGCCGACATCGAGGTCGTGGCGGTCAACGACCTGGGTGACACCGCGACCACGGCGCACCTGCTGAAGTACGACACCATCCTGGGTCGCCTCAAGGCCGAGGTGAGCCACACCGCCGACACCATCACCGTCGACGGCCACACCATCAAGGTGCTGTCCGAGCGCAACCCGGCCGACATCCCGTGGGGTGAGCTGGGCGTCGACATCGTCATCGAGTCCACCGGCATCTTCACCAAGCGCGAGGACGCCGCGAAGCACCTCGCCGGCGGCGCCAAGAAGGTCCTCATCTCGGCTCCGGCCAAGGACGAGGACATCACCATCGTCATGGGCGTCAACCAGGACAAGTACGACGCGGCCAACCACCACGTCATCTCCAACGCGTCCTGCACCACCAACTGTGTCGCGCCGATGGCCAAGGTCCTCGACGAGAACTTCGGCATCGTCCGCGGTCTGATGACCACGGTCCACGCGTACACCAACGACCAGCGCATCCTGGACTTCCCGCACAAGGACCTGCGCCGCGCCCGCGCCGCCGCGGAGAACATCATCCCGACCACGACCGGTGCCGCCAAGGCCACCGCCCTGGTCCTCCCGCAGCTCAAGGGCAAGCTCGACGGCATGGCCATGCGCGTCCCGGTCCCGACCGGCTCGGTCACCGACCTGGTCGTGGAGCTCTCCCGCGAGGTCACCAAGGACGAGGTCAACGCCGCGTTCAAGAAGGCCGCGGACGGCGAGCTCAAGGGCATCCTGTTCTACACCGAGGACGAGATCGTCTCCTCGGACATCGTGAGCGACCCGGCGTCCTGCACGTTCGACTCGTCGCTGACGATGGTCCAGGAGGGCAACTCGGTCAAGGTCCTCGGCTGGTACGACAACGAGTGGGGTTACTCCAACCGTCTCGTCGACCTCACCGTCTTCGTCGGCGGCCAGCTCTAAGCTCTAGGGCGGGCTTTCGATGTGAAGCAGGGCTCGGGCAGTGCGATGACGCACTGCGCGAGCCCTGTGTCGTGTGCTCCACCGCGTGTACCAAGGAGTCAGAGATACAGATGAAGACGATCGACGAGCTGCTCGCCGAGGGCGTCTCCGGCAAGCGGGTGTTCGTCCGCGCCGACCTCAACGTGCCCCTCGACGGCACCACCATCACCGATGACGGCCGCATCCGCGCCGTGGTCCCGACCGTCAAGGCGCTCGCCGACGCCGGCGCCCGCGTCGTGGTGGCCTCGCACCTCGGCCGCCCCAAGGGCGCCCCGGACCCGGCCTTCTCCCTCGCCCCGGCAGCCAAGCGCCTCGGCGAACTGCTGGACGCCGACGTGGCCTTCGCGACCGACACCGTCGGCGAGTCGGCCAAGGCGACCGTGGCGGCCCTGACCGACGGCCGGGTGGCCGTCGTCGAGAACCTCCGCTTCAACGCGGGCGAGACCTCCAAGGACGACGCCGAGCGCGAGGCCTTCGCGGCCGAACTGGCCGGGCTCGCCGACGTCTACGTCGGCGACGGCTTCGGCGCGGTCCACCGCAAGCACGCCTCGGTCTTCGACCTGCCGGCCAGGCTGCCGCACTACGCCGGCTACCTCATCGCCACCGAGGTCGGCGTCCTGAAGAAGCTCACCGAAGAGGTCGAGCGGCCCTACGTGGTCGTCCTCGGCGGCGCCAAGGTCTCCGACAAGCTGGGCGTCATCGACAACCTGCTGAAGAAGGCCGACCGCATCCTCATCGGCGGCGGCATGGCCTACACCTTCCTGGCCGCCAAGGGCCACGAGGTCGGCATCTCGCTGCTCCAGGCGGACCAGAAGGACACGTGCCTGGACTACCTGGCGGAGGCGGAGAAGCGCGGCGTCGAGTTCGTGCTCCCCGTCGACGTCCTGGTCTCCGCCGAGTTCCCGGACCTGAAGACCAAGGCCCCGGCCACCTACGAGACCGTCGCCTCCGACGCCATCCCGGCGGACAAGGAGGGCCTGGACATCGGCCCGAAGACCCGCGAGCTCTACGCGGCGAAGCTCGCCGACGCGGGCACGGTCTTCTGGAACGGCCCCATGGGCGTCTTCGAGCACCCCGACTACGCGAACGGCACCAAGGCCGTCGCGCAGGCCCTGCTCGACTCGCCCGGCTTCACCGTCGTCGGCGGCGGTGACTCGGCCGCCGCCGTGCGCACGCTCGGCTTCGACGAGAATGCGTTCGGCCACATCTCGACCGGCGGCGGTGCTTCCCTCGAATACCTCGAGGGCAAGACGCTTCCCGGCCTCGCCGCTCTGGAGGACTGAGACCTTGACTGACAATCTGCGCACCCGCACCCCGCTGATGGCGGGCAACTGGAAGATGAACCTCAACCACCTCGAGGCCATCGCCCACGTCCAGAAGCTCGCCTTCGCCCTGACCGACAAGGACTACGACGCCGTCGAGGTCGCCGTCCTGGTCCCCTTCACCGACCTGCGCTCCGTGCAGACCCTGGTCGACGGCGACAAGCTGAAGATCAAGTACGGCGCCCAGGACCTCTCGGCGCACGACTCCGGCGCGTACACCGGTGAGATCTCCGGTCCGATGCTGGCCAAGCTGAAGTGCGCCTTCGTGGCCGTCGGCCACTCGGAGCGCCGCCAGTACCACGCCGAGAACGACGAGGTCTGCAACGCCAAGGTGAAGGCCGCCTTCAAGCACGGCATCACCCCGATCCTCTGCGTCGGCGAGGAGCTGGAGGTCCGCGAGGCCGGCAACGCCGTCCCGCACACCCTGGCCCAGGTCGAGGGCGGTCTGAAGGGCGTCCCGGCCGAGCAGGCCGAGTCCGTCGTGATCGCCTACGAGCCCGTCTGGGCCATCGGCACCGGCAAGGTCTGCGGCGCCGACGACGCGCAGGAGGTCTGCGCGGCGATCCGCGGCAAGCTCGCCGAGCTGTACTCGCAGGAGCTGGCCGACAAGGTCCGCATCCAGTACGGCGGCTCCGTGAAGAGCGGCAACGTGGCCGAGATCATGGCGCAGGCCGACATCGACGGCGCGCTGGTCGGCGGTGCCTCGCTGGACGCCGACGAGTTCGTCAAGATCGTCCGGTTCCGCGACCAGTGATGATGTAGGCGGCGGGGGAGATCCGTCGTACCCTTGCGGGGGTCGGGCAGGTACGATGCCCGGCCCCCGTCCGTATAAGTCCGAGGAAGTTGGTCCAGCCGTGGTTATGGGGTTCTCGATCGCCCTGATCGTCTTCAGTGCGCTGCTGATGCTGCTCGTGCTGATGCACAAGGGGAAGGGCGGCGGCCTCTCCGACATGTTCGGTGGCGGCATGCAGTCGTCCGTCGGCGGCTCCTCGGTCGCCGAGCGCAACCTCGACCGCATCACCGTGGTGGTCGGTCTGCTGTGGTTCGCGTGCATTGTCGTACTTGGTCTGCTGATGAAGTTGGACGGGTAACTCCAATCACTGGACGCGCGTTGGGCCTTACGTAGACTGGGGCATCTTCGAGCACCATCACGCAGGGAGTTACGACCGTGGCAAGTGGCAACGCGATCCGGGGAAGCCGGGTCGGAGCGGGGCCGATGGGGGAGGCCGAGCGGGGCGAGTCGGCACCGCGTCTCCGCATCTCCTTCTGGTGCTCGAACGGGCACGAGACCCAGCCGAGCTTCGCCAGCGACGCGCAGGTGCCGGACACCTGGGACTGCCCGCGCTGTGGCTTCCCGGCCGGCCAGGACCGGGACAACCCGCCGGACCCGCCGCGCACCGAGCCGTACAAGACGCACCTCGCGTACGTACGGGAGCGGCGCAGCGACGCGGACGGCGAGGCGATCCTCGCCGAGGCGCTCGCCAAGCTCCGTGGTGAGATCTGAGCGCGACACGACGACACGATGACGAACGGGTCCTGAGCAGCACAGGGCCCGTTCGTCATGTCCGGGCGGTGTTCTCCCGCGTCATCCGCGGTGGCCGTCGGCGATGTGCGCGGTGAGCGCGAGGGCGGCCGTGGCCCGCGAGTAGGTCAGCTGCGCCACGCGCGCGTAGAGGCAGTCGAGGATCAGCAGCACCGAGTGCCGGGTGCCGAAGCCGCCGTGCCGGAACCCGGTGGGCGCGGCGGTCGAGGTGAGGTGGACGCCCGCCGCGCGGGCCACCGGGGAGCGCGGGTCGGCGGTCACGGCCACCGTCGCGGCGCCCCGCTCGGCGGCCAGCCGCAGCGGTCCGAGGACCTCGCGGGTCGCGCCCGAGTGGGAGAGCGCGACGACCGCGTCCGCGGGCGTCAGGAGGGCCGCGGAGGTCTCCGCCGCGTGCACCTCGGTCCAGGCGCGGGCCTCGCAGCCGATGCCGAACAGCCGGGCCTGCGTCTCCAGGGCCAGCACACCGGAGGCACCGACCCCGTAGACGTCGATCCGCCGGGCCTGGGCGAGCGCGCGGGCGGCCCGCTCCAGCGCCTCCAGGTCCAGCTGCTCGCTGGTGGCGCGCAGGGCCGCGAGATCGGCGCGGGCGACGGCGGCGACGACGTCGTCGAGCGGCTCGTCGGGCCCGATCTCGGGGCCGAGCGGCCGGTGTTCCCGCGGCTCGGCGCTCTCCTGGCCCTGTTCCCTGGCGAGTTCGAGCAGCAGCCGCTGGTACGAGTCGAGGCCGAGGGCGTGGCAGAACCGGGTCACGGTGGCCTGCGAGGTGCCGGTGCGGCGGCCGAGCTCGGCCGCGGAGAGTCCGGCCACCCGCGCCGGATCGGCGAGCACCCAGTCGCCGACCTTGCGCAAGGAGCCCGACATCCGTGGGAGTTCGGAGCGGATCAGTGCGGTGATCATGCGGGAGGGCCTTCCGGGGTCTTGTGACCGGGTGAATCTATCAACCAGCATGCGGCCTGATGAACGAATCCAGGATTCAACGGGTGGTGGGCGTCGACGCGGGCGGTACGCGGACCAGGGCGCGGCTCGCCGAGGCGGCGACCGGCCGGACGCTGGGCGAGGGCACGGGCGGCCCGGGCAACGCGCTGAGCGTGCCGGCGGACGCGCTCGTACGGCATCTGTCCGAGGCCCTGCGCGGGGCGGTGCCGCCGGGCGGCGGGGGAGCGGTCGCCGCGGTCGTGGCGGGCTTCGCGGGCGGCGGCCCCGGCGGCGGCAAGGAGCGGGCCGCGGCGGCACTGGCGGCCGCGCTCGCGGAGGTCGGCGCGGCTCCGGCGCGGGTCGAGGTGCGCGGCGACGCGGAGGTGGCCTTCGCGGCCGGTCCCGGCACTCCGGCCGACGGCCTGGTCCTCATCGCCGGCACCGGGGCGGCGGGCGCGCGGATCGCGGACCGCCGCATGGTGCGCGCGGTGGACGGCGACGGCTGGCTGCTCGGGGACGCCGGCAGCGGCTTCTGGCTGGGTCGGGAGGTGCTGCGGGCGGTGCTGCGGGCCCTCGACGGCAGGGGGCCGGCCACCGCCCTCGCGGACCCGGTGGAGGAGCTCTGCGGAGGCCTGGCGAAGGAACGCGTGGTCGGGTTCGCGTACGCCGCCCACCCGGTCCGGCTCGCGGAGCTGAGCCCGCTGGTGGTGGCCGCGGCCGACGCGGGGGACGCCGTCGCCGGCCGGCTCCTCGACCGCGCGGCGGACGAACTGGCGGCGTCCGTAGGGGCGTTGGAGCCGAGGCCGGGGGAGTCGCTGGTGGTGACCGGCGGCCTCCTGGCGCCCGGCGGGCCGCTCCTGGAGCGCCTTTCCGCCCGGGTGCGCGCCGCGGGGCTCGTGCCGTCCTCCGTACCGGACGGCCTGGCGGGCGCGGTGTCGCTGGCGCGGCTGCCGGTCTGACGGAGGAGGGGAAGGGGCGGTACGGGCTCGTGCCCGTACCGCCCCCTCCGGCGTTTCTCCCAACACCTTGGAGAGGGAGGCCTTGGTGCGGTCG